>NZ_CP166769.1:699395-1049093 GCF_041345015.1 Bartonella sp. DGB1
GGCAAGAAGTGGTTCACTTATGTGGATGAGTTTTGGCTTGGCTTGCTGCGCGGTAGAGATGATTCATTGTTCTATGCCTCATTATGATAATGAGCGCTTTGGTTATGCTCCTAGAGCCTCACCTAGGCAGTCTGATGTTATGGTGGTTGCTGGTACATTAACTAATAAAATGGCGCCTGCTTTACGGAAAGTATATGATCAAATGCCAGAACCACGTTATGTTATCTCCATGGGTTCTTGTGCTAATGGAGGAGGATATTACCATTATTCTTACTCTGTAGTAAGGGGCTGTGATCGTATTGTTCCAGTTGATATATATGTTCCAGGTTGTCCTCCTTCAGCTGAGGCTCTTTTATATGGAGTTTTGCTTCTACAAAGAAAAATACGTAGAACAGGATCAATAGAACGGTAATAATATGTTACATGAAGACAATATATTAAAATTAAAAGAAATTATTAACATATTACAAACTCAATTTTCTAATAATATATGTTGTGATTATAGTTTGGTTTTTGGTGAGCTTACAGTCACTGTTAATAAAGATCACATCTTAAAGGTTTTATCTTTTTTACGTGATAATAAAAATTTAAAATTTGTATCTTTATTAGATATATGTGGAGTAGATTATCCTGACCGTAAAGAAAGGTTTGATCTTTGTTATCATCTTTTGTCTCCCTATAAAAATACTCGCATTAGAATAAAGTTAACCACTGATGAGACTGTTCCGGTAGCTTCAGCTTGTGCTATTTATCCAGGTGCAGAATGGTATGAACGCGAGGCATATGATATGTATGGAATTTTATTCTCTGGTCATCCTGATTTACGTCGTATTTTAAGTGATTATGGTTTTCAAGGTCATCCGCTTAGAAAAGATTTCCCTGTAACGGGTTTTGTTGAATGTCGCTATGATTATGAAGAGGGTAAGATTGTTTATGAGCCTGTAGTTCTGCGTCAGGAAATGCGTCAGTTTGATAATATGTCTCCTTGGGAATCTATGGATTTGCCGTTACGAGAAACTGATGAAGCTTCTTCAGCTAAGATTGAGGTAAAATAATGAGCCTATATAAATTATTTTAGCTAGTGTAAACACCGTATTAAGTATTTATCCTTTTTTCGCTATAGAGGTAACCCATTTTATTAGTGATGATATGATATTAGTTAGAGATAATAAAATGTTGGAGTGTGTTCGTGACTAGGGTGAATGTGAGGAATTTTAATATAAATTTTGTTCTACATCTACGTGAAGAGTCAACATATTTTATTGATAGTGATATGATATTAGTTGAAAGTGGTAAAATACTGGGGTATGTTCGTGACTAGGGTTAATGTGAGGAATTTTAATATAAATTTTGTTCCACATTCGCATGAAGAGTCAACATATTTTATTGATAGTGATATGATATTAGTTGAAAGTAATAAAATACTGGGGTATGTTCGTGACTAAGTTTAATGTAAGGAATTTTAATATAAATTTTGTTCCAGATTCTCGCGAAAAGACAACATATTTTGCTAGTGGTGATATGATATTAGTTGAAAATAATAAAATATTGGAGTGTGTCCGTGGCTGAGGTTAATGTAAGAAATTTTAATATAAATTTTGGTCCACAGCATCCTGCTGCGCATGGTGTGTTGCGTATGGTATTAGAATTAGATGGTGAATTAGTTGAGAAAGTAGATCCGCATATTGGTTTATTGCACCGTGGTACTGAAAAGTTGATGGAGACAAAAACTTATTTTCAGTCTGCTCCTTATCTTGATCGTTTAGATTATGTAGCTCCAATGAATCAAGAGCATGCTTTTGTATTGGCAATTGAAAAATTACTAAATTTGGAAGTACCTAAAAGAGCTCAAGTTATAAGGGTTTTATTTTCTGAGATAGGTCGTATTTTAAATCATTTATTAAATATTACCACTCAGGCTTTAGATGTTGGAGCATTAACTCCTCCGTTATGGGGTTTTGAGCAGCGTGAAAAATTAATGGTTTTTTATGAAATGGCTTCTGGCGCAAGGTTGCATGCTAATTATTTTCGTCCGGGAGGCGTACATCAGGATTTACCAGAAAAATTAATTGAAGATATAGCAAAATTTGTTGATCCTTTTTTAAAGCGAGTAAAAGACTTAGATAGTTTGTTAACTAATAACCGTATCTTTAAACAAAGAAATGTCGATATAGGTTCTGTTAGTTTAGATGAAGCTTGGGGTCGTGGCTTTTCTGGTGTTATGATAAGAAGTGCTGGAGCGGCGTGGGATTTACGTAAATCACAGCCGTATGAATGTTATGCTGAGTTGGATTTTGATATTCCAGTAGGAAAGAATGGCGATTGTTATGATCGTTATTTAATTCGTATGGAAGAAATGCGACAATCAGCAAGTTTAATTTTGCAATGTGTTGAATTGTTGTTAGGACGAGAAAGATATGGCAAACATATTAGTGATGATCGTAAAATTGTACCACCTAAGCGTCAAGATATGAAAAATTCTATGGATGCGTTAATTCAGCATTTTAAATTATTCAGTGAAGGTTTTCATGTTCCGGCGGGTGAAGTTTATGTTGCTGTAGAAGCGCCTAAAGGTGAGTTTGGTGTATTCTTGGTCTCAGATGGTAGTAATCGACCTTATCGGGTTAAATTAAGAGCTCCTAGTTATGCGCATTTACAGGCTATGGATCATTTGTGTAGAGGTCATATGTTACCAGATGTTTCTGCTATCTTAGGTTCAATAGATGTTGTTTTTGGGGAGATAGATAGATAATGACAGTTCGTCGTCTTGCTGATGAAAATATTCAACCAGATCATTTTTCTTTTACTAAAGATAATGAAAATTGGGCAAAATTATTAATAAAACGCTATCCTATGGGCAGACAACAATCAGCTGTTATTCCTTTATTAATGAGAGCTCAGGAGCAGGAGGGGTGGGTTACCAGAGCCGCGATAGAATATGTTGCTAATTTATTATCTATGGCTTACATAAGAGTTCTAGAAATAGCGACTTTTTATACTCAATTTCATTTGCATCCAGTAGGTAAATTAGCTCATATACAAGTATGTGGTACAACACCATGTATGTTACGTGGAGCTGAAGAGCTTATAAAAATCTGCAAACGTCGGATAAATAATAATCCACTTGAAACAACTTCAGATGGCAAGCTTTCATGGGAAGAGGTGGAATGTCAAGGCGCTTGTGTAAATGCTCCTATGGTAATGATATTCAAAGATACTTATGAAGATTTGACACCGGAGACTTTTGAAAAAATTATTGATATGTTTGAAGCTGGAGAAGGAGATAAAATAACTCCAGGTTCACAAATATCTCGTAGAAGTTCAGAACCTATTAGCGGTTTGACATCGCTTGTTGGTGACCCTTCTAATCTTGCAGTAGTTAAATCCAATAAGGATAAAAAGTAATGTTGTTGGATAAAGATCGTATTTTTACAAATTTATATGGTTTTCATGATCTTTCTTTAAAAGGCGCAATGTCACGTGGGCGTTGGGATAATACTAAAGCAATCTTAGAAAAAGGTCGTGATTGGATTATTGAAGAGGTTAAAAAATCTGGTTTGCGGGGTAGAGGTGGTGCTGGATTTTCTACCGGTTTAAAATGGTCATTCATGCCTAAAGTTAACGATGGGCGTCCGCATTATTTAGTGGTTAATGCAGATGAATCAGAGCCCGGTACTTGTAAAGATCGCGAAATATTACGGCACGAGCCTCATAGTCTTATAGAGGGTTGTGTTATCGCTAGTTTTGCTATGGGTGCTCATAAAGTTTTTATTTATGTTAGAGGCGAATATATCCGTGAACGAGAAGCTTTACAACGTGCTGTAGACGAATGTTATGATGCAAAATTATTAGGTAAAGATACTATTCATGGTCATCCTTGTGATATAATTGTCCATCATGGCGCTGGTGCTTACATATGTGGTGAAGAAACGGCTTTGTTAGAAAGTTTAGAAGGTAAAAAAGGTCAACCGCGCATGAAGCCTCCATTTCCTGCTAATGTTGGTTTATATGGTTGTCCTACTACGGTTAATAATGTAGAATCAATAGCAGTAACACCTACAATTTTACGTAGGGGGGCGGATTGGTTTGCTTCTATTGGTCGCCCTAATAACGTTGGTACAAAATTATTTATGATATCTGGTCATGTGAATACACCTTGTACTGTTGAGGAATCTTTAGGAATAACTTTTAAGGAGTTAATTGAAAAACATGCGGGTGGTATTCGTGGTGGTTGGGATAATTTATTAGCCGTAATACCTGGTGGTGCTTCGTGTCCTCTAATAAAGGGTGAAAATATTTACGATGCGATAATGGATTTTGACGGTATGCGAGAGAAAAATTCTTCTTTTGGAACAGGAGGAGTTATAGTTATGGATAAAACAACTGATATTATTAAAGCTATATGGAGAATATCAGCCTTTTTTAAACATGAAAGTTGTGGTCAATGTACACCTTGTCGCGAAGGCACCGGTTGGATGATGCGTCTTTTAGCTAAAATGGTTAAAGGCGAAGCAAAGGTAAAAGATATTGATTTATTGTTTGATCTTAGTAAGCAAATAGAAGGTCATACAATTTGTGCCTTAGGAGATGCGGCAGCTTGGCCTGTGCAAGCTTTAATAAGGAATTTTCGCCCTGAAATTGAGGCAAGAATTGAACAATATACCTATAATGCAATATAAGTTATGGCTATATAGCAGATAATTGCTAGGAAAAATGATGATAAAAATTAAAATTGATAATAAAGAAATAGAAGTCCCATCTCATTATACTTTATTACAAGCTGCTGAAGCTGCCGGAGTAGAAATACCACGTTTTTGTTTTCATGAACGTTTATCTATAGCTGGTAATTGTCGTATGTGTTTAGTTGAAGTTAAAGGCGGACCTCCAAAACCGCAGGCTTCTTGTGCTTTGGCGGTAACAGACTTACGTCCTGGTCCTAACGGCGAGCCTCCAGAGGTTTTTACCTCTAGCCCTATGGTTAAAAAAGCTCGTGCCGGTGTGATGGAATTTTTACTTATCAATCATCCGTTAGATTGTCCTATCTGTGATCAAGCCGGTGAATGTGATTTACAAGATCAAGCTATGATATATGGTCGTGATAATTCACGCTATTGTGAAGATAAGCGAGCTGTTACTGATAAATATATTAGTCCTTTGATAAAGACAGTTATGAATCGTTGTATTCATTGTACTAGGTGTGTACGTTTTACTACTGAGGTTGCTGGTATATCTGAACTAGGTTTAACTGGGCGTGGAGAAGATGCAGAAATAACAACTTATTTAGAGGCGGCATTAACATCTGAATTACAAGGAAATGTCATTGATTTATGTCCAGTTGGAGCACTTACTTCTAGACCTTATTCCTTTGTTGCGCGTCCTTGGGAATTGACTAAAACTGAATCTATAGATGTGATGGATGCTTTAGGTTGCAATATAAGAATTGATACTAGAGGTAAAGAAGTATTACGAATTTTACCAAGAGTTAATGAAAATATTAACGAAGAATGGATTTCTGATAAAAGTCGTTTCTCTTATGATGGTTTAAAGTTGCAGCGTTTAGATCGTCCTTATGTAAGAAAAGATGGCGTTTTAACTCCAGTCAGCTGGGATGAAGCTTTTTCTACTATCGCTGATGTGGTAAAAAAAACCAATGCTAATAATATAGGAGCTATAGCGGGTGATCTAGCTGCTGTAGAAGAAATTTTTGCGCTTAAGTCATTGCTTGAAAAATTAGGCTCAGAAAATATGGAGTGTAGGCAAGATGGTGCTCAATTTAATCCTGCTTATGGAAGAGAAAGTTATATATTTAATAGTAAAATATCTGGTATAGATAAAGCAGATGCTATATTACTTGTTGGCTGTAATCCTAGAGAGGAAGCAGCTATTTTAAATGCTCGTATATTGGTAAATCAACGTCGTAATCATATTCCTATTGGACTCATAGGCAAACAGGTGGATTTACGTTATCCTTATCAATATTTAGGTGCAGGTACAGATAGTTTATTAAGTTTAATAGATGGTAAAATAGATTTTTTTGATATTTTAGATAAAGCGAAAAATCCTCTCATAATTGTAGGAGCAGGCGCCTTAGTTGGTAAAAATGGTGTTGAAATATTAGCAAAAGTAGCATTATTAGCAAGTAAGGTTAATGCTTTGCGAGAAGATTGGAATGGATATAATATCTTACATACTGCTGCAGCTAGAGTTGGAGCATTAGATATAGGATTTGTTCCTAAAAATCCAATTGTATCTGCATTGACTTTAGTTAGAAATATGGATTTGTTATTTTTACTTGGAGCAGATGAAGTTGATTTAACTAATAAAAGCGGTTTTATTGTCTACATTGGTACGCATGGAGATAAAGGTGCACATGCAGCAGATGTTATTTTACCAGCTGCAAGTTATACTGAAAAATCTGCTACCTATGTTAATACAGAAGGTAGAGTGCAAATGACTAATAGAGCTAATTTTCCTCCTGGTGATGCTCGTGAAGATTGGTCAATAATTTGTTCTTTAGCTAAATTTATTGGCGTAGAACTACCTTTTGATAATATTAATTCTTTACGTGATGCTTTATATATAAAATATCCGCATTTAGCGCAAATTGATGAAATAATATTTAGCGATATAGATAAATTATTAGAATTATCTTCGATGCCAGTTAAGTTAAAAAAAGATAATTTTACTACTGTTATAAAGAATTTTTATACTAGTAATTTTATATCTCGTGCTTCTGTTATCATGGCAGAATCTTCTGCTTTGGCTAACTCTGTTACAAATAAATTGGTTAAAAGTTAATAGGTGGTCTAATGATAGCATTTTTTACTAATAATATTTTACCTATATTATATATTATTTTTCAGTCTTTATTATTAATTATATTACTATTGTTAATAATAGCTTATTTGCTTTATTTAGATAGAAAAGTTTGGGCTGCAGTTCAATTGCGTCGTGGTCCTAATGTTGTTGGTCCTTTTGGTTTGTTACAGTCTTTTGCGGATTTATTGAAATTTGCGTTAAAAGAACCTATAATTCCTTCAGCAGCTAATAAATGGGTTTTTTTATTAGCACCTATAGTAACGGCGGGTTTAGCTTTATCAGCTTGGGCGGTTATTCCTGTTAGTGCTGGTTGGATGATTGCTGATATAAATGTTGGTATTTTATATGTATTTGCAATAATTTCCTTAGAAATTTATGGAGTTTTAATGGGCGGTTGGGCTTCTAATTCAAAATATCCATTTTTAGCATCTTTACGTTCTGTTGCACAAATGATATCATATGAAGTCTCTATAGGCTTTATAATAGTTTCAGTTTTATTATTAGTTGGTTCTTTGAATTTAACTGATATAGTTTTAGCGCAAACTAATGGTATAGGAACATATTTTGGTTTACCTAACTCATTTTTAGATTGGCATTGGTTTGTTCTATTCCCTTTATTTATTATGTTTTTTATTTCTAGTTTAGCTGAGACGAATAGACCGCCGTTTGATTTGGTAGAGGCTGAGTCTGAGTTAGTTGCAGGGCATATGGTTGAATATTCTTCTATTCCATATATGTTGTTTTTTTTAGGGGAATATGTAGCCATTGTTTTAATGTGTTCTTTAACAACAATTTTATTCTTAGGTGGCTGGTTGCCACCAATTGATGTATTTTGGCTTAATTGGGTTCCTGGAATTATTTGGTTTATTTTAAAGACGTTATTTTTATTTTTTATGTTTGCTTTAGTAAAAGCTTTTGTTCCACGTTATCGCAGTGATCAACTTATGAGATTAGGTTGGAAAATATTTTTACCTTTATCTATGGCTATGTTAATGATATTAGCATTAATATTAAAATTAATCAGTTTGAGTGGGTTATAATGAAAAAATTATTTAATGTAGCAAAATCACTATTACTATTAGAATTTATTTCAGCAATATGTTTAGCGTTACGCCAATTTTTTGCTCCTAAAGCTACTATTAATTATCCATATGAAAAAGGTGAAGTTAGTCCAAGGTTTAGAGGGGAACATGCTTTACGTAGATATCCTAATGGTGAAGAAAGATGCATTGCTTGTAAATTATGTGAAGCCATTTGTCCTGCACAAGCTATTACTATTGAGGCAGCGCCAAGAAAGAATGATGAAACTCGTCGTACAACACGTTATGATATAGATATGGTGAAATGTATTTATTGCGGTTTTTGTCAAGAAGCTTGTCCTGTGGATGCAATTGTTGAAGGGCCTAATTTTGAATTTGCAACTGAAACTAGAGAAGAATTATATTATAATAAAGAAAAATTGCTCGATAATGGTGATAGGTGGGAAAGAGAAATTGCTAGAAATATTAAATTAGATTCACCTTATCGTTAATTTATTTTAAACTAACTATATTTACTATTTTAGTAGAAAGGGTAAAAATGTTAATTACAGGATTAGCTGGTTTATTTTTTTATTGTGCTGCATTTATTTTGTTGTTAAGTGCAGCATTAGTAGTAACGGTGAAAAATCCTGTTCATGCAGTATTATTTTTGATTCTTTGCTTTGTTAATGCGTCTATTTTATTTCTATTAACAGGAGCAGAATTTTTAGCAATGATATTATTAATCATTTATGTAGGGGCTATAGCTATATTATTTTTATTTATAGTTATGATGATAGACATTGATTATATAAAAGTTAAAAAATATTCTAAAAATTCTCTGTTGTTAGGTTTTATGGTTGCTATTATAACTTTTTTAGAATTATCATTTTTGTTTTTTCAGACTTCATTTCCTACAAATGTAGTTAATTCTTTTTCTCCTTTACTAGATAGTGAATTAACTAACACGGAAGCATTAGGAAATATCTTATATACAGATTATATTTTTTACTTTGAATTAGTTGGTCTAATTTTATTAGTTGCTATGATATCTGCTATTTCCTTAACCATACAACATAAGTTAGTAAAAAGACAATCTGTATCAGCGCAAGTGAATCGTACTATAAGTGACTCTATAGAAATTAAAAAGGTTGAAACAGGAAAAGGATTGGGTGAACAATGATAATTACCATTACTCATTATCTTATAGTTTCTTCGATATTATTTATCATAGGTATTTTAGGTATTTTTATGAATCGTAAAAATATTCTGACTATTTTAATGTCTATCGAAATAATATTATTATCAGTAAATTTAAATTTTGTGGCTTTCTCAGCTAATTTACAAGATTTATTAGGGCAAATTTTTACTTTATTTATTTTAGCGGTTGCTGCTGCTGAAATAGCTATAGGTCTTTCTATTACAGTGTTATATTATCGTAATAAAGGATCCATTGATATAGATGATATAAATTCTATGAAAGGTTAAGACAAAATGCTCCTATATAATTCTATAGTTTTTTTACCTTTTTTAGGATTTTTATTCTCTGGTATTCTTGGTAAAAGGTTAGGGGGTAGCCTTGCTGGAATTGTTTCCTCTGGGTTAGTAGTATTAGCAGCTTTTTTATCTATATGGCTGTTTTTTATGACGAATATTAGAGGTAATTCGGGTACTATATTTACTTTGTTGCCTTGGGTTACGTCTGGTAGTTTATCATTTGACTGGAGCTTGCGTTTTGATAATTTAAGTGTATTAATGCTTGTTGTCGTTAATGTTATTTCTGCTTTAGTACATATTTATTCTATTAGCTATATGAATAAAGATGCTAGTGTTGAAAGATTTTTCGCTTATCTTTCCTTATTTACTTTTTCTATGCTTATGTTAGTTACTGCTAATAATCTATTGCAGTTATTTTTTGGTTGGGAGGCAGTAGGTTTAGTTTCTTATTTATTGATTGGTTATTGGTATGAAAAAGAGGCAGCAACTTTAGCTGCTTTTAAAGCTTTCGTTGTTAATAGAATAGGGGATTTTGGTTTTTTATTAGGTATTATAGGTATATTTGTTATATTTTCTACTGTGAATTTTGATGATATTTTTATCAAATCCAGTAGTTATTTCGATAGTCATTTATCTAGTTATAGTATTTTCAATTTAGCTATTTCAAAACAATTGATGATAGATATTGTTTGTTTCTGTTTATTTTTAGGAGCTATGGGTAAATCTGCGCAGTTATTTTTACATGTGTGGTTACCAGATGCTATGGAAGGTCCTACGCCTGTTTCTGCACTTTTACATGCCGCTACAATGGTGGTAGCTGGTGTTTTTATGGTAGCAAGGTTAGCTCCGGTATTTTCGCTATCTCCTAATATATTAATATTTATTTTATTTATCGGATCCGTTACTGCTATTTTTGCTGCTACTATTGCTATTGTGCAAAATGATATTAAACGTATTATTGCCTATTCTACTTGCTCACAGTTAGGTTATATGTTTGCAGCATTAGGAGTAGGGGCTTTTAGCGCGGGTATGTTCCATTTATTTACTCATGCATTTTTTAAAGCCTTATTATTTTTAGGGGCTGGATCTGTTATCCATGCATTATCAGGGCAGCAAGATATTCGTAAAATGGGAGCTTTATATAAGATTTTACCTTTTACTTATATTTGTATGTTAATTGCTACTTTATCTTCTGTTGGAGTTGGTATACCTGGTACGCATTATGGATTATCTGGATTTTTATCAAAAGATTCTATTATTATGTCCGTATTTTTAGTTGATAATAGTATAGCTTTTATCGCAGGATTGTTATTGATCTTAGCAACATTTTTTACTAGTTTTTACTCATGGAGATTAATGTTTTTAACTTTTCATGGTCGTAAGAAATTGGTATCTGGAAAAGAGAAAAAATTACATGATTGTGATTTTTTAATGAAAATAGTTTTATTTATCTTAACACTAGCTACTTTATTTGTTGGTATGATTTTTCAACCTTATTTTATCGGTCACTTATCGACAATCTTTTGGGGCGATAGTTTAACTAATGTAACGGCTTCGGTTCCTGAAGTGAGTAATTTATTCTGGGTAGAAATATTAGTAGCTTTATCAGTTTGGTTAGGGTTTATAAGCTCATTTATAATCTATATAATATATCCTCAATTGGTGAATATAATTACTGATAAGTTTAATGTTATTTATAAAATTCTATTAAATGGTTGGTATTTTGATTGTTTATATAGATGTTTATTTGTAAATTCGATAGTTAAATTAAGTTTTTTTCTACAAAATATTGATAAAAAAATAAATTTTTGGGGACCTAAAAATATCTCTTTATTAGTGATTAAATTTACTAATAAAGTAAGTGAGTGGCAAAGAGGCTATATTTATCATTATGCATTTGTTATGGTAATTTCTATAACACTATTTATTGGTTGGTTGATTTTAGGGAATATAAAATAATGTTTAATAATTATCTAATTTCTTTATTTCTTTTTTCACCTTTTATCGCTAGCTTGTTAGTCTTATTTTGTGGTAAAATTTTAAATTCTCGAAAGCTTGCTTATTATGTGGCTTTAGGAGCTAGTATAATAATTTTTATTTTCGCATTGTTATTTTATTATTGTTTTACTCCTGAACAATTAGCTGATAGTTCATCAACCAAGTTATTTTGGTTTGCTGAAGGTATTTCTTACTATTTAGCAATAGATAATATCTCATTGATATTTATTTTATATATTAGTTTTATTTTTCCTTTTTTAATATTATCTACTAGCAATAATCACTCATGTTATGCATATTTTATTTGTCTGTTATTGTTAGAATTTGCTTTATTAGGAGTGTTTTTATCAAGGAATCTATTATTATTTTATATCTTTTTTGAGGCTAGTTTGATCCCCGTATTTTTTATTATGTTTTTGTGGGGTGGTAATAATCGTTTTTATGCTAGTTTTAAGTTTTTTCTTTATACTTTATGCGGTTCATTGTTAATGCTGGTAGGTATGATGATATTATATAGTTATAGTTCTAGTTTAAATATTAATGAATTATTGATATATGATATACCGCCTTTGCTGCAATTGTCGTTATTTTGGTTGTTCTTTATTGCTTTCGCTATAAAATTACCTATTTTCCCGCTGCATAGTTGGTTAAGAAATGCTATTATCGAAGCACCTAAAGAAATGACTATGGCTATAGCGGGTATATTATTTTTATTAGGTGGCTATGGAATATTATTCATTATTTTACCTTTATTTCCTTTAGCGGTTAGTCAATATAAATTTTTTATTTATATTATTTCAATAATAGGCGTTTTTTACGGTTTTATAATCGCTCTATGTCAAACAGATGCTAAAAAACTTATGTGTTATTCTCTGATAGCGCATATGTCATATATTGTGTTAGGTCTCTTTTCTGGAAATATTTACGGTATAGAAGGTGCTATCTTTCAAATGTTAGCGCATGGTTTGATTGCATTAGCTATTTTTTATCTTATTGGTATATTATATGAAAGATTTCAATCGAGTGATATACTTTCGTTTTCGAATTTAGCAAAAAAAATGCCTAAATATTCTAGTGTGTTATTAATTTTAATTATGGCAAATATTGGTTTGCCGGTAACAGCTGGCTTTGTAGGAGAGTTTTTAATATTTGTATCTATATATAAATATTCATTTATCTTATCTATTTTGGCAACTATGGGCGTGTTTTTATCTGCTAGTTATGCATTATGGTTTTATAGAGGGTTAATATTTAGAAGTTCAAATATTGATAGTTTAGAATATGTAGATCTCACAGTAAAAGAAAAATTTATCTCCTATAGTTTTGTTGCTGTTATTTTATTTTTCGGGATTTACCCTAGTCCGATTTTTAAACTTATGTCGTTTGAAATTGGTAATAAAGTTTATTCGTTACAGGAACAATCTTTTATAGCTTCTGATAAAATAGCTATCTCTAATTATTCTGATTATATTAATCCTAAATATTTATCCAATGTAAATATATCACGGGTAAGGTAAAATTTATGTCTCACAATATGTTATCTAATCTTATTTTAATATCACCTGAATTAATATTAGCCGTTGGTTCTTTATTATTACTGCTAGTTGGAGTTTTTTTAGGTAAAAATAATTTTAAAATTATTGGAGTTTTATCTCTTATTTTATTAGCTGTTATCTTTTATTTATTAATTTTCTTACCTAACATAGGTGAAGCTTTTAATATTAATGGTAATATAGCTTCTTATGGTTTAATTAAGAATAATTTTACTAATTTTATTTCAATATTAATTTTAATCGGTAGTTTTTTTGCTATTTTATTTTCTTTTATTGATTATAAACAAGGTGATAAATTCTACAAATTTGAATATTTAATATTATTATTGTTAGCAACATTAGGAATGTTGCTAATGGTTTCCTCTGGTAATTTTCTGGCCTTTTATTTAGGGTTAGAGCTTCAATCGTTGGCTTTATATGTTTTGGTTTCTTTTAATCGTTCCTCTATTAATTCTAGTGAAGCTGGTCTTAAGTATTTCACTTTGGGCTCGCTTTCCTCTGGCTTTTTGCTTTATGGTATTTCTTTGTTATATGGTTATATTGGCTCAATAGATTTTGTTACAATTTCTCATATTTCAGCGATTCATCCTAATTTATTACTAAGTGTTGCTTTAGTGTTTATTTTTGCTGGTTTAGCTTTTAAAATATCTGCTGTGCCTTTCCACATGTGGACTCCGGATGTATATCAAGGAGCTCCTGTCGCTATAACTGCTTTTATTGCTAGTTCGTCTAAGGTTGCTGCTTTAGCTATATTATTAAAAATTTCTATAGTTTCTTTCGGTAGTTTAACTCATATTTGGTCACAATTAATAATTTTTATGGCTATAGTTTCTATGTTTATAGGAGCTTTAGGAGCAATAAAACAGACAGATATTAAAAGAATTATAGCTTATTCGTCTATCGGGCATGTAGGTTATATTTTAGTCGCCGTAGTTGTAGCTAATCTTATGGGTACAACAGCAGTATTAGTTTATTTATCTATATATTTAGTTAGTATTATCGGTTGTTTTGCTTTTATTTCTTCTATCCGACCCAACAATGGAATAAATTTAAAATTATCTGATTTAAGTGGTTACGGTAGAAAAAATCCAGTGCCTGCTTTAGCTATTACTATTTTAATGTTTTCTTTAGCAGGTCTTCCACCTTTTGCTGGGTTTTTTGCTAAATTTTATAGTTTTGTTGCTGCGATAGATAAAGGTTATTGGCTTTTAGCGTTAATTGGTATTTTTGCTTCAGTAATTGCAGCATTTTATTATTTGCGTTTTATTAAAATTATTTGGGCTGATCCAGAGGTTAATGTTATAGCTCCTATGTGTTTATCTAGTAAGCTTATCTTATATAGTTCTGCGTTATTACTAACTAGTTATATAATTTATGGAGGATATTTTTATCTAATAGCTGAATATGCAGCTACTGGACTCAGCTTCTGATAATGAGTAATAGCAGCATGCTAAGTAACACTGATAAAATATTACAATTAGGCTATTCTTTATTATATGTTGATCAAACTAGTTCAACTATGGATTTAGCGTTTGAGCAATATGATCTAAAAAGTAAACTTCCTTTATGGGTTGTAGCAGATAAACAAACCTCTGGTAGAGGGCGTTTTGGTAATCAGTGGCATGATAGTGGTAATAATTTATCTGTTACTTTAGCTTTATCAACGAATGTTGCAATTGATAAAATATCCTTGTTGGGTTTTGTGGCTGGTATTGCTTTAGTGGATACCATTAAACTAATCTTGAGTAAAAATAACATCGCTAATTTTGGCGATATTAAGTTAAAATATCCTAATGATGTACTTATTGATGGTAAAAAAATTTCAGGTATCTTATTAGAAACTCGTACAGATGATATTGGTTATAAGGTAGCTTTAGGTATAGGTGTTAATATTGGTAGTTTTCCAGAAAAAATGCCTTATCTTGTTAGTTGTTTAAATGATCTATATAATATTAATATTCATATGAATGAATTTTTTATCGTTTTAGCTGAACAATGGGCGTATTATTTTGATAAATTTAACTTAGAACATGATTTAGAGTGGTTAAGAGTTAAATGGCAAGAATATGCATTTGCTGTAGGTGAAAAAATTTTATTAAATGGAGATAGTTTATTATTTAAGGGAATTAATCAAGATTTTTTACCTATATTAATAGATAAAAATAAAAACGTTATAATATATAAATCAGGTAATTTAGATTGGTCACCTGTTCGTAAGTGACCATAATATTGAGGATGTTAGATGATTAAAGATAATAAAGCCGAATTAGTATTTCTACCTTTAGGTGGCGTGGGTGAAATAGGTATGAATTTAGCTTTATATGGTTATGGTAATAAAAAAAATAAGGAATGGATAATAATTGATTTTGGGGTTGGTTTTGCAGATTTTAATACTCCTGGTGCAGATTTAATTTTTCCTAATATTGATTTTTTATTACAGGAAAAAGCAAATATAAAAGCTATTATTTTGACTCATGCGCACGAGGATCATTATGGCGCGGTTGCTTATCTATGGTCGATGTTGGAAATACCTGTTTATGCTTCTCCTTTTACTATTGGTTTGTTAGAAGTGAAATGTAAAAGAGACGGTAATGATGTTAAAATACCAGTTAATATTTTTCAGGCTGGTGATATGTTAAAATTAGGAAATTTTGAGATTGAAGGCGTTTCTGTTACTCACTCTATACCTGAGCCGATGACATTATGTATAACTACTCCATTAGGAAGAGTTATACATACAGGGGATTGGAAGATAGATATCAGTCCAGCTATTGGTAAATTAACCGATGAAACACGTTTAAAGCAATTAGGTGATGAAGGAATATTAGCATTAATTTGTGATTCCACGAATGCTATGGTTAAAGGTTCTACTCCTTCAGAAAAGACTGTTAATGAAAATATTGTTAAATTATTGAATAAAATAAAGGGTCGTGTTTTCATAGCTGTTTTTTCTTCTAACATTGGCAGAATATATTCTATTACTAAAGCGGCAGAGGCAGTAGGCCGCCGAGTATTATTAGTTGGTTCTTCTATAAAAACTTCAGTCTCTATAGCGAAAGAGCTAGGTTATTTATCTGATATAGATAATATATTTCTATCTGAAGAGGAATATAGTACGATCGATAGAGATAAGATAGTTGTAATTATTACTGGTTCTCAGGGAGAAACTAGAGCGGCGTTAGCTCGTATTGCTAAAGAAGAGATGCGTTTTATTAGTATGACAAAAGGAGATACGGTTATTTTTTCTTCACGCGCTATCCCTGGTAACGAGAAAGCTATTATAGCAGTTCAAAATAATTTAGTTGATTTAGGAGTGAATATTATCGATGCTGAAGATAATTTAATTCATGTATCAGGACATCCTGCTCAAGATGATTTAGCAACAATTTATGGTTGGGTTAAGCCGAATATTTTAGTTCCTGTTCATGGTGAACCTTTACATCTTAGAGCACATGCTAAATTCGCTAAATCTAAAGGTATAAAAAATGTTGTCGAAATTCGTAATGGACAAATATTAAAATTAGCCCCTAATAATGTAGAGGTAATAGAGGAAGTTGAAGTAGGTCGTTTATATAAAGATGGTAAATTGATAGGAACAGAGGCTGAATTAGGTATTACAGAACGTAAGCGTTTAAGCTATAATGGGCATATTTCTGTGACTGTAATTCTTAATAATCAAGGTGATTTTAAAATTGAGCCGCAAATAGTTGAGGTTGGTGTGCCAATTAAAAATTCTACGGGTAAAAACTTTGGTAATTTATTTCAAGTAGAAATAAAAGGTGTGGTGACTAGTATTCCTCATTCGCGCAGAAAAAATACTGAGTTAGTAAAAGAAGCAATAAGACGTGCTGTAAGAGCCGTTGCTTTTAGGGAATGGGGTAAAAAACCAATAACAAGTGTATTTGTATATCATGAAGATTGATAGCTTTTTTGAGGGAAACATAGTTAGCTTGTTGAAAGAAAATCTAAATTGGTTTAGGGTGATTGTTTATATAATTAAAAGGGGTCGTTATGCGTTTATCTAATTATTTTTTACCTATATTAAAAGAAATCCCTAAGGAAGCTGAAATTACCTCGCATCGTTTAATGTTGCGTGCTGGAATGATAATGCAAGAAGTATCAGGAATATATTCTTGGTTACCTCTAGGTAAAAAAATATTGGATAAAATTAGCACAATTATTAATGAAGAACAAATAAGAGCCGGTAGTTTAGAAATACTTATGCCCACGATTCAACCTGCAGCCCTGTGGCAAGAAAGTGGTAGATATGAAGATTATGGCAAAGAAATGCTAAGAATTAGCGATCGTCATGGCAGAGATATGCTATATGGTCCTACTAATGAAGAAATTGTAACCGATATTTTTCGTAGTCATGTTAAGTCATATAAAGATTTACCTTTGAATTTATATCAAATACAGTGGAAATTTAGAGATGAAATACGTCCTAGATTTGGAGTAATGCGGGGACGTGAATTTTTAATGAAAGATGGTTATTCTTTCGATATTGATTATGAATCTTCTCGCTTGTCATATGCTCGTATATTTGCATCTTATTTACGTATTTTCGAGCGTCTTGGTGTAAAAGCTATTCCAATGAAAGCAGATACTGGACCTGTTGGAGGAGATTTAAGTCATGAATTTATTATTCTAGCTGATACTGGTGAAAGTAAAGTTTATTGCGATAAAATATTTTTATCTATGCAAAGCCCTAGTGAAGATTTTGATTTTAATAATGTAGAAGAATTAAATAATCTCGTAGATCGTTGGACAAAGCCTTATGCTGCTACTGAAGAAATGTTTGTTGACGAAGAATGGGAAAAAGTACCAGAAAATAGTCGATTATCTGCAAGAGGTATAGAAGTTGGACATATCTTCCATTTTGGCGATAAATATTCTGCGCCTATGAAAGCCAATATTATGACAGCAGATGGTAAAGAAAGCCCTGTTGTTATGGGCTCATATGGAATTGGCGTATCAAGGTTAGTGGCAGCTATTATTGAAGCTTCTCACGATGAATATGGAATTATTTGGCCTAAAAGTATAGCTCCTTTTGATATTGGTATCATCAATGTAAAGCCTAGTGATGAAACTTGTACTGAATTATCAGAAAAAATATATAACTTATTGAAAAAACATAAGTATGATGTATTATTAGATGATAAGTTGGAAACAGCTGGAGCAAAATTTGCTACGATGGATCTAATAGGTTTGCCTTTACAAATTATCATAGGTCCTAAGAGAGCGCAAAACGCAGAAATAGAAATTAAAGAACGTAAAACTGGTAAAAAAGAAATTTTAACTTTTGAAAATTTATTAAATTATTTAGAAAATTTGTAGGATCTTATGGCAAATTTAAAAAATATATTTTTTTTACCATTCGAATTTAAAGTAGCTTTACGTTATCTACTTCCAAAACGTAAAAATGCTTTTGCATCAATTATATCTATTATCTCTTTTCTAGGTATTGTTATAGGTGTATGGGCATTAATTGTTGTTATGTCAGTTATGAATGGTTTTCGTACTGAATTATTAAATCGTATCTTAGGTGTAAATGGTCATATTATTGTTCAATCACTAGATAATTTTGATAATAATTCTTATAAAAATTATATTAAAGAAATTAATAAATTACCGGGTGTAATTAGTAGTAATGCAGTCGTTGAAGGTCAAATATTAGTAAATAGTCGTAGTGGTTATACGGGTGGCGCTCTAGTTAAAGGTATGGAGATTAATGACCTAAAAAAATTAACTGCAGTTTCTTCTAATATTTTATATGGAAATTTAGCTGATTTATCGAAACCTAATAATATAGCTATAGGATTAGGTTTAGCTAAGCAATTAGGGGTAGGGATAGGAGATCAAATTAGCCTTATTTCACCAAAAGGTGATTTTACCCCTTTTGGTATGACTCCTAGACAGAAATCTTATCGTATTGCTGCTATTTATCAGGTAGGAATGTCAGAATTTGATAGTTTATTCATATTTATGCCTTTAAAAGAAGCGCAGTTATTTTTTAATTACAAAAATAATATTTCTTCAATAGAGGTATTTGTAGATTCACCAGATAATGTAAATGCTTATTTGAAATCTATACAAGATATAACGAAACGTAAAGAGTTATTATTCGACTGGAGAGACCGTAATCAAACATTTTTTTCGGCTTTAGAAATAGAGAGGAATGTGATGTTTATTATATTGTCGCTTATTATTTTGGTTGCTGCTTTAAATATTATTTCTAGTTTAGTGATGTTAGTTAAAGATAAAGGTGCCGATATTGCTATTTTACGCACTATGGGCGCTACTAGAACATCTATTTTAAGGATTTTTTTATTAGTTGGTTTAACTATAGGAGTAGTAGGAACATTTTGCGGTGTTATTTTGGCTATAGTAACTTGTTTAAATATTGAATATCTGCAGCAATTTATTTCTTGGTTATTCAATGTAGATATATTTAACTCAAATTTATATTTTCTAGATAAATTACCAGCTGTGTTAAACTGGAAAGAAGTGCTATTTGTAATTATTATGTCAATATCTTTATCTTTCTTAGCTACTATTTTTCCTGCAAGGAAAGCATCTAAATTAGATCCAGTTAAAGCTTTAAGGTATGAATGATGGTTGCTGAAAAAATAATTGAAATTAAACAACTAAGTCGATCCTACCAAGATAGTTACCGTTCTTTAACGGTGTTGGATAATGTTGATTTTAGTTTGTTTAGGGGTGAAATGGTTGGTTTAATTGCTCCATCAGGCACAGGTAAATCTACTTTATTACATTTGTTAGGTTTACTGGAAAAACCTAACAGTGGTGATATGTTGATTTTTGGTAGATCTGCTGCATCTTTAACCGATGATGAATTAACCATAATTCGCCGTGATCTAATAGGATTTGTATATCAGTTTCATTATTTGTTACCGGAATTTACAGCATTAGAAAATATTATATTACCACAATTAATAGCAGGTAAAGCAAATATTGTAGCCAAAGAAAGAGCGATTAAAATATTGGACTATATGGGTTTAGCTCAACGAATGGATCATTATCCCTCACAATTATCTGGAGGAGAACAACAGCGGGTAGCAATAGGAAGAGCTGTAGCTAATATGCCATTGTTGTTACTTGCTGATGAACCAACTGGAAATTTAGATCCAGAGACATCTAATCACGTGTTTAAGGTATTATATAATTTTGTAAAACAATCTGGTATGTCTGCAATTGTTGCTACTCATAATTATGAGTTAGCCGCTAAAATGGATAGACTTATAACTTTAAAAAATGGTAAAATATTAGAAATATCTCTAAATAGTTAAAATATTTAATGGACAATATAATGAAAAAACATGATGTATCTTTTATACCTCTTAGAGTCCATTCATCATATTCGTTATTAGCTAGTACCTTAAAAATTGATCAAATTATTAATAAATGTCGTGCGGATAATATTCCAGCAGTTGCTGTAACGGATATTAATAATTTATTTGGTAGTTTTGAATTTTCTCAGAAAGCTATAAAAGCAGGCGTGCAGCCGATTATAGCTTGTCAATTTAGCAGCTTCTATTATGATAATAATTCTTTATATGAAGGAGATATTATATTATTAGCACAAAATAAACAAGGTTATGAAAATTTACTACAATTAGCTAGTTTGATATATATTCATAAAGATCCTACGATAGAACAAGGTAAAGTAGCTCTTAATCTTGAGTGGTTAGATAAATATAATCAAGGTCTTATTTTATTAACTGGTGGTGATGAAGGAATAATAAATAATTGTTGTAGAAATAAGAAATTTGAAATAGCAGACAAATTATTAAATATATTAATAGAAAATTTTCCTAAGTCTTTATATATCGAGTTACAAAGATATCAAGGTTACAATCAAGATATAGAAAATCAACTTATTACTTTAGCTGATAAATATCATTTGCCCTTAGTAGCAACTAATAATATATATTTTCTATCACCTGCAGATTATGTAGCTCATGATGCGCTTTTAGCTATTGCGGATGGAACTACAATAGATAGTGATGATAGAAGAAGAGCCACTTTAGATAATTACTTTAAATCCAGTGAGGAAATGTGTGAATTATTTAAAGATATACCAGAAGCTTTAGAGAATACAATAGAGATAGCTTATAGATGTCATATTTATGTAGAATCCAGACCACCATTATTACCGCGATTTATTAGTTCTCAAGATGATAAAAGAGATATATTAGTTGCAGAGGCTGATGAATTAACTAAACAAGCTAAAGAAGGATTAGCAAAAAGATTAATAGATATAGGACCTGCTAAAGGTTATAGTAAACAGGATTATGAAGATAGATTAGATTATGAATTATCTATTATAATAAAAATGCAATTTCCTGGTTATTTTTTAATAGTTGCTGATTTTATTAAATGGGCTAAACAAAATTCTATCCCCGTTGGACCAGGACGTGGTTCTGGAGCGGGGTCTTTAGTAGCATATGCTTTGACTATAACTAATATTGATCCATTACGTTTTTCTTTACTGTTTGAAAGATTTTTGAATCCTGATCGTATTTCTATGCCTGATTTTGATATAGATTTTTGTCAAGATCGTAGAGGAGAAGTAATCAGATATGTACAAAATAAATATGGAGATGATCATGTAGCCCAGATTATTACTTTTGGAAGCTTACAAGCTAGGGCTGCTATACGCGATGTTGGAAGGGTATTAGGTGTACCTTATGGACAAGTAGATAGATTAAGTAAGTTAATTCCTCAAAATCCAGCTAATCCTATTTCATTGGCACAGGCAATCATGGATGAACCAGCGTTGCGTAAGGAACGCGATGAAGATGAACAAGTAAATAAATTATTAGAAATAGCTACAAAATTAGAAGGGCTACCTAGGCATGCATCTGTACATGCAGCAGGTATTGTCATAGGTGATAGACCTTTAGCTAAATTAGTTCCTTTATATAGTGATCCACGCTCTGAGATGAATGTGACACAATTTAATATGAAGTTTGTAGAACAGGCTGGATTAGTAAAATTTGACTTTTTAGGTTTAAAAACACTGACTGTTTTACAAAATACGGTTTCTTTAGTCGCTCAAAGAGGAATAAATATAAATTTAGATAGTTTACCATTAGATGATAAATTAACTTATGAATTATTATCAAGAGGAGAAACAACAGGAATATTTCAAATTGAAAGTGCAGGAATGCGTAAGGCTCTCATTGGAATGAAGCCTGATTGTATCGAGGATATAATTGCTTTAGTTGCTTTATATCGTCCTGGTCCTATGGAAAATATTCCTATATATAATGACCGCAAGAATAAGATTAAAAAAATTACTTCTATTCATCCTCTTATTGATCATTTATTGGCTGAGACACAAGGCGTTATTGTTTATCAAGAACAAGTTATGCAAATAGCGCAGATATTAGCAGGCTATTCTTTAGGTGAGGCTGATCTATTACGTAGAGCTATGGGTAAAAAAATTCATACTGAAATGGAACAGCAGAGAGCCAGATTTGTAGAGGGTGCTAAAAAAAATAATTTAAATGAACAACAAGCTAATGATATTTTTGATTTATTAGCAAAATTTGCTGATTATGGATTTAATAAATCTCATGCCGCTGCATATGCTTATATTTCTTATCAGACGGCTTATTTAAAAGCTCATTTTCCTGCAGAGTTTCTAGCAACTTCTTTAACTTATGATATGTCCAATGCTGATAAAGTTAATGACTATTTGAAAGAAGCTAAGCGTCTTAAAATAGAAGTAATTTTTCCTTCAGTTCAGACATCTTCAGCTTATTTTTCTGTAAAGGATAATAAAATTATTTATGCTTTATCTGCTTTAAAAGGAGTAGGTGAAGAAGCCGCTAAACATATTGTTGAAGTTAGAGGAAATACTGAATTTGCTGATATTAATGATTTTTGTGCTAGAATAGATCCACAATTTATTAATAAGCGCGTTTATGAAAGTTTGATCTTTAGCGGTGCGTTAGATTGCTTTAATATAGAAAGAGAGCAGTTATTTGCAGGGCTAGAATCTATGCAAATGTATGCGCTAAGATTATTACAGGCAAAAACTAATGGGCAGGGATCTTTATTTACTTTAGATGAAAATAGTAAAGATGAAATAATTTTTCCAAAATTTACTAAATGGAATTTATCGGAAAAATTACAAAAAGAATTTCAAATCTTAGGTTTTTATCTATCTTCTCATCCATTACAAAGTTATCAAAAATTATTACAAGATAATAATGTTATAGTTACAGAAAAATTATTAGAAAATAATTTAAGTAGAGCCAAAATAGCTGGTACAATAATTTCAAAAACTGAACGAAAAACTAAAAACGGAAATAAAATGGCTATAGTTGTTTTTTCTGATTGTTCAGGACAATATGAAGCTACTTTATTTTCTGAATTGTTGGAAAATAACAGACAGTATCTATATGTAGGAAATAGTCTTATTTTTGACGTGAAAATTAGTCGAAATAATGAAACAGATACAGTAGATTTAAGAATAGAAAGCATTGTACCATTAAATAATATTTTTGCTAAAAACTTAATAATTACTTTGAATAATACAGAATCTATAACTGAGATTACGAAAAAAATTCCAGTCACTAATAATGCTAAAACGAATCTTATTTTTGTCATTAAAAAAAATAGAGAATGGAAAGAGGTAATCATTGATACTCAGAAAAAAGTAGAGGTTAATCTAGATGAGCTCGACAATATATCCACTTTAGCAGGTGTGGAAACAGTTACTATAGATTAAGCTTGTATATATCCGTTATTATAATTATATGAAAAGAATCAATAATTATGCATTTTACTATTTTATAATTATAATAAGCTATACCAATTAAATTATATTTAGAAATTGAGTATAATAAAATGATCCTGGAGAACATAGATGAAAAAAAAAGTTATGGTAGTAGAAGATAATGAACTTAATATGAAATTATTCTGTGATCTATTGGAATCTTGTGGTTATGAAACAATAAAAGTAAAAGATGGGGTAAATATTGTAGAAATTGTTAATAAACATATGCCAAATTTAATTCTAATGGATATACAATTACCAGAAATATCTGGTTTAGAAGCAATGAAGTTAGTGAAGCAAGAAGAACAAATAAAGCATATTCCTATAATTGCAGTTACAGCTTTTGCAATGAGGGGAGATGAAGAAAAAATGTTACAAGGTGGTTGTGAGGATTATATTTCTAAGCCAATCTCTATAGAGCCTTTTTTAACTAAAATAAAATCTTATCTAGGTGATTTATAAAATGATGAAAAATATTGTAACTATAACCGAAGCAGCTAAAAATAGAATAAGAGAATTAATAAAAGATAATCCGCCGGTGTTAGGTTTGAGATTATCTATTAAAAAAGGCGGCTGTGCAGGCAAAGAATATGTATTTAGTTTGATTGAACAAGAAATAAACACAGATGATAAAATTATATTTGAGGATGGAATATTATATATAGACTCACAAGCAACTTTATTTTTATTAGGCACAGAAATAGGATATGAAGAAACAGATTTAAGATCAGGATTTACCTTTAAAAATCCTAATCAAATATCAGCTTGTGGTTGTGGTGAATCTGTAGAGTTAGTACCAGCAGATCCAACTAAATTAACTCAAGATAATAATTAATAATTATTAGGAGCTGGATAGTGATGTTTTTGCTTTGCACCATAATTCCTCTAATTCAGCTAAAGTTGCCGTATCAAAATTTTTATTAGAGTTTTTAAGTGCTGAATTAATATAATTTAGTCTATATCTAAATTTATTGTTAGCTTTATTTAAAGCGTGCTCGGGATCTATTGATAAATATTGAGATAATTTTATCAGTATAAAAAATATATCGCCTAATTCATTTTCTATGTCTTGAATGTTATCAGTTTCAATTGCTTGAGTTAATTCTATTAATTCTTCTTTTACTTTATTTATAATAGGATCTACTGAATTCCAGTCGATATTAAATTCTTTAGCTTTATTTTGTAATTTTTTAGCTTGTTGAATAGGAGATAATTTATTAGATATGTCTATAAAAATATCTGTCTTATCAAGGTTTTTTTCTAACTTTTCTTGATTTTTTATTTCTTGCCAAGAATATTTATTTAAATCATTTTCTAAGGCTAAACTATTTTTGTTAAAAATATGCGGGTTTCGCCTAGTTAATTTTTCTGATATGTCTTTAACAATATCATCAAAGTTAAACAGATTTTGCTGTTCTGATAAATAGCTATAATATAAAATATGAAATAATAAATCACCAAGCTCTTCTTTTATATTTTCTATATCATTAGTTGCAATAGCTTGGAATAATTCATAAGCTTCTTCAATAGTATAGCTAGATAAAGATTTAAAGTCTTGTTTTAGACACCAAGTAGATCCTGTTTTAGGATCAAGCAACCGCTCTATTTGATTTTGTAATTTTTCTAATAGAGCAGGTGAATATTTAATCTTTTTCATTTTACTACATAGTTTTTACGCTTAATAGAGCAGAAATATTAACTATATCATGTACTGTTACGGAAGGTGTTAAAATGTGAACCGGTTTTGCTGTACCTAAGATAATAGGACCAACATGAACAGCATTAGTAACACTTTTTAGCACAGAGAAAGTTATATTAGCTGCATCCAAATTAGGGAATATTAGTAAATTAGCATCGCCTATTAATTTTGATTCTGGTAAAATTCTCGCACGCAACTGAGATGATAAAGCTGTATGACCTTGCATTTCTCCATCAATTTCTAAATCAGGAAATAAGTCATTTAATTCATCTCTGGCATATCTCATTTTTAACGCACTGTCAGAGTTCTTAGATCCAAAATCAGAATGTGATAACAAAGCTATACGAGGAGTTATACCAAATTTTTTGACTTCTTCAATAGCTAAAGATGTTATTTCTACTAAGGTTTTCTTTTGCGGATCAAGATTAACTTGGGTATCGGTTAAAAATAAAGTATTATGAGGTGTGATAAGTAAACTTAATGCTGCAAGAGTGTCTACACCATCTTTAAGCCCCACAATATCTTTAATATATTCTAGATGTCGTTCAAAGCGTCCACTTAAACCACAAACCATAGAATCCGCTTCACCACGCATAACTGCTAGAGCCGCTATAACTGTGGTCGATGTTCTAGTTAGAACTCGTGCTGCTTCTGGTGTAACCCCTTTACGGCCAACTAATTTTAATAATAATGTTACATAGTCTTTATAACGAGGATCGTCTTCAGGATTAATAATATCAAAATCAATATATGGACGAATTCTTAAGCCTAAACGATTTATGCGATTTTCAATTACTTGTGGTCGACCTATTAATGTAGGAATAGCAATATTTTCATCAATAACAGCTTGTGTTGCTCTTAAAATACGTTGATCTTCTCCATCAGCATAAATAACTCTTTTAGAATCAGATAATTTTGCTGAGGTTAGCAAAGGTTTTAAAACTAAACCTGATTTTGATAGAAAACGTTGTAATTTTTCAATATAGATATCAAAATTTTCTATAGGTCGCATAGCAACGCCCGTATCCATAGCTGCTTTAGCAACTGCTGGAGCAATACGTAAAATAAGACGTGGATCAAATGGTACAGGAATTAAATATTCTGATCCAAATACTTTATCTTCAAAACCGTAACTTTGAGCAAAAATATCACTAGATTCTTCACTAGCAATTTTAGCTATAGCTTCTACAGCTGCTATTTTCATTGCTTCATTTATTTCGGTTGCTTCAACATCAAGAGCACCTCTAAAAATGAAAGGAAAACATAAAACGTTATTAACTTGGTTAGGATAATCTGATCTACCAGTACAAATAATTGCATCAGGCCGTACTGCGCGAGCTTCTTCTGGCATAATTTCTGGGGTAGGGTTAGCTAAAGCTAAAATAAGCGGCATATTTGCCATTTTAGGCAATAATTCTGCTTTTAATACTCCACCTGCTGATAAACCTAAAAAAACATCAGCATTATCAATGATATCTGCTAAAGTACGAGCTGTGCTATCTTGTGCATATGCAGCTTTCCAAGGATCTAAATCAACACGATTAGTTGTAACTACACCTCCAATATCGGTAATCCAGATATTAGATTTTTTAGCGCCTAGAGATACTAAAAGATTTAAACATGCTAAAGCTGCGGCTCCGGCTCCAGAACCAACGATTTTAATATCTTCTAATTTTTTACCAGATAATTTTAGAGAATTTAATACCGCTGCGGCTACAATTATTGCTGTTCCGTGTTGATCATCGTGAAACACAGGAATTTTTAATTTTTTTCTTAATAGTGATTCAACTTCAAAACATTCAGGTGCTTTAATATCTTCTAGATTTATACCGCCAAAAGTAGGTTCTAAAGCAGAGATAGTACTAACCATGCTTTGAACATCTGGTGCATCTATTTCTATATCAAAAACATCAATATTAGCAAATTTCTTAAATAAAACCGCTTTACCTTCCATAACTGGTTTAGAGGCAAGCGGACCAATATTACCTAGACCTAATACAGCACTACCATTAGATACTACCGCAATGAGATTACCACGCGTAGTATATTTATAAGCGTCTTTTGGGTTATTATAGATAGCTAAACATGGAGTTGCAACGCCTGGAGAATACGCTAAAGCCATATCACGTTGATTACCTAACGGTTTAGTAGGGGTAATTTCTAACTTTCCAGGAGTAGGATGTTGGTGAAAAAATAATGCTGCTTCTTCTAAAGGAGAAAGATTTTTTTGGTCGTTTTTTTTATTCATAGATATCTCACAAATTTAGCTAATTCATTGCAAGATATCATATTTTTTCATATTTTTATAGTAGTTAATTAGCTTTTCAAAAACTTATAAAGGATTATCGGCAATAGCTAACATGCTATATATTTTTTTACTGGACACTATCAAATATTTTCTAAGTTTTTAAAAGAATTATTTACATTATTTTAACATAAATTTACCTTATTCTAACATAAAGAGAATATTTGTTGGTATTTTAGGTTTATCAGCAAGGGAGAGCTGGTTACTTTTATCCATAGATATCTCGCAAATTTAGCTAATTCATTGCAAGATATCATATTTTTATAATAGTTAATTAGCTTTTAAAAACTTATAAATGGTTACAAGCAATGGCTAACATACTATATACTTTTCCGCTATCAGAGATTAAATATTTTTCTAATCTTTCGAAAGAACTACCTTTACTTTTTATATTGTCTAGTAAACTTTCAAATTCTTGTAAATATTGTTTAACAGTTTTCGCAAATTTATGATTATTATTATAAGAATGTCTGATTTTTTTCAATAAATCCTGTGCGTCTAAAGAATAAATTTTATCGCTGAAAACATCTTTATTACCGCTATAATAATAACGCCATAATCTTGAAAGAGATTTAGAATCAGATAGGCTAATAATTTTACTAGATAGATCAACTAAAGAGATATTCTCGGAGAGGGACTCATTAGTAGGGGAGTTATGTTTATTTAGGTTACTTTCTTCTACTTGTGATGCACGAGCTAATAAATTAGAAACCCAGCCACTGCTTTTGTTAGATGGTTGATCTTTCATAAAATTATTTTTATTGCTAGTGAAATTTTCTTTTAGATCATTTAAAAACATAGGAGTTTTAAATTCCGTAGTTGGTTTTCTGTCTACCATAGGAGCACTAAAAACTACTTTATTATCTTTGTTCGTTTGACTGCCACTTAAAGTGGTGCGTGTGCTGGTAGAAGGAGCAATAAATAATTGTTCATTTTGGTTATCAATTTTAGTATCTTCAATTGAGTTTTTATTATAAAAATTGCTAGATAAATTAGCTAAATGATCTAAAGATTGTTTCTGTTGCTGGATGGCTTTATGCAACATTTTATCATTCTCATGTTTCACATCAGGGGATATGTTGTTAGAGAATTTTTGTGATTGATATTGACGTATTTGTGCTCCAGCCTCGTAAAATTCAGACAGCGCTTTTTTTATTTCTGTCGCTATCATGCCACGCATACGATCGGATAAATGTAAAATAGAATTTTCTTTTTGTAATAATGTTCTTGATAGTAAATCAAATGAAGATAGCGCTTTTTCTATCATCTCAGTTTGAGAAACTAAATTATTAGATAGCATAGCTAAAGATTTTTCTCTTTCTTCTAAGTTGGTATTTAAATTATTATGTTTTAATTCAAAATTATTTAATGATTGTTCAAAGAAGCGAGATTGCTTATTAAATCCTTGAGTGAATAAAGCCATTCTTTCTAAAGCAGCTTCTGCAGATATACCTAGTTTTGAAAATTCTTCGTTAAGATAATTAACGCCCTTATTGAATATACTGCAGGCCTCCTGAGTATGATCTACCAGAGATTGTGTAGTATCTTTAATTGAGCTTTCTACTATAGTAATATTATTTAACACATTATCAAGTTTTTGATTTAACTCTTGTGTAGAAGTGGATAGAGAATCTATAACAGCAGAACTATCATTTGTTATATTTTGATTCATCTCATTTACAACATTGATAGTTTCTTGTGCTCTACGTTTGAAAGCTGCCATAAGGGCATCATTCTCATTATTGATGTGTTTAATCATATGCTCATTTATAGAGCTAGCTATATCATTATTTAAGTTATTAACTAAATTAGCTAAAGGGCGACCTGTGTCTTTTATTGTTTGGGTTATCTCTTGTGAGCGATGTAACAATAATTCATTGATAGAAGATAAATCCTGTTCTAATCTAACGCTTGTTTTATTTGATAAGGCTTCAATATTTTGTTCTAATTCACCATAAGCTGTTTGAACTTGGGAAAGTTGTTGAGTTAGGCTATTGTGTCCTTTACTAAATATAGTATTAATATGTTGCTCTAAATTATCTCCTGCTTGAGAAAAGTTTTCTTGAGCAAAATTTAGATTGGAAACTAGATTTTGATTCAAGCGTTCTACTTTTGATGAGCTTTCAGTTATATTATTAACCATTCTTTCAGATATACCAGTGAAATTATTTTCAATATCAACTAATTCACCGCGTAACTTGTGACCAATTTCTTGAAAATTATCTAATATGTTATTTGTTTGTTGCTTCATATCGTTAGTTAACTGGTATGATATTGCATTTACGTTAGAATTTAACTTATTTAAATTTTCATCTAAATTTCTTGTAACTTTATTATCTATATTTTCTAAAATATCTGCAGTTTTTTCTGCTCCACTAATTAAATTCTGTACTGTGTCAGACATATTTTTTTCTATTGTTTCTGACATTATACTAGAAATATCATGCAGATCATTTTTTATAGTAGAGAATTTATCTTCTAAAGTAGAATGGGCCAGTTCTAGTTGATCATTAAGATTTTTTACTTGTTCTTGAACGGAATTATTGAAAGTTTCTTTATTGCGATCAAAAGTACTTGCAATTGCTGCTTGTCCTTGATCTATTAAAGCTTCTTGTAATTCATAAGTAGATTGTAAGATATCAGAATTTTTTTCTACTAACTCTATTTGTGAGCTAAATACATTATGTAATTTATCGCTAGTAGTTTCCAATGATGATGATAGTTTCTCTAAACGATCTTCAATAACATTAGCTAATTTGTCACTTTCTTTTAGCCAATTATCACGTAAATGATGGGTTTTATCTTCAAGTGAAACAATATATTCAGATAGTTTATTTTTTATCTCATCATCACTACCTTGGAGAGCTTGCTCTAGTACTGCGGTCTGACGAGAGAGCATGTTATTAAAAGTTTCTTCACCAAGACTTATGATTTCTTTTATATCAGACATGCGATCTTGTAAATTATTACTTTCAACTTGTAGTTGATCTTGTAATTTTTGGTAATTTCTTCCAAATAAATCACCAACGCTATGTTCTATTAAATTAGAGAATTTCTCTTGACCAGCATTGAGAGCCGTATTGAAACGTTCATTTATATTTTCAAAATTATCTATTAATTGAGTGTCATAAGAATTTATTTGTGAATAGATATCGCCGATATGTTCTTGCATATTGCTGGTTTTAGATTCTAATTTAGAAATAAGTTGATCTGTTTGTTGTTCTATACCAGAATATATTGCATCAGCTTTAGTGCTGAGTTTATTAATATTTTCTTCACCCAATTCAGAAAATTGCTGAACAAACTCACTTGTTTTATCGGTAAATTTTTGTAAATTATCAAAGGTTACTTTTGTTATATGATGTTCTATTTGTTCTGAGACTTGATTTCCTGACTCAGATAGTTTACTTGAAAAATCAAATAACTTTTGATTTACTTGTTGAAGCATGGTATCCATAGCTAGGCGTAGGTCTTGCGCCATATTGTTTCTGGATTCTGTTATTGCTTCTTGTATATTGTAGTAAATTTTTTTCAAATCTTTTGATAAATATTCTCCATTTTGATCTAAATCATTTTGCAGATTTTTTTGGACTCGTTCAATAGATGAATGAACTCTTTGCGCTTGATTGATTACTAATCGTCTTTCTTGTACCAGATCATTTAATAATGAACGCATACGAGCTTCATTACCTAAGATTTCACGACGAATATTTTTATTAAGATTAGAAATACATTCACTAGCAACTAACTCCGGTTGATTTAACCTTTGCGCGGTTGTATCCATCACTTGAGCAATTTTTTCCATTTGTTTAGCTTGTCTGGAGATTCTAGCAATACCTTGGAATAAAAATGCAGGAATAAAGATACTTAGTGTAGTGATTAAGCCTGTAGAACTGGATAAAAAAGTAAAAAAGTTATTCATTGAGGAAAAAGCCTCAGGAAAAGCACGATAGCTTAATATAGTTCCTCCAAGGATCCAGAACCCAGATGCTATATTTGTACGCCAGTTATATGACCTATCTTTTGCATAATTATTATCAACATCAACTAACATTTTAGTATCATTCGCTGGTACAAATTCAGGCAAAAATGATTTATGATCAGATGGAAGTTCATCTTCTACGAAATTAGTGGATTTTTCAGTAATGTTGTTATCACAAGTAAAATCAAGTGTTCTTAGCTCATTAACAGAATTATCAGTTTTTTTAGAAGAAGATAAATTTTCGTGTAATTGTGCTGAGAGCATTTTTTCTAAATCTTCTTTACCAATAAAATCCATTTTTTTTGCTTGACTAACTTTGGTCATAAATATTGCCTTTATAAATTTGTGTTAACTTTTTATTAGTAAAAAAATGTTAACATAACGAACGTGATTGGCTATGTATAAACCATTACTCCCCATAATATTCTATTTTACAATTATTTTCTTAGGAAAAAAAGCCCTTTTATTGTATAAATAAACAGAATTTTTTAATTAAAAATTAGTAATTAGGAAATAATGTAGGATATTATGATAAGAATAGCTTTTATTAATGCTAATACGCAAGAAAAAACAATAATAAATTCTCCTAAAGGGTTGTCTTTAATGGAAATTGCTGTTGCGAATGATATTAAAGGCATTGATGCTATTTGTGGCGGAGCTGCAGCTTGTGCTACTTGTCATGTGCATATAAAAGAAAAATGGCAACATTTATTACCTAAACCAGAGCCAGAAGAAGAATTAATGTTAGCATTTGTAGATGCTAATATTCCTTATTCTAGGTTAGCATGTCAAATAATTGTTAATGAAAATTTAAATGGGATAGAGGTTATTATACCTTAAAGATGTATGTCTTATTCAATTGATAAAAAAAAATTTATTTGTAAATTAGCTCATTCTCGTGAATTGGTGATAACTGAAGATCCGATAATAATGGCTATTTTAAATTTAACGCCTGATTCTTTTTCTGATGGAGGAAAATACCAAACAAATGAAGAGGCATTACATCAGGCGTTGTTATTTGAGCAACAAGGGGCAGGGATAGTTGATATTGGTGGTGAGTCGACACGTCCGGGCGCTATTCCAATAGATTATAATGAAGAAATACGTCGTATTTTACCTGTGATTAAAATTTTAAGTAAAAAAACTAACGTAATTATCTCTGTAGATACTTACAATGCCCAAACTGCAAGATTTGCAATTGATGCCGGGGCTCATATTATTAATAGTGTAAAAGGGTTAACATTAGAATTAGCAGAAGTAGTGAAAGAAAAAAATGCAGCTATTATTGTGATGCACAACAGTTGGCATGAGCAAGATGATGATATAGATGTAATGCAGAGAGTTAATAGATTTTTTAATAAATCTTTAGAGATCGCTCAAAAATATCATATTGCTAAAGATAAGATAATATTAGATCCAGGATTTGGTTTTGGTAAGAATGAAGCAGAGAATTTTAGTTTAATGAAAAATTTTACTGAATTTAAACAGTGGGGCTATCCTTTATTGATAGGAGTATCTAGAAAAAGATTTTTAGGTGCTTTATGTAAAAGTCAGGATTTTGCTTCTCGAGATAATCTTACCGCAATGGCATCAGGCTTATTGTATTTGCAAGGAGCTAATATAGTTAGAGTGCATAATGTTTTAATTACAATGGAATCTTTATTATTAGCGAAAGCTTTTAAAGATGGTAATATTTATTAATATGGAAAAATTAAATAATAAATTTAATTTCGTGTGGTTAAGTCTAGGGGGGAATATAGGGAATGTTAAACAAAATTTTGACAAAGCTTTAGCGTTAATTAAAGATAATAAAAATATTAAATTACTAAAAATATCTTCTTTATATAAAACAAAAGCATGGGGAAAAATTAATCAGCCTGATTTTTTAAATATTTGTGTAAAAATCAGCACTAATTTATTGCCTGAAAATTTATTAAATATTTTATTGGATATAGAACAGCAAATAGGAAGAATTCGAGTAGAAAAATGGGGTGAGCGTTGTATAGATATTGATATAGTATGTTGGGAAAATGATCTGAGTTGGAATAGCCCTAATTTAACATTGCCACATCCTCACATAACTGAGAGAATATTCGTTTTAGCTCCATTAATGGAAATATCTCCTGAATTAGTAGTTAAAGGTAAAAATATAAAATTTTGGTATAATTTTTGTCTAGGGCAAAAATTTACTAAGTTATAAGTTAATATTTTACTTTAACTATTTATAATATTTTAATTTAGCATACACAGCTAAGTGATTGTTTTTTTTGTTTTTTCTCTTGAATATCATGCGTTGCTAAGCAATATATATATAGATATATTTTGGTAAAGGTATTTTATAATGATTAATTATTTTGAGCAAAAACATAAAATTTGTTGGTCCTCTATTTTTGTTGGTGTAATATCTGCTATTATTTTAACTTTGATTATATCTATGTTTCTTTATTTGCTTGGTTGGGAAATAGGGGGTATTATGGAATCTAATTCAAATAATAGACCTGCTTTTTTTATAACTTGGACTATGATTTTAGTAATTATTATTGCTATGGCCGTAGGAGGTTGGATTTCAGGTCATTTCGCTAATTATAGTGGAGCGTTACATGGATTTTTAACTTGGGCTATTTTGTCAATAATTGCTATATTGTCGATTTATTATTTTTTTAATAGAGTGTCAAATAATGGAAATAATTCACCTTATTTTATGATGCAAAGTAGTTTAACTGAGAATAAAGAAAAATCAGATATACCTCAACTTATTGATGGTAAATTTAATGATATTATCAATGAGTTATATAAAGATATTAATAAACTTTTAGGTAATATTAATTTACATTTTTTACAACCAGATAAATTAGAGAGTTTGGTTAATCAGACTCAACAAACTATTAACCAAGCTTGGAGTGATATTTATATTTATCCTGCACAAAAGAAAAAAATCATTGATTATCTGATTAATAACTTGCAGCAATCTAAACTCACTTTAAATAATCTTCAATCTTTTGATCAGGAAAAAGTTATTGATATTTTAGTTAAAAATGGTTTTAATTCTGATAAAGCAAAAGATGCAGTTACAAAAGCGGCGGACGCTTATAAAACAGTGTTACAATTTTTAGAAGAAAAAATAGAAGATACTACCAAAACTATTAAAAATAATGGGGAAAAAGCAACTTTTTCTCCAAAATATAATTATTCACTTAATAGTTGGGGTATAGGAGAAGATAATTCTGATTCTTATGATATGAATGACGCTTCTTCATTATGGCGATTTATTATCGGTTTAATAATTGGTGGTTTATTGTCTATTTTATTTGGCTTTTTAGGAGCTCAGTTTAATTGTCGGTATTGTTGTTATCTCAATGATACGAAAAGAATGAGATCTATAAATAAAGATAAGAATAAATAAAGGATATTTAAAAGGATATTTAAAAGGATATTTAAGATGTATTTAGTTTTTATGTCGATTTTCTTTACAGTGGTTTCTACTATGTTTTGGCCACCTAAAGTAAGTTATGTGTTATGGTGGCTCTCATTATTAACCGTTGTAGTGGTTTATTGTTTTCATGCAACCTCGTCTTTGAATTTGAATTTTTAGGATAATATTATGGTAAGAGAAAAAAAAGATTCCCATAAAATTGATATACAATTTTTATTTAATATATTAGGTTTGGCAAGCGTAGTATTTATATTAATTGTTGCTTTTTATTTGCAGTTCGTACGAGGAGAGCTTCCTTGTCCATTGTGTTTATTGCAAAGAGCTGGTTTCGCTTTAATAGGCGTCGGGCTGTTAATGAATATACGTTATGGCATAAGTTTATCTCATTATGCAATGAGCATTTTAGGTGCCTTAGCGGCCGCTGGTACTGCTTTACGACAAATAGCACTGCATGTTAATGATGATGGCTTTGGTCAGGTCTTTATTAACAATTGGCATTATTATACTTGGAGTTTTGTTCTAGCAGTTATTGCAATGATAGCTATATGTTTAGTTATGATGTTACCTTGTTTTGAGGATAGAAGACATATTTCTAAAAGAATGTTAAGAGTAGGGGCCGTAGTTGCATCTATATTCTTTCTAGTAGTATTATTAAATTTTGTTTTCACTATATTTCAGTGTAAATTAGGTCTTTGTCCTCCTGACAGTAAACATTATGAATTATTTAGTTCAGTTGGTAAGAATTTTTTAGTAAAAATTCTAGCTTAATTAATTTCAAGCCTTATTTAATATAAAATTAATAAGGCTTGAAAAAAAGATTTTTCAAAGTTATTATAGTTCCATAATATTAATGAACGCAATAAGGATTAATAAAAATGATAGTACGTTCAAATGTTTTACAAGAGGAATTTCTAACATCATTGCAACAAAATAAAATCTCTTTAACTATTTTTTTAGTTAATGGAGTAAAATTGACAGGGCTTATCTCTGCCTTTGATACTCATTGTGTTATGTTAACTCGTGATAAACATAAACAATTAGTTTATAAGCATGCTATATCTACTATTATGCCAGATTCTAATTTTAATCTGGACCTTGAAGCTAAAGTAACTTAAAGGGTAATATAATTTGTCTAATGAATTGCCTACCGTAGCTATGGTATTGGTTCCAGTACCAAAAGATAATCAGATTGCTTCCTCATCCAGAATAATAAGATCTAGTGAGGCTTTATTAGAAGAAGCTTTAGGCTTGGCTAGGGCAATTGATTTAAATGTAGTTTTTAGTCAAGTTTTTTCTGTTTCGCAAATAAAATCAGCTACTTTATTTGGAATAGGTAAAATTGACGAAATTGAACAAAAAATATTAGAGTTAGATGTTGATCTTGTTATAGTAGATTTTTCTCTTACGCCGATACAGCAGCGTAATTTAGAAAAAGCTTGGAAATGTAAAGTTATTGATAGGACTGGGCTTATTCTTGAAATATTTGGTCGTAGGGCTAATACTAAAGAGTCTACTCTACAGGTAGAATTGGCGCATCTTAATTATCAAAAAAGTCGATTAGTACGTAGCTGGACACATTTAGAGCGTCAAAGAGGTGGGGCTGGCTTTTTAGGTGGTCCTGGCGAAACACAGATAGAGACAGATAGAAGACTAATACAAAAGCGTATAATAAAATTAAAAAAAGAATTACAGCAAGTTGTTAAACATCGAGAACTACATAGAAAATATAGAAAAAAATCGAATTATCCAATTATCTCTTTAGTTGGTTATACTAATGCTGGTAAATCTACTTTATTCAATTTATTGTCTAATTCTAAGGTAATAGCTAAAGATATGTTATTTGCAACTTTGTCTCCTGCTTTACGAGAAATTCAGTTGCCTCACGGAACTAAAGCTATATTATCAGATACCGTTGGTTTTATCTCTAACTTACCTCCACAATTAATAATTGCTTTTAGAGCAACATTAGAGGAGGTAGTAGAGGCGGACATTATTTTGCATGTACGTGATATTTCAGACCCTGATAATGCACTGCAGGCAAAAGATGTATATTCCATCTTAGAAGAATTAAAACCTAAGTCACTAAAAAATCATAATCTTATCGAGGTATGGAATAAGAGTGATTTATTATCTTCCTCTGAAGAGGAGTCATGTAAAAATTTATCTAATAGTTCTAATTTAGAATATCCAACTTTTTTAATTTCAGCAGAAACTGGTAATGGAATAGATAAGTTATTAAATTATCTTGAAAATGAAATATCAGGGGAATTAGAAACATATAAAATTACTTTAGATGTTAATAATGGAAAGATTTTTGCTTTTATTCACACCTATGCTAGTAAAATAAAAGAAGAAATTAGCGATAAGTCAAAAAATAATATCACTGTAATTTTTACAATGCATAAAGAAAAATACGAGCTATTGTCTAAAATGTTAAATGATAAAGAAAAGAATAAGGATAACAAAAATCTGTATTTAAACAGTGGCTGACTATATAAAAATTTGCTAGATGACTGATATAATATATTTACTAAAATTAACGTCTATAAAGATAGTTTTAAAAAAAACAAATTTTTAATTAAAATATAGATAATAAAGCCAACAATATCGCAACAATAAAAAATTTGTCATATTACCGCAATTTTAATATATAAACGTATTTAAAAAGCTTCTAAATCTTTCCTTTTCAATTAGTGTCTATTTTATAGTGGCCTCTTAATTAAGAGCTGATGAAATTAATGGTAAAACCTATACAAAAGATAATATTTTGGTAATTCTAAAGAGTATCTAAGGTTTTAACTCCTCTATAAATAGTATTTTACATGTTGTATTTACTATTTGTCAGTATTGTCAGATTAGGTAGCTATGATATTCGTTTATAGCTTTTGGTTATTTATTTTTTTCTTTTCCAAAACTTTTGGTAAGGAAACAATTTATAATATCAAGGGGCGTTTATGTATCTGGAAATACTAAAGATTGCTATATTGAAAATTAGATATAGCAATCATGGCTTGTCAAATAATCCACAAAGTGTTGCAAAAAATAGAATATCATCTTGCAGCACTTTGCTGTCATATTAAAAGTTAAGCAGCTAAATTATTAGCTCATACATGCGTAATAAGCTTCTAGTTGTCCTAATATAAGATATATCTCGCATCTTGGTCTTTTATCCCAAGCATCACCTACATCAGTGTATAATTGGATAGCCTGAACCCCAGGTGTTATTAGTGTGAATAAGGAGAAGGCTAGAATTAAACATTTTAATTTTTTCATAATAAGCTCCATAATTTTTCTTATGTTAATGATATATCAAATAATTAGTGCTGACAATATGTAATATTTTGTTACATATTGTCAGCATGATTTATCTTTGGATATTATCACATTTATATCATTAAGCATCTTGTGTCTGCGGGTTCGTGAAAACTTAAATATTGTAAATTCAGCAAGCATCTATAAATTTTGTTTGGTATTTATGAAGCATTATTTCAATAAATTTTAGTAGAATTAACTAATTACGTCATGTTTAAGAATATCAAATTTATTTTTTGCATAATTTTATATTTAATATATGTTATAAACTTAGATGTGAGAAAGCGTATAAGCTAACAATATTTATTAATCTTAATCGTAATAATTAAATTACTTAATTTATTATTTATTGGATATCGCTCTGCTTTATTAATTGATAATATTTGATATTTTATGTTATATAGTGGAAGTTTATTAATTTTAGAAAGTTTATTATGAAACAATTACCGCCATGCCCAGAATGTAATTCTGCATATGTATATGAAAATAATTTATTATTAATTTGCCCAGAATGTGCATACGAATGGGTAGAAAAAGTTGAAGAAAAGGAAGTTAATTTTATAAAAGATGCGAATGGTAACATCTTAAATGACGGTGATAATGTTATAGTAATAAAAGATCTTAAAATTAAAGGGTCTTCATCTGTAGTTAAAGTTGGGACTAAAGTTAAAAATATACGTTTGGTAGATTCTGATCATGATATAGATTGTAAAATTCCTGGTATTGGACAAATGGGCCTAAAATCAGAATTTGTAAAAAAAATAATAGAATAATATATTTATCACCTTCTGTTATTTAACTAAACTGACCTTTGTTAAATTATTTAAATTTAGGTATAGATCTTATCTTGGTTCTTATTGTTACGAGAATAGTTAAGATGCTTATTTAATATGGTGAATATGTTGATTGTATTACCTTTCTTATATTTATTATTTGGTTTTATTCTAGGTAAATTAAAGTTAGATATAAAAAATCAAGCATCAGTTTTATTAACGAATGTAATAATACCTTTTGTGATTATATATAACATTTCTACTAATTTTTATAATATGAGTGTTATAATTATAATTGCTGTTATTATAACATTGGTTATGTTTGCTATTTCTAGAATTTTTACTAATGATCCAATAAAGAACATAACTTTTTGTTATTATAATTTAGGTTGGTTGGGGGTGCCTCTAAGTCATGCATTTTTTGGTGAAACAGCTGCGTTAATCGCTTTGGCCGCTTATATTGGTAATTCTATTATTGGAATTAGTTTAACTTCGCTTATTTTTTCTACTAACTCTTTGAATTGGAAGAAAATTTTATTTATGCCCTCAATTATAGCTATTGCAATAGGCATCATTTTTATACCTATCAATAGCATTATAGAGCATTATTTATTATCTTTTTATAATTTATCAGCATTTTTAATGAGCCTTATGGGTATGGGTATATTAGGAATGTGGTTATCACAGTCTAAAATTACTTTAAATCAATTAAAAGATGAGTTTTTCTATGCGTTATTACACATATTTTGTTTATTCGTTATAATTTCAATAATGGTTTATGTTATATATAATATCGCATATCCGCAGATTAGTAATTATATTTATGCACTATATTTCTTAGCTTTACTTCCTCCTGCAGCTAATATTGTTGTCTTAGAAACATATTATTTAAAAACAGGAAAGTCTGCTACTTCAATAGCTTGTGGAACCATAAACAGCCTAATGTTTATTTTTATATATATGGTAGTAATAAACTCTGTCTTTTTTAAATATTTTGTTTAACTTTGTTGAATAATTCCAAATATCAGATAAATAACCTATATCCCTCACTAACAAATCTATAACGCGTTGAATCTATAGACCCTAGTACCTTTAGAGTTAATATGATGTATGAGTAATACTTTTTAATACGTAATTCTTGTAAAGTTAGTTTTGCTGAGTCTTAATTAAAGTATTTTGCGCAGTGATTTATTTATCTTGTTTTATTAAATTAGAATTTTTTCTGATCTATTTTGAAAATTAATATAAGAGTTAAAACATTATAAATACTATCACCATATTAGGGTAAATGGAGCAGGGTATCTCTGTGTCACTGGAGAAGCACCCGCGAAATTCAATAAATAGAACTGCGAGGACTAATAAAAGCATTAGCATTAATTCCTGCAGCTTTTAAACACTGCTTTTGTTCTCTAGATAAAAAGTTGTAAGCATTTTGTTTATGTCACGCCAATATAGCATATTGTCTTGATATTTTTTATTAGCTAAATGATGGTTAATGCTCTAATTAGTTAAAGTAAATTGTTAAAGCAAAGATCTGTCAGTAGATATTAAACTACTAGGAATAGATATTTTTATAGCCTTTCGTTAGTAAATTTTTTAAAGGCTTGACTTAACTCCTATTAATTATATGAGTTAAGTCAAAATATTTCATAAAATTAGGGGTAAACAAATATATAAAATAACAGCTATTTTTCATTAGCACACAAAATTATCCAGAATCTCGAACGCTGCAATATAAAATCTAGATTTTTTTAACCGTGGATATAATTAAAGGGGTGCAGAGCTTAGTTTCAATTGAATTGTCTTTTAAAGATTAAGCAGATATAAAATTAATTCCAATTACATATTATTTTTCCGTACTCATTATGTGTTAACAATTGTTTCGCTAGATGATCACTAATATAATTAATATCTTGCTCAGTAATATATATAGGTTGCCAACCGATACAATAATCATTGTCGGCTACTGACATACAAGAAGGTAAAGTAAAAATTAGAAATAAACAAATAATAGATAAAAGTTTATGCATGATAATATTTCATTATAAAAAACGTTAATTATGGGGATCGCTGTCCAGGAAATTTAAGATAAGCAAGTTTTAAATTAAACGTCAAATATTTAGTTTAATTATATAATATGTATAGGCATTACATCATTATAATAATAAAGAGATTAATTAATCTATATCAAGTTATTTAAATTATTAAAAACAGATTAGAAAGTAAAATATTAGATTATTTCAAACGAATGATGTGAGGAATTATCTTATAACATATATAATAATATATCGATTAATTACCAAATTATATTAAATTTAATAAAAATGTCAATATTTTGATCTTTTTATTAAATTATTCCAAGAAATTTACCATATTTAAAATAAATATAATATTTTTAAAGAAAGCGGTAATTTTCATGGATTGGCTGTATATAGCAATTATTTTATTTAAATTGTTAATTTATTAATCAATAAAAATTCATTAGAGAAAACAATAATTTAACTATAAGCAAAAAATCTAAAAAGGATAATTTTATAATTAAAGCTTAGAAAATTTAACTCATTGCTTGTAAGATCAGTTAAGTTTTCCAAAAAATTTTTTATAGAAATTAAGTTTAAAATTAGAATTAAGTTTAGAGATAGAATTCTTATTTAATAATCCTAAGAGTCAAATAATCAGCTTAGCTTAAGTAAGGCGCACCATCTAGCTATAAATTCTCTTTTTATTAAAAAAGTTCCATAATATATATTATGCAACAATTTTAATAGAAAGGTGTGGTTTTTCTATTAAAAATATCCTATTCATAAATTAATCCTAGAAAATTTTTTATATATTATATACTATATTATATATTCGTGAATCTTTTGTGTGAAATGCTAAAAATCCATTGAGGCGGTATTAATGAGGTTATCATTTTGGGATTTTTTAATTATAGCTATATTAATTCTTATTTTAGCGCATTAAAGGTTTATTATGAAAAAAGGTTTTATTTAGGAAATTATTGTATTTTTCCTTTGTTTAATTGTATATACAGAATTATATAAAGTTGATTTTTATACTTATTTTTATAGTGTTAAATATAAAATAATTTTAAATGATTATATAACTTTAACTCCACCTAGAGAAAAATAGTTATTCTAATATATTTATGGAGTAAGTCTGTAAGATATAAGTATGCACCAATGAGTAACTATTGCTTTGCAAATAGAATTAAAATTATGGATCAAATGTTTTGGTTATAGTGTCAGATTGGTTATGCTCTGGTTGCTACTCTTGCACTTATAAAAGATATTTATTTAGCTCTCATAACAGGCTCTTAGTAATGCTTTTATTACCTGGTAGCTATATAGTTTATAAGAGGATTTTTAAAATTAATTGTTATTTAACTTGTCGAGGTCATATAGCGATGAAATTTAGAGAAATTTTAAACAGGTTTTATATGTTAGGCTTGTTAGAAAATTACAAAATTTTTTACTAGGCGTTTTTGTATTTATCTTTTTCTTTATTATCTCTATTTTTGTTCATATTTTTAACATTCAATAAATTGGATTTAATATTTTTAAAGATTTTGTAAAGATAGTAGTTAGCTATGTAATAAGTTAGCAAGACTATATATTTTGTGGTAGTAATTCATTAGCCTACCACTAAATTAATCTATGCATAATTCTAAGGTAAGACCGTCATGCGCTAATTTTACGTTTCCTGGTAACTTATTGTTAATTTTATTATAATCTAGATTATTTGACATAGCGGTAAGAATAGCGTTATGCGGATTAAAATATTTTATCCAATTTAAAGCATCATCTAATGATAAATGACTAATGTGTGGTTCTATTTGTAATGCTTCAATAATTAATAAGTTTAAATTTTTGAATTTATCTTTAGTTATAGATGCAAAGTCGTTTAAATCAATAGAATAGCCAATATTGTTAAATTTAAAGCCAAAGGAATATATTGAGCCATGTAGTTGTAATACAGGATCAAATATTAGATCCCCCCCTGCACCACTAATAATAATTTGATCTTTTGCTGTAATTTCTATTGCAGTTAATAATGATGGATAAAAATGTTCATCTTGTGAATGAAAGCAATAACGAAAAGATCTTTTTAGAGAAGCTATCGTTGCTTTATGACCATATACATATAATTTTTCGTTTACTTTTCTTTTATTTAACGCAAAAACACGTAGGTCATCAATTCCATGAATATGATCTGCATGCATGTGAGTATATAATACGGCATCCAATGATTTTACTTGTGCTGTAATTAATTGTGAACGTAAATCAGGTCCAGTATCAATAACTACATTAGTTTGTTCACCAGATTTATTTATCCGTTGGACTAATAAACTACAACGTGTGCGGCGATTAAACTTGTTGTTTGGATCACATTCGCCCCAAACACCATTAGGACGTGGTACCCCCATCGAAGATCCACAACCTAAAATTGTAATTTTTAATTTATCTTTTATCATTAATCACCTAAATTAGCGTAATTTGGGAAAAATTGTATAATTATTATTAGTAGTAATATTGCAGAACTCTAAATAGGTTAACCCAAAAATATTAGCAAGTGTCATCGCTGTTTCAGTTACAAAAGCCGGTTCATTTCTTTTACCTCTGTATGGTACAGGAGCTAAGTAAGGCGCATCCGTTTCAACTAATATTCTATTAATCGGTATTTCTTTAGCTATATCTCTGACAGCTTGAGCATTTTTAAAGGTTATTATTCCAGAAAAAGAAAAATATCCACCTAAAGATAAAGCGGCTTCCGCTAGTTTCTCACCTGAAGAAAAAGAATGTAATACAAAATTAAAAGCTTCTTTTTTATAAGAATCTTGTAAAATATCAATCATATCTTCATCACAATTGCGTGAATGAATTATTAAGGGAAGATTTAATTTACGCGATAAATTAATATATCTGTTAAAAACAATCTTTTGTTCCTCAATATAAGAAAGATCATGATAATAATCCAATCCCACTTCGCCTAACGCCACAACTTTAGGATGCTGAGCTAATTTTATTATTTCTTCCTCTTCTATGTCTATTTCTTCCTGCGCTGAACAAGGATGCGTTCCTACAGAGCAATATAATTGCGGATATTTATCAATGAGGTTAAATATTTGCTTAATTTTTTTAACTTTACAGCAAATATTAATCATTTTACTTATTTTCTTATCCTTTGCACGTTTTATCACCTCTTCGATATCTTCATTAAATTGTGCAAAATCTAGATGACAATGACTATCAATCAGCATTATTATCTACCTTCTCATTTATGAAACGTGGAAATATAGCTTTTGGTTCAGGTAATATTGTACCTGGTTTTAAGGGTATATCTATATATTTAAAATTCCGTTCTTCTGGCTCTATAGCTAAAAGATCTAATAATTTGTTGGCTGATTCAGGTATGAAAGCAATAAGTAATATTGCTATTCTTCTTAATAATTCTAATGTAATATATAAAATATTTTCAAATTTCTGATAATTAGTTTTCTTTAATTCCCAAGGTTTTTGATTAGCAAAATATTTATTTGTGGTGGAAATAATATTAAATATCTCTGATAAGGCATTATTAGGTTGGTTATCTTGCATAGCTTTAACTATCAGTTTGTAACTATTTTGCGCATGAGATAACAGCTGTTTTTCCTCTTCATCTAAATTTTTATTTGAGGGTATGCGTGAATTACAATTTTTAGCAATCATAGATAATGATCGTTGAGCTAAATTTCCTAAATCATTGGCTAAATCAGAATTAATGCGATTAACCATAGCTTCATGATTGTAATTTCCATCTTGACCTAACGAAATTTCTCGTAGTAAAAAATAACGAAATTGATCCAAGCCGTAAAGTTTAACTAATTCAAATGGATCTATTATATTACCTAAAGATTTTGACATTTTTTTATCTTTATTTAATAAGAAACCATGAGCAAAGATATTTTTAGGAGCAGCTAAACCGGCCGATAATAAAAACGCTGGCCAATATATAGCGTGGAAACGTAAAATATCTTTTCCAATCATATGAGTTGTGGCAGGCCAAAATTTCCATAATTCGCTTTGTTTATTTGGGTAATCCAGATTACTTATATAGTTAGTTAATGCATCTACCCACACGTACATAACATGTTTATTATCATTTGGAACTGGTATGCCCCACTCAAACGATGTGCGTGAAATTGAAAAATCTTTTAGACCGCTTTTTACAAATGTTATAACTTCATTCATCCTCTCTGGAGGTGAAACAAACGAAGGATTAGCTTCATAAAAGTCTAGCAATGGTTGCTGATATTTAGATAGTCTAAAAAAATAGCTTTCTTCTTCATTCCATTCAACTATAGAGCCGAGCGGCTCTCTTCTTATTCCATGCTCATCTATAGTTGTTTCTTTTTCATCAAAATAGGCTTCCTGAGTAACAGAATACCACCCTTTATAACCAGAAAGATAAATATCATCATTATCCAGCATTGTTTGCCATAAATGTTGGCAAGATTTTTTATGATTATGGTTAGTTGTCCTAACAAAAATATCATAACTAACATTCAATATATTCATCATATCTGAGAATACTTTAGAATTTTTGTCGGCTAATTCTTGGGGTGATATCCCCTCTTTTTCTGCTGTTCGTTGCATTTTTAAACCGTGATCATCTGTTCCGGTTGTAAATAAAACTTTATAGCCTAACAAACGATGGAAACGTGCTAATACATCAGATACAATAACATTATAAGCATGACCTATATGAGGTCTACCATTTGGATAAAAAATAGGGGTAGTAATATAATAATGTTCTGACATAATAGATCCTACATAGGTTAGTAATTTTTTATATTATAAAAGCAGTTATGTATTTCTTCAATAGTTAATAAAATTGTTTGTTTTTTATCTAAATTATAAATATTAGTATTAAGAATATTTTGTTGCAATTTAAACCAAAGTTTACTAATTAAATCTGCTTGAGTAAGGTTATTAATTTGTATATATTTTTTTGCTCTAATGTTTAAAATATATTTTAGATAATTTATGGCTAAATTGTATTTTAATAAATTATTTTCTTCAAATAATTTATTAATTAATAGCATTATTTTATTAAAATTTAATTTAGATGAGGAAAATATATCGTCAATAGTTTCCAAAATTTTAAGATTGTCATCATTAGAAAATATTATTATATCTCTAACACTACCATTCGCTATAGATAAAAGTTTTTGCTGTATATTGGTAGGATAATCAAAAAAAGTTTGTAATTGTAATTGTTGTAATATTAGATAAATGTCGTTGTTAGTTAGAGGTAAAAATCTAAAAGTATGGCATCGTGAGCGAGTAGTGTCTAAAGCTCCTGCCCTTTCATGACATATTAGAATAAATAAAGTTTTTTCAGGAGGTTCTTCTAAAATTTTTAATAATGCATTTTCAGCTGCATAATTAAGATCATTGATACTATCAATTATTATTATACGCCAGTTATTATTTGAAGATGTTTTATATAAAAATTTTTTTATATTGCGAATATCTTGAATTAAAATAGCTTGCTGAAAATTTTCTTGTTTAATATTATATTGCCTAGTCACATATAACAAGTTTGGGTAAATATTTGCATATATTTGTTTATATAAATTACTATTAAAATCTATATTTTGCCAATTTTCTTGCAAGTTATTGTTTAATAGATTCCAAGAGAATTCAAGAGCAAGTTTCATTTTACCGATACCTTTGATACCTTCAAATAAAAATGCTGCACTAAATTGTTCTTTATTGAGATATTTTAATAAGCAATTTTTTATTTTTTCATGTCCAATAACATGTGGCCCTTCGAAAGGACTCGGAATATTACAAATATTATCAAATAATTTTATGTTTGTGGCAGTGACCATTTATGTTTTTTTAACCAAAGATTACAAATTGCTTTAATTGTTTCAAGTATTTTATCAGTTTCTTCTGTAGCGTCAATAACATAAATCCTTTTATTATATTTTTCTGCTAAATTGAGATATTTCTCTCTTCTATTTTCATGGATTTCTAAAGATTGATTTTCAAATTGATCTTTAGAACCATAACGATTTTTTCGCCGTTCATAGGCTAATTCAGCTGGTATATCTAATAAAAATGTAATATCTGGTACAATGCCATCAGTAGTAATGTCGTTAATATTTTCTATAAAAGTTTCGCTTATATTATCATCTGACTGATATACTAAAGTAGAATCTGTAAATCTATCACAGATTACTATCTCTCCATCTGATAATCTTGGCTTGATAAGTTCCTCTATGTGATCTATTCTTGCGGCTGAAAATAATAATATTTCTGCCATTTTTCCATAATTGTGAGTTTTTTCTTGTAATATAAAATCTCTTATTGCTTCTGCACCAATAGTTCCACCTGGTTCTCTGGTTAATGTACAAGGGTAATTATTTTCATTGAAATATTCAAATAATAATTTAGCTATAGTGCTTTTTCCAACGCCATCACCACCTTCTAGACTAATAAAAAAACCAGCCATAATATCTCCTTAAGACTTATTATCTTTTAATTTAGCTACAAAAGTTATTTTTCTAATGTTATTAGGGCTAATTTTAGTATTTTCTGTAAGATTTTTTGCTAGCATAGGACTAATAGTTGGTTTAGGAACTGAATAAGCAAGTTGATGGCTTTCAGTATTATAAGAACGCGGACTTTGTCTCGGTATAACAATATCCTTTTGATTATTGTTTACAGATTTATTAGATGCTAACATAGTGTGACTATAAGGTAATTTAGCTTTAGAGTTATAAGACGCAACTAACGCAGGTTTATCATCTCCTTCTAGAGGAGCCTTTCCTAAATATTCTATTTTTACTTTTGCTATACCTTTATCAATAAATCCTAACATTTTTGCAGCTTCTTTAGATAGATCAATAATTCTACCAGAAGTATATGGTCCTCTATCATTAACTCTTACAGTGATATGTGAACCATTTTCTAAATTTGTAACTTTTACATAACTAGGCAAGGGCATAGTAGGATGAGCTGCAGTTAAATGTTTTTTGTCATAAATTTCGCCATTCGCTGTTAATCTTCCGTGAAATGCGTCACCATACCAAGAAGCTAAACCAACTTGTTGTTTTGCTGGTTTTGCTTGTGGATGATACCATCTATCTTTTATTTTGTAAGATTTTCCTACATGTTCACGTCCACCTCCACGGGGTATGGATATTTTATCAGATATCACACGTGGAGAAGCTGCTACACCATATTTGGATTCAGGAAAATACTCCTTAGCATCACTAACCTTAGAGTTGAAGTCTGTAATACCGCATGAGCTTAAACTAACTGATAAAGTTATTATTGATGTAATATAGAATAATTTATCTCGCATAAAAAAACCTGTTATTTATAATAATAAAATTATTTTAATATAACAATAAAATATGAATTTTTTATTATTTTTCTAGAGTAATTTAATAAATTAATAGATTCCAACTGCTAATTGTGCTTCCTCGGACAATCTATCAGGGGTCCAAGGTGGATCAAAAGTAAGTATAACTTCTACAAATGATACACCTTCTACTGCGCTAACAGCATTTTCTACCCAAATTGGCATTTCTCCTGCAACAGGGCAACCAGGCGCAGTAAGAGTCATTTCAATTTTAACACTACGATCATCTTCAATATCTATTTTATATATGAGACCTAACTCATATATGTCAGCAGGAATTTCAGGATCATATACGGTTTTTATGGCTGCTATTATTTCCGTAGTTAAACGTTCTAATTCAGTCGCAGGAATTAAACTATTATTAGATATAGGTGTATCTGACATTAAAAAAAACCTTTTATTTTATTTAAAGAGTTAACAAAATGATCTATGTCATTATGATTAGTATATAATCCAAAAGAAGCTCTACAGACTGAGGATATATTAAAAAATGACAATAATGGTTGTGCACAATGATTACCCGCTCGAATAGCAACGCCATATTTATCTAAAAACATGGCAAGATCTTGTGCGTGGATATTATTGATATTAAAAGCAATAATAGAGCCTTTATTGGTTGCTCTACCTAAAAAATTAATATTTTCTAATTGTGATAATTTATTATAAGCATAATTAGTAATTTCTGTTTCATGTTTCATAATAGCGTCATAGCTAAGTTCTGACAGATAATCAATTGCTGTAGCTAAAGCTATAGCCTCTACAAAAGGAGGAGTTCCAGCTTCAAACTTATGTGGAAGTTTATTATAAGTTACATGCGTTTGTGATACGATATCTACCATATCACCACCGCCCAAAAAGGGGCGCATTTGTTTTAGTTTATCTTCTTTGGCATATAATACTCCAATCCCCGTAGGACCATATAATTTATGCCCTGTAAAAACATACCAATCACAATTAATTTCAGTTACATCAACTGACATATGTACTACTGCTTGGCTGCCATCAACTAAAGTAGCAATATTTTTAGATTTAGCATAAGCACAAATATCTTTCACAGGAGTGATAGTACCTAAAACATTAGACATATGTGTGAAAGCTATTAATTTGGTTTTATTAGTAACTAATTTTTTAATATCATCTAAGAGTAAATTACCATTTTCGTCAACATTTGCAAAAATTAATTTAACCCCTAATTTTTCTCTTAAAAAATGCCATGGAATAATGTTAGCATGATGCTCCATAACGGTAAGAATAATTTCATCATCTCTAGTTAAATTATCAAAACCCCAGCTATAAGATACTAAATTAATAGCCTCAGTAGCATTTTTAGTAAAAATTATTTCATGATCCCGTTGAGCATTTAGAAATTTTTGCACTTTAGTACGTGCTTCCTCATATAAAAGGGTAGCTTCATTAGATAAAAAATGTAATCCACGATGGATATTAGCATAATGATTTTTATAAATATCTTCTATCTTTTGTAAAACTATTTTAGGCTTTTGTGCAGATGCTCCAGAATCCAAATATACTAAGGGAACATCATTCACTCTACGAGATAAAATAGGAAAGTCTTGACGAATTTTATTGATATCATACATAGATCACATATATTCCTTAAAGGTTATTTAATAACCATTTATCAGTATAATTAAGCAAAATTTCTATTTGCTCTTCTTGTTTAAGGTCTTCTAATAATTCTGCTATAAAAGCTTTTACAATTAAACTTCTAGCGATATCTTTTTCTATACCACGTGCCATTAAATAAAATAAATGATTTTTATTAATTTCACTAACAGTTGCGCCGTGACCACAGGCTACATCTTCAGCAAAAATCTCTAACTCAGGTTTAGCATTAAATTCAACTGTATCAGAAAGCAATAAGCTATTACAATTCATTTTTGCATCAGTTTTTTGTGCTTCTTTAGCAACTTTTATCACACCTTGGAAAATTCCTTTTGCCTTTTGTGATAAGATATTATGAATAATTTCTTTAGAAATAGTATTTTCTGCTTTGTGTTTTACTTCCATGGTCAAATCGTTATGACTATCTCCAGATAATAAATTAATTGCCCGTAATTGAAAATTAGCATTTGAATCATTTAAATTAACTAAAATTTCTTGTCGAATAAAATTATTATTTTTTATGTTAAAGTAAAATAAAGTTAATTTACTATTTTTACCTAAATTAGCTTCAAATCTCGACAATTGTTGTTGATTTGTTGTATCATGGAAAATAAACCAAACAACGTCTGAGTTTTCACCAATATCTAATCTAGTAGTACTAGTAGCAAATGTATCTTTTGTTTTTTCTGTATCTTGGTATTTTTCTACAAAAAATACTTTAGCATTTTTCTCTATATTAATTTCATGTGTACAGTGTAATTGTGTATCATCACTAACATTATATCCTAATTCAATAGGAGTTTTTACGTGAGAATTTTCTTTAACAGAAATAATCCAACCATTATTACTAAAAGCTGTGTTTAAATTGGTGCTTATATCATCTTTTGCAGGTGCGAAACTAGAAGAAAATAAATTACCATCCTTAAGATATTCTTTAACATTCACGACATCAATATCGTTAATAGCCTTTTCAGAAATTAATAAAGAATTCGGGAATAATAGACTATTTTCAGCATTGTTTTTATATTCTAAACAATTAGATTTTATAGCTTTTTCTGTCAATAGCTTACGTAGATCGCTATAATGCCATTTTTCAATCTTTTTGGAGGGTAAGCCAAAAGATTTAAATTGCTGAAAGGCATTTTTTCTTTGTTTAGATAAATCATCTGTAGGTGAAATTTTATCTAATATCAAATTAAAATTTTCTTCTAAGGCTAATTCACTAGGAAGATGCAGATCTCCTTTAACATGTGACATAACTATCTCCTAATTTAAACCTTCAATTATATTAGTATAACCATTTTCTTCTAATTCCAGTGCTAACTTATGATCGCCGCTTTTAATTATTTTGCCTTTATATAATATATGTACAGAATCTGGCTTAATATAATTTAATAAACGTTGATAGTGAGTTATTACTAAAAAAGATCTATTTTCGGAACGTAAAGCATTAACACCATTAGATACAATTCTTAATGCGTCGATATCTAACCCTGAGTCAGTTTCATCTAATAAACAAAGATTAGGTTGTAATAAGGACATTTGTAATATTTCTGCTCTTTTTTTCTCACCGCCAGAAAAGCCTACATTTAATGGTCTTTTTAGCATGTCTATATTCATTTCTAGTTTTGATGCTAATTGTTTAACTCTTTTTAAAAATTCTGGTATAGATAAACTTGGCTCGCCTTTAGCTTTCAATTGACAGTTGAGAGCCGTCTTTAAAAATTCCATTGTGGCTACACCGGGTATTTCCATAGGATATTGAAAAGCTAAGAATATTCCTTTAACTGATCTTTCTGCTGGATCCATTTCTAAAATAGATTCACCATTATATAAAATATCACCCTGAGTAACTTCATAGTCATCTCTACCCGCAATAATATAGGATAAAGTTGATTTACCAGAGCCATTTGGCCCCATAATAGCAGCAACTTCACCATCTTGAATGGTTAAATCTAAACCTTTTATTATTTCTATATCTGTATTTGCAATTTTTGCATGTAAATTTTTTATTTCCAGCATTTTATTAACTTTCATATAATATATTAACCGACGCTACCTTCTAAGCTAATGCCTATTAATTTTTGCGCTTCTACAGCAAATTCCATCGGTAACTCTTGAATAACTTCTTTAACAAATCCATTGACAATTAAAGCAATGGCCTCCTCTTCAGGGATACCCCGTTGCATGACGTAGAATAATTGATCTTCAGAAATTTTTGAAGTTGTCGCTTCGTGCTCAAATTGAGCGGTTGAGTTTCTAGCTTCAATATATGGTACAGTATGAGCACCACAATTATTTCCTATTAATAAACTATCACACTGGGTAAAATTACGAGAATTTTTTGCTTTCCTCTGTGCTAAAACTTGACCTCTATAAGTGTTGTTGGAGAATCCAGCAGAAATACCTTTAGAGACAATTCTACTAGAAGTATTTTCACCTATATGTATCATTTTAGTGCCGGAATCTATTTGTTGATAGCCATTTGAAATAGCGATAGAATAAAATTCACCGCGGCTATCTTTACCTTTTAATAAACAAGATGGATATTTCCAAGTAACAGCGGATCCTGTTTCTACCTGTGTCCAAGATATTTTAGATCTGTCCCCTCTGCAATCGCCTCTTTTCGTTACAAAGTTATAAATTCCACCTTTACCATTTTTATCTCCTGGATACCAATTTTGTACGGTGGAATATTTAATTTCAGCATCTTCTAATGCTATTAATTCTACAACTGCAGCATGTAATTGATTTTCATCGCGTTGTGGCGCGGTACAACCTTCAAGATAAGAAACATATGAACCTGCCTCAGCAATAATCAATGTACGTTCAAATTGCCCGGTATTACGTTCATTGATACGGAAATAAGTAGAAAGCTCCATTGGGCAACGAACGCCTTTAGGAATATAAACAAATGATCCATCAGTAAATACAGCAGAATTCAAAGCTGAATAATAATTATCAGCTATTGGAACAACAGATCCTAAATATTTTTTTATTAATTCTGGATGTTCTTTAATGGCTTCAGAGATAGCACAAAAAATAACCCCAACTTGAGCTAATTCTTTTTTAAAAGTGGTAACAACAGAAACAGAATCAAATACAGCGTCTACAGCTACTTTACCAGATGAATAGATGTTATCTAGTTGATTATGAGTAGGATTTTGTACTCCTGCTAATATTTCTTGTTCACGCAATGGAATATTTAATTTTTCATATGTGCGTAATAATTCTGGATCTACATCAGCTAAAGATGAAGGACCTTTATGTCCTTTAGGTGATGCATAATAATATAAATCTTGAAAGTTTATAGTATCATATTTCACTTTTGCCCAAGTTGGCTCTTTCATTTTTAACCATTGTTGATATGCTTTTAATCTCCATTCCAGCATCCACTCAGGTTCATCTTTTTTATTAGAAATAAAATGTATAATTTCTTCATTCAAGCCTTTAGGTGATTTTTCCATTTCAATATTAGTTTCAAAACCATATTTATATTGGTCAACATCTATTTTCTTTACTTGGCGAATTGTTTCTTCTTCTGCAATCATGCGACTTCCTAGTTATTTAAAATTTGTTTAAAGGATCTTATAAATTGATCAAGATCCGATAATTGAGTTTCTAGACCGATAGAAACTCTTATAGCTCCATTATCTGGATTATAACCCATAGCTAATATGACTTCGTTAATTGATACTCGGCTCGAAGAGCAGGCCTTTCCTGATGATACAGCAATACCACATAAATCAAAAGCAATTTGTAAAGTCTCTGCTTTTTTATGTGGTATAGTAAAATAACATGTATTAGGCAACCGCTTAACATTTTTTCCGTATATTATTATATCAGGGCATATGTTTTGTAAAGCATTTTCTAAATAGGTTAACTTTTCATTATTCCACAAATTACTATCTAATTGTTTATTTATTTGTTCTGCCGCTGTTCCAAAGCTAGCAATAAGAGGTACTGACTGTGTTCCTGATCTTAGTCCTTTTTCTTGCCCGCCCCCTTTTAATAATGGATCTGGTGCTAATAAATTACTAGAATTTATAAAAGCTCCAATACCTTTAGCTGCTCCTATCTTATGACCAGAAATAAAAATAAAATCTGCAAATTCACTTAAATTGCTAATTTTGTAACGACCAATATATTGTACAGCATCTACGATAAAAATTGCACCATAATTTTTAACTAATGCATATAATTTAGGAATATCTTGTAAAACACCAGTTTCTGAGTTAGCTGCTTGTATTGATACTAATGGTAAGCCTTTATTTTTATCATGGTTAGTTAATGCTTCTGTAAGAAAATCAATATTGATTAAACCATCATTATTTACAGGAATAGAGGTCACTTGATCATTTTTGAATGAATGACCTTTAGCTACGCACGGATGTTCTGTTGCTCCTATATATAAATGACTAAAGACTAACTTGCTTCTTCCCATTTTCCAATGTGGTGTTAATAAAGTAGCCGCCGCTTCTGTGGCTCCAGAAGTAAAAGTTATTTTATCTTTATCTATATTAAATAAATTAGCAATTTTTTGTCTGTTTGATTCAAGCAATCTATTAGCTTTTTGACCTTCAGTATGCACTGACGAAGGGTTGCCGTAATTTTGCAGTGCTTCCATTATAGCTGTAGCTACTTCATCGCTTACCGGCATAGTTGCATTATAATCAAGATATATGCGTTTTTTAAACATGTAATTCTACTAAGATTCGTTTTTCAAATAGACTATAACCGATAGCTTTTCTTTTGTTAATTAAAATTAGTAAAATATTAAAAATTTATTGCTTGAAATTTGTATAGAATAAATAGTATTATGCAAAAAATAAAATATAAGTTTGGAATATTATGCCTGAAATTATTTTTAATGGTCCCTCTGGACATTTAGAAGGAAGATATCAAGCTTCCGATGACAAATATGCACCAATAGCTATAATTTTACATCCGCATCCGCTGTTCGGCGGTACAATGAATAATAAAGTTACCTATGATTTATTTTATCTATTAAATAAAAAAGGATTTAATACATTAAGATTTAATTTTAGAGGTGTTGGTAAAAGTCAAGGCGAATTTGATTATGGATCAGGAGAATTATCTGATGCTGCTGCTGCCCTAGACTGGTTACAAAGCAAACACCCAAACAATAATAATTCATGGGTTGTTGGATATTCTTTTGGCGCTTGGATAGCAATGCAGTTATTAATGCGACGCCCTGAAATAGCCGGATTTATATCAGTTGGATTGCAGCCAAATATTTATGATTTTTCTTTTTTAGCTCCTTGTCCTGTATCTGGGCTAATCATACATGGTAGCAATGATAAAACAGCACCTCTAGATAAAGTAAATCTATTAGTTGAAAAATTACGTCAACAAAAGAATATTTCAATAGAAAATTCAATCGTTCAAAATGCCGATCACTTTTTTACCGATCATACTGATGAATTAATGTCAATTTGTAGTAATTATATTGATTCTAGATTAGAATATATGGATCATAAACCAAAGCTACTATTGGAATTAGCTGAAAATTAGATAGGTAGTTCTTATATGCATAAATATAAATCAGACTTTCTGCAAATTTTACAAGAACGTGGTTTTATACATCAAATCTCTTTAGATGATGAGTTAGATAATCTTTTAAAAACTCAAACCGTCTCCGCTTATATTGGTTTTGATCCAACTGCATCAAGTTTGCATGTAGGTAGTATGATACAGATTATGATGCTATATTGGCTACAACAGACAGGACATAAGCCATTCATTCTTATGGGCGGTGCTACTGGTCTGATTGGTGACCCTTCTTTTAAAGATGAAGCTAGAGTCTTACTAGATAAGCAAGTAGTGGAAAATAATATAAATTCTATCAAGGGTATTTTTAATAAATATCTAGATTTTGAAACACAAAGTAATTCCGCTGTAATTGTAAATAATGCTGATTGGCTTAATAATATTAATTATTTAGAGTTTTTACGTGACATCGGTAAATATTTTTCAATCAATAGAATGTTATCTTTTGACTCAGTAAAATCTAGATTAGATAGAGAGTCTTCTTTATCTTTTCTAGAGTTTAATTATATGATCTTACAAGGATATGATTTTGTACAATTATCCAAAAATTATGGTGTAAGATTACAAATGGGTGGATCTGACCAGTGGGGTAATATAATCAATGGTATTGAATTAGCACATAAATTAAAAATGCCGCAATTATATGCTCTAACCAGCCCTTTACTTACAACTGCTTCAGGGCAGAAAATGGGTAAATCTGTATCCGGGGCTATTTGGCTTGATGCTAATATGTTATCACCTTACGAATTTTGGCAATTTTGGCGTAATACAGAAGATGCAGATGTTGGTCGTTTTTTACGTTTATATACTATATTGCCTATGGACGAAATAAGAAAGCTTGAAAAAATTCAAGGCAAAGAGATAAATGAAGTTAAAAAAATCTTAGCTACACAAGTAACTAGTTTATTACATGGTAAGGAACAAGCAGAGCAAGCTGAAAAAACTTCATTGCAAACTTTTGAACTAGGGCAAATAGGTGATAATTTACCGACCCTAATAATAACCGAAGAAGAACTTAAAAATGGTATAGGTATTTTATCACTATTAGTGAAAGCAAATTTATCATCCTCTAATTCAGAAGCAAGGCGCAACATTAGAGCTGGTGGAGTAAAATTAAATGATATTGTAATTAATGATGAAGCTTATATAGTAACTATAGATCATTTAATAGAAGGCAAAATTAAACTTTCGTTTGGACGTAAAAAACATGTAATAATACATTATTAAAAGTTGGAAGATTATGGATCAGATCAATGTTAATAGTAAGGCTATTGATTTTACAATAGCTCTAGATAATGGAACAGATTTTACTTTATCTAATCATGGTAAAAATGCGGTAGTTTTATTTTTTTACCCTAAAGATGATACAAAGGGTTGCACTCAAGAAGCCTTAGAATTTTCACAATTAAAACAACAATTTGATGATTTAAATGTAGCCTTATTAGGTATTTCTCCAGATAGTATAAAAAAACATATTTCTTTTAAAAATAAATATAATCTAACAGTTGATTTAGGTTCAGATGAATCTAAAGATATATTACAATCTTATGGTGTGTGGGTAGAAAAATCTATGTATGGGCGCAAATATATGGGCGTAGAGCGTACCACCATATTGATAGATAGCAATTTAAATATTTTAAAAATTTGGCATAAAGTCAAAGTAGCTAATCATGCTGCTGAAGTTTTAGCTACTGTTAAAAATATTATTTCTCATGGTTAAGTGATTTTTATATTTGAATCCTTTGAGCTAGAGCTGCGTGAATAAAAGCATTTAATTCTCCGTCTAGAACTTCTGTTGGGTTAGTACTTTCTATACCCGTTCTTAAATCTTTTACTAATTGATATGGTTGTAGAACATAAGATCTAATTTGGTGCCCCCACCCTATTTCTGTTTTTGCAGTTTCTTGTAAAGAAGCTTCAGCCTCTCTTTTTTTAATTTCTGCTTCATATAATCTAGCTTTTAGCATTTTCCATGCAGTTTCTTTATTTTTATATTGAGATCTTTCCGCCTGACATTGAACTACGATACCAGTAGCTAGATGCGTTATCCTTACAGCAGAATCAGTAGTATTTACGTGTTGTCCCCCTGCTCCGGAGGCTCTATAAGTATCTATTCTAACTTCAGATTCTGAAATATTAACCTCAATATTATCATCAATAACCGGATATATCCAAACGCTAGCAAAAGATGTATGGCGACGAGAATTAGAATCAAAAGGAGAAATACGAACTAATCTATGAACTCCGCTTTCTGTTTTTAGTAAACCATAGGCATTATGTCCTTTTACTAATATAGAAACAGATTTTATTCCAGCTTCTTCTCCATCGTGTATCTCAAGGATTTGCATTTTCATATTCTGCTTAGATATCCATCTGCTGTACATCCGTAGTAGCATATTAGCCCAATCTTGACTTTCAGTGCCACCAGCTCCAGCATGGATTTCTAAATAAGTATCATTTGCATCATTTTCACCAGATAATAAAATTTCAGTCTGTTTTTGCAGCAAATCTTTTTGCAACTGAATAATTTCTTGTTCCGCTTCTGTTATTAATTCTTCATCTTTTTCATTTTCACCTAATATAATAAAATTAATACTATCTTCTAATTTTTGCTCTGATTCTGTTATGAAATTAACTGAAAATTCTAATTTCTGTCTTTCTTTCATTAATTCTTGAGCCTTTATCTGATCACTCCATATAGAAGGATCCTCTACAGCCTGGTTTAAATATTGTAATCTTTTATTAGCTGCATCCCAGTCAAAGATGCCTCCTTAAGATAATTAGAATTTTTTTTAATTCAGTAATTAAATTTTCCATCTCTAATCGCATTATTATTCTCCTAGAATTAATATAATCCTTCTTGTCCTTCTGATAAGGCACTTTTAACTGATGGCGAGGCCGGCGATAAAGCTACGCCACGTTTAAAAGTTTGAGAGCCTAAGACTTCATAAACTTCAGAAGGATAAGAGCCTGGTTTAAATGGATCCATAGTGACATTTTGTTCAAAAGGTTTAGCTCTTAAACCTGTAGATTGATTAATAGGTATGAAGGTTATTCCTTTAGGAATAGGAAATTCACTTTTTCTCACATCTTTAAGAGTTTTTTCTAAAAATTCACGAATAAGTGGACCTACTAAGCCGCTACCGCTTCCTTTATTATCTAAAACTTTTGGATAATCATAGCCTAAATATACAGCCACCAATAAATCAGGAGTAAAAGCTATAAACCAGGCATCTTTTGCTAAGTTACTAGTACCCGTTTTACCTGCAATAGGACGGTTTAAACTACGTAATGCACGACCTGTACCAGAAGTAACAACGCTTTCAAGCATATTGATTATTTGATAATTAGTTAAAGGGTCTAAAATTTGAGGTCTTTTGTCTATTAATGTAGGGGTATCAAAATTATTCCATTCAGGTGCGTTACAGCCGATACATTCTCGTTCATCATGACGGTATATCGTTTTTCCATAACGATCCTGTATTCTATCTATTAAAGTTGGAATTACTTCTTTACCTCCATTAGCTAGAATTGCATAAGCAGTTGCCATTCTCATTAATGTAGTATTACCGGCTCCTAGTGACATTGATAATAGTCGAGGCATTTTATCATAAATTTTAAAACGCTCTGCATATTTAGCAACTACATCAATCCCTACTGTGTGAGCTAGTCTAATAGTAAATAAATTAAGAGAATGTTCTAAGGCATATCGTAAAGTTCTTGGACCCGCAAAATAACCAGATACAAAATTTTTGGGTTCCCATAATTCTAAATCTGTGCCTTGTTCTACTGCTATAGGTCCATCATTTAATATATCAGAAGTTCTAAAACCATTATCTAATGCAGCTGCATATATAAATGGCTTGAATACAGATCCTGGCTGTCTCGATGCTTGAGTAGCGCGATTAAATTGTGATACATCATAAGAAAAACCGCCAACCATAGCTAATATACGTCCGGTAGACGGTTCCATAGCTATTAACGCGCCTTCAACTCTAGGAACTTGCTCTAAGCTATAGTTATCCTTGAATAAATGTTTAACATAGATAACATCGCCTGCATTAAGAATTTCATTAAAGCTAGATAATAAAATAGTTTTACCTTCTTCGTTGATTTGTCTTAATGCCCAATTAGAAGATTGATTCTTAATTAAGGCTTCTGTTCTAGCTGATTCAATAGTTCCATCAAGAAATATTTTCGGCTGTAACCCTATTTTAATTTCGTCATCGTTAACTTCAAGTACTACAGCTATTTTCCATTCTGGTACATCGGTTAATGGCCTAAATTTCTGTATTTCTATACCCCAATCTTTATTTTCAAGGTCAATATGACCAAGCGCACCGCGCCATCCTAATTTGCGATCATGATTTATTAAACCTTTTCTTAGAATATTTTGTGCTAAAATTTGATATTCTGGTCTTAATGAGGTTCTTACTGATAGCCCTCCTTCGTATAAAGTTTTACTGCCATATTTCGATAGAATTTGTCTTCTTACTTCTTCAGCGAAATATTCACTACCTTTAGCTTTGTTAATATTTCTTTTATCAACGGTCACTAAAGGAGCTTTTTTAGCATTTTCAGCTTCTTCTTTAGTTATATATCCATTTTCAAACATTCTATCTAATACCCAATTACGTCGGATAACAGCTCTTTCTTTATGTGTGAATGGATTATAATTAGCAGGGCCTTTAGGTAAGGCTGCTAGATAAGCTATTTCAGCTAAGGTTAACTGATTAACTGATTTATCAAAATAAGTTAAAGAAGCGCTAGCTATACCATAAGCGCCTCTGCCTAGAAAGATTTCATTTAAATATAATTCTAAAATATGATCTTTTGTATAAGCTTGTTCGATACGATAAGATAAAATAGCTTCTTTAATTTTACGTTGTAATTTTACTTCACTGCTAAGTAAAAAATTCTTTGCAACTTGTTGCGTGATAGTAGAAGCCCCTACCGGACGTTTAGAGGAAAAAATATTTTTGATATTAGTTAATATAGCTCTAGCTAGACCAGTTAAATCTAAACCGTGATGTTTATAAAAATTTTTATCTTCAGCAGATATAAAAGCGGCTCTAACTAAAGGCGGGATAGATTCTATAGGTAAATAAAGACGTTTTTTAGTAGCAAATTCAGTCAAGATTTTTCCATCATCACTGTGAACTCGGGTTATTACAGCTGGTTCATAATGAGCTAAAGACTCGTAATTAGGTAAGTCTTTAACGAGGTAAGCAATAAAAAGAGCTATTCCTATTATAGCGATGACCAAAAAACCAATTACTGCGGTCAATAGATAACGGAAGAATTTTAACATATGGAAGCTTTTCGTTATAAATGATTATTAATTCTAAGGTCTTTCTTATATCACAATTTTATACAATCAGTATATATTTTTATCATATAAATACACATACTAAAATCCGATATTGTTATAATATAATCAATTGTAACAATAGCTAATATAAATGTATATTAATTAATAAGATAAAGCTCATTAATATTTACTGAAATTAACTTTAAATTACATCATAATCCAAGCCACAGAAGCTATTTTGCAAATATTAGAATTATATGATATATAGATAGATGAGGTAATCATCTATCTATAAATAAAAATATATTTGCTATGTAATTAGCTTACTATACACATAGCAAATATATTTTAAGTTAAATACTATAAGGGAAATTCATCGTGAATAGAATTTGATATATCTTTGGTATTTTTAGCAAATAGATGTTTAAATTTATATTTGGTCTGCAGTAATTAATAATACAATATCAAATAATGATAATTATAGCTATGAGAGGACTCTAAAATATAATTAATAATAAACTGCAAGTTAGCAGAATGTTTGGTTATTGAATTTTTATTTACTCGGACATGGATAAACTTAAGATTGGGAAATACAATGAATTTAGAACTTAACTCACTTATGACTTTGTTTTTAACCAGTATTTGTTTGCTGTTAGGAATATTTTTAAAAGAAAAAATTAAATTATTGCAACGTTTCTGTATACCTTCACCTGTTGTTGGTGGTTTTCTTGCCAGTTTAATAATATGGGCTGGAAGATCATTAGATTTATTTACAGTTTCTTTTAACACCAGTTTACAAAGTTATTTTATGACTGCTTTTTTTATCACTGTAGGTTTAGAAGGAAGCTTTAGATTAATAAAATCTGGTGGCTTGATATTAATGCTCTATGTGGGAATAGCTTGGTTTGTGGCAATTGGACAAAGTAGTATAGGTATAGTATTAGCAAAATTGTTTGGTGAAGCGTCTGTGTTAGGTGTGATGGCAGGAAGTGTACCTTTAAGTGGTGGACATGGAGGTGCCGTGGCATTTGGTAATATGGCTGTTGAATATACTGGTAGTGATTTACCTTTGGTTGTTGCATTGACGACAGCTACTTTTGGATTAATAGTAGGAAGTTTGTTAGGCGGACCAGTAGCTTCTTATTTAATCAGCAGATATAGAATTCCTATCACAACTGAAAAAGTTGGACAAAATGTTGAAAAGCAAATTGAAGAACAGATGGAAGACAGCAAAAAAGAAGAAAATATTTTTATAGAACCAATTAACGGAATAAAATTCCCTCACTTTTTAAAAATGTTTGCTGTAATTTTAATTCTTATCATTGTAGGAGAATGGTTAAATCAATTATTGAAGTATATTATACCTTCTATAGGTTTTCCTACTTATATAACCGCCATGCTTGCTGCTATAATTATGCGTAATTTAAATGATAAACTAAAACTTATTGAATTTAGAGAAACTTCATTAACTTTAATCTCTAGTTTTTCATTAGGTATCTTTTTAACTATGGCAATGATGAGTTTAAAAATATGGGAAATTCAATCAGTAGCTTTACCTTTATTGGTAATTTGGATTGCACAAGTTGCGTTTTTACTTTCTTTTACCGTCTTTATTGTATTCCGTATGTTAGGAAAAAATTATGACGCAGCTGTTATGTGCTCTGGTCTATTAGGACATGGTTTTGGTGCTACACCAACTGCTATGGCTAATATGAATAGTGTGTGTGAAAGATATAATTTAGTATCTTTAAAAGCATTTCTAATTGTTCCATTAACTGGAGCCGTGTTAGTTGAAGTATTACAAATTCCATATCAATCATGGTTAATCAGTATATTAACTGCAGTACATTAATAATCTTATTAAATTTAAATATTTATGTTAATGAATGGGGCAAATGCCTCATTCATTTTTTAAATGATGCTATAGCATCTGCTAATGATTCCGCAAGTTTATTAAGCCACTCATCATTATTTAATAATTTTTTATCTTCTTCATTGGAAAGATATCCTAATTCTAATAATATAGAAGGAAAATCTGGAGCTGATAAAACTTGAAAATTAGCTTGTCGATGAGGATTATTATTGAGTAAAAAATTCTTTTTTATATTTTTAATTATTGTATGAGCTATTTTAATAGACTTTTGTTGATTTTCTCTTCTAGTTAATTCTAATAATATAGATGGTACGACGGTATTATATGAAGGCGGTATGCCTAATAAAAAATTCACTTGATTTTGTGTCTCTGATAATTTCTGTGAAATTAAGTCTGAAGAAATTTTAGAGGAAGTATAAATTGTTATACCTCTAATATTTTTTATATCAATTGTGTCAGCGTGTATTGAAATAAATAAATCTGCTCCTAAATCTCGAGCTATATTCATTCTGTCTGTAAGGTTAATAAAAATATCACTATTTCGGGTAAGATATGTTTTAATATCTTGATATTTTTTTAATTTTTCATGTAATCTTTTAGCGAAATTAAGAGTTACATTTTTTTCTAAGGTGCCGTTTTTCCCTATTGCGCCGCTATCTATACCTCCGTGCCCAGGGTCAATAACCACAATAAAATTTTTACTTTCTGCAACAGAAATATAATTAGAACATAATAAAAAAAACATACTAAGAATAGCTAGATAAATATTTTTTTTATATAAAAAATTTAACATATTAAAACCTTTTTGCAAATTATGTAGCAGTTCTCCACTAAACAAATTTTATAAATAATATTTTTAGTGAAATATATACTGAAAATATGTTATAAGAAAGAATTAAAATATTTTCTTAATTGTGGTTTTAGGTTCAATTTCATGTCCTATATATCATCAATAAGTTTAGTTAATTAAAAAATATTTTACTCATTTGGAATTATTTATGTGTGAAAGACAAATAGAATATAGAATTTATTTTATGAGCAGGAAGAAACAAACTTGCTTATCTCTTTCGCATATTCATTTATTAGCAGGTCATAATTTAACAAAGCAACAGAATATACTGTTTAGCAATAAAGTTAAATTATTGACTATCAGGAAATTTAATTATGTCAAAAAAAATATTAATAGATGCCTCTCATTTGGAGGAAACTCGAGTTGTTTCTCTTCAGGATAACGTATTAGAAGAATTTGATTTTGAATCAGAACATAAAAAACAATTAAAAAGTAATATATATTTAGCGCGTATTACTAGAGTGGAGCCCTCTTTACAGGCTGCTTTTGTGGAATATGGAGAAAATAGACAAGGCTTTTTAGCTTTTTCAGAAATTCATCCTGATTATTATCAAATTCCATTAGCTGATCGAAAAGAGTTATTGCAGGCTCAGGAAGAAGAAGCGCGCCAACAACAATTACAAGAAGAAGAAAAATTAGCTGCTGCTGGAAATGTTAAAAAAAATAGAAAACGCAAAAGTAAAGCTGAAAATGTAAAAGAAGATAAAGAGTTTATTGAATTAGATGCTAATGGTAACTTTATTCCAGAAGCTGAACCAATAACTATCTTTGAAACAGATGATCCGTTAGAATTAGAGATCTCTGAGAAAAAAATTGCTATAAAAAATTATAAAATTCAAGATGTTATTAAACGTAGACAAATAATTTTAGTACAAGTAACTAAAGAAGAACGTGGAAATAAAGGCGCTGCTCTTACTACTTATTTATCTTTAGCGGGGCGTTATTCTGTTTTAATGCCAAACACAGCTAGGGGTGGAGGTATATCACGTAAAATTACTAATATAACTGAACGACAACATCTTAAAAAAATAGTACAAACCTTAGATATACCTGAGGGAATGGGAATTATTTTAAGAACTGCTGGAGCGAAAAGATCAAAATTAGAAATTAAAAAAGATTATGAATATTTAATGCGGTTATGGAATGATATAAAACAGCGTGTGTTTAAATCTATAGCCCCTAGCCTAGTTCATGAAGAAGGAAATTTGATCAAACGTTCTATAAGAGATTTATATACTAAAGATGTAACCGAGATTTTAGTTTCTGGGGATGACGCTTATAAAGAAGCAAAAAACTTTATGCGTATGTTAATGCCAAGTCAGTCTAAATATATACAACCTTATAAAGGGTCAGTGCCTATTTTTTCTTATTATGGTGTTGAAAGTCAACTTAATCAGATATTTCAACCACATGTAAATTTAAAATCTGGTGGTTATTTAATAATAAATCAAACCGAGGCCTTAGTATCTATTGATGTGAATTCTGGTCGTTCAACTAAAGAAACTTCTGTTGAAGATACAGCTCTACAAACTAATTTAGAAGCAGCTGAAGCAGTTGCAAAACAATTAAAATTAAGAGATTTAGCGGGACTTATAGTTATTGACTTTATTGATATGACTGAAAAAAATCATATACGTGCAGTAGAAAAGCTTTTAAGAGATTGCTTGAAAGAAGATAGAGCACGTATACAAATAGGACATATTAGTCCTTTTGGTCTATTAGAAATGAGTCGTCAAAGATTAAGAGCTTCTATTTTAGAAAATATTACGCAACCTTGTCCACATTGCCAAGGAGCTGGATATATTAAATCTGATTCTTCAGTTGCTTTAAATTTGTTAAGATCAATCGAGGAATTTGCTTTAAATAATTTAGGTTATAACATAAATGTTACAACCTCTGAGGTAACAGCTTTATATATCTTTAACAACAAACGTTTGATATTATGTGATATTGAAAAACGTTTTGCTATATCAGTTAATATTCAAATAGATGCTCATATGAATGGCAGTTTTATTTTGACCAAAGGTGAAGCAACGGATAAAATGCCGGTTATTGAGGTATCTTTACCTAAAGCGGTAACTGAGAGTGAAGTAAAAAAAGTAGTTGAAGAAACTACAATTAATAAAACATCTAAAATAGATGAAAAAACTTCTAAAACAGAAGAAAAAGATATTAAAGTATCTAATAAGATAGTTCCACAAAGTAAAAAACAACGCGGTAAAAAACCGCTAAGAACCGCCTATGTTCCTTATGCAGAACCGGTTGGTCCATTTGCTTTAGTAGCATATGCAGAACTTAGAGCTAAAAGAATGCGTCGTCGTCTTTGGGGATATAAAATTCCCTCCCCTGAATTTGTTAACCTAGAAGTAGAATTACCAGAAAATTTTAAATTTGTTAGCAATAAAGTTAGATTTGAAAAAAAACTTATTAAAAAGAAAAATTTTAATAAGAAGAATCATAACAACAATAAAGACTTAGCGCAAACTGCTGATGATAAGGCTACCAATAATCGTTCTTTAAAACATAAAAAAAATAAGAAAAATATTATTAAAGAAAATAATGACATCTCTTCTAATGAGCATAAAAACTTAGATAATAATATTGTTTCTATAGAACCCTTTGAACAAGTCAATAGTGAATTAGCTCACAATATTGATGTAGCTTTAGATCTGTTAAAAAACGAAGAATCTACCGGTAGCACCAAGAAAAAAAGACTTGGCTGGTGGCAAAGGCGTAGAAAATAATTATTTAAAATTATTAATGATATTCCTTGTAAATTTAATAGCAATAGCTGCAACGAATATCATCGATAATATCCCTACTATAACGGCTCCGGTAGGAATATCAGCGAAATAACTTATTATTAATCCTGTTACTGAAGCAAATACCGATGACATAACTGATATTATTAACATAGATGGAAAATTTCTGCATAACATTAAAGCTATTATGCCAGGAATAATAACCATTGCTATAATTAATATTACACCGGCCGTTTTCATACCGCTAACAATAGTCAAAGCCAGCAATATCAGTAAAATATTATTCATTAATTTTACTGGTAAACCGATAGAATTAGCTTGAACATCATCAAAACATAATAACATGAAGTCTTTATATTTTAACAATAAAACCATTAACGTAAAAACAGCTGTTATTATCGTCTGAAAAAAATCTATATTAGTAATACCCAAAATATTACCAAATAAAATATGTAACATATGTTGATCTTTACTGGTCAGACTTATTAAAACAATTCCTAAAGCAAAAAACACCGATAAAATAATGCCTAATATTGTATCTTCTTTTAATTTACTGTTATTTTTTACATATCCTAAAGTAACAGTACATAATAGAGCTGATAGAAAAGCTCCTAAAGCTGCTGGTATAGCTAATATATGTGCTACGGCTAACCCGGGCAATACAGAATGAGATATTGCATCTCCTATCATTGCCCAGCCTTTTAAAATTAAAAAACATGAAATTATAGCACAGCAAATACCTATAATTATAGAAATTATTAACGCACGCTGCATAAAAGGATAACTAAAAAGTTCTAATAAGATATCAAGATATTTTTGCATATTTTTTCATTCTAAGATATTTTTTTAATAGACCATATTTAGGAGCAAAAATAAAAGTTATAAAAAATAACGCACCTTGCATAACAACGATCATAGCAGAAGTAGGAACATTAAGAAAATAACTTATATAGGCGCCTATAAACCCTGTAAAGATACCAATTATTATTGCAATAATAGTTACTTTATTAAAATCATCACTTAATAATGATGCCGTTGCACCGGGAGTTATTAACATAGAAACTATAAGTAATGCACCAATAGACTGCAAGGCCGAAATAATTATCATACAAAGTAGAAGAAAAAAGATATTTTTTAATAAAGTTATATTTATTCCTACAATTTTAGCTTGTATTTCATCTAAAAATAACAACATTAAATTTTTTCGTAATATAGCAATAATAAACATTATAGTTATAGTTATAGCTATAGTTTGTATGATTTCTTGATTATTTAAAGTAAGCAAATTACCAAATAATATTGTGGTTATTCTAATTTCTCTAGGATATATTGAAGCAATGATTAAGCCATAAGATAAGAAACTAGTAAATACTAGACCTAATATTGCATCTTTTTTTAAGATAGTAAATTTTTTCAATAACTGCATAATGATTATAGCAATTATTGCGGCAATATTTGCACCAATAACATAAGGAGCAGCAAAAATATATGAAAGAGCAACTCCAGGAACCACCGCATGTGACAAAGCATCACCAAGTAATGACCACCCACTAGCTATTAAATAAACAGATACAAATGCTGTTGCAGCACCTATAATAGTAGCTACAAGTAAACTATAAAATACATAATTATATAAAAATGGTTCTAATAATAATTCTAACATATATTTATCTGATTACATATAAATTCGGATTGAAATGTTTGTTTTAAATTTTCTTTAGTGAATATTGTATCTATTTTACCTTGTGCAATAATATTTTGTCTTAAAAAGATCACATTATCACAAAATTCTTTAATATGTTGCAGGTTATGTGTAGATATTAAGATAATTTTATCTTGTTTCGCTAATGCTTTTAATTGATCAATTATAATTTTTTCACTAGTGGTATCTACCCCGGTAAAAGGTTCATCTAGTAATAATATATCTGCTTCTTGTGCTAAGGCTCTTGCTAGAAATACACGTTTTTTTTGTCCACCAGATAATTCACCTATTTGTCTATTTCCTAAATTTTCTAAATTTAATAATTCTAACGATGTTTGTACTATTTTACGGTCATGTTCTTTAGCTGTACGCAAGAAATTCATATGTCCATATCTGCCCGTCATTACCAAATCTTTAACTAAAATAGGAAAAGTATAATCTATTTCTTCCAGCTGTGGCACATAAGCTATTATGCTTTTTTTAAGAGCATTTTTAACAGATAAATTGTTGATTAAGATATTTCCACTGTGTGGTTTTAATAATCCCATTATAGATTTGAATAAAGTAGATTTACCACCACCATTAACGCCTATGAGGGCGGTTATTTCACCGCCCTTTAGATTGAAGTTAATATCTTTTAATGCATGTAAGCCATTATTATAAATAACATTTAGACTAGTAACTGTTAAAGACGTAGATAAATGCATTATTTATTATAACCTTTCAGAATAGTCTTTATTGTAACATTTAATAAATCCAGATATGTAGGTGCTACGCCCTTAGGGCCGGTTAATGAATCAACATATAATACACCGCCATATTTAGCTTTAGTAGAATTTGCTACTTGTTTCATAGGTCTATCAGAAACTGTGCTTTCGCTAAATACTACAGGAATATTATATTTTTCTACAGTATCAATTACATGTTTTAAATGTTTCGGTGTTATTATTTCATCACCGTTAACAGGCCAAAGGTATAATTCCTTCATGTTATAATCTTTAATTAAGTAACTAAAGGCACCTTCACTTGTTACTAACCAACGTTGCTTTACTGGTATTTTATTTATTTCATCACGTAAATATTTATCTAATTGCTTAATTTTTTGTGTATATTCGTAAGCGTTTTTATTATAAATATCAGCATTATCTGGATCATATTTTACGAAAGCTTTTCTTATATTTTCTACATATATCATAGCATTTTTAGGAGAAAGCCACGCATGAGGATTGGGTTTACCTTCATATTCGCCTTCTAATATTGGTAATGGTACAATATTTTCAGTTACAACCACTGCAGGTGTATTTTTTAATTGTGCAAAAAAACGCTCAAACCATAATTCTAAGTTTAAGCCATTCCATAATATTAAATCAGCTTTATGAGCTTTAATTATATCTTTAGGCGTTGGATCATATTCATGTACTTCCATACCTTCTTTTATTACAGATTCTACTATTGCTGCATCACCTGCAACATTTTTAGCAATGTCTTTAATAATGGTAAAGCTAGTTACGACATACATTTTTTTTTCTGCCATAACATTGGTAATTGTAGGAGTAAGTAACAATAATACGGCTAAAGACCGAAAAGTATTTAATAATATATTCATAGGTTATTCCATCTCTGTTTTTTTATTTAATAATTGCATAATAGCCCCTATCATTAATAGATAGAAACTTAACGTAACCAATATTATTTTAAATAATGCTGGAGGATTTAGATCATAGATAACTAAGCCCATAATACATAATATTGCCCAAATTAAAAATATGGGCAAATTTATTATTCTCAACGGTTTAACTCTTACTGGATGTAAAAACCAAATCGGTAAAAATGAGCTAAAGGCACATAAAAATATTGTTAAAAAAATTGTTGTAGAGCTAGGTTTTGTTAAAAATAAAACGAATAATACTAAATTCCAAACTACTGGAAAACCTTTAAAAAAATTATGGCTGGTTTTCATGCCTGTATTTGCATAATAAATAGCACTAGAGAAGACAATTATTATTGCAGACAGATAAGATAATATTGGTGTCATCAAACCACTTTTATAAAAAACAAAGGCAGGAATAAACACATAAGTTACATAATCAATAATATTATCTAATAACTCGCCTGACCAGTTTGGTAATATTTCTTTTACTTGAAACTTTCTAGCTATAGGTCCGTCAATTCCATCTATTATTAAGGAAATAGCCATCCAAACAAACATAGAGTACCATTGTTCATTACAGGCAAACACTATAGAAAAAAAAGCAGCTACGGATCCTAAAGCAGTTAATATATGTACTGAAAAGGCTTTTATTTCACGGCAGCTAAGTTTTTTTTTTGACATATTAATCCCTATAATTTTAATTTGTAATTCTATATGCTATAATAATTAATGTCAATAAGTGAGTTAGAGCATGAATAACCAACATAAAATAACACAACAAAATTATACTATAGCTATTATTGGTGGTGGTCTTACCGGTAAATTAGCGGTATTATATTTAGCATATTCGGGTTATCAGGTAATACATATAGCTACTGATTTAGCGATAACAGATGAAAGAACTACGGCTATAATGATGCCTGGTATAAATTTGTTACGTGAGCTAAATATTATGCAATATCTTCAACCTTTTGCTGAGCCGTTAAAAGCTATAACATTAATTGATGAATCGCATAAAATATTTAGTAATGCTAGTGTTACTTTTACAGCTAATGAAATTAATGAAGAAGCTTTTGGTTATAATATTCCTAATAAAAATTTAAATGATATTTTAAAACAAGAAATAAGTAAAAAAACAAATGTTACTGCTATAAATGATAAGGTTATAAATATTGAAGTAACTGCTGATAGTAATATAATTTATCTTGAAAAAAATAATAAATTAAATGTTGATATTATTATTGCAGCAGATGGTGCTAACTCTATAAGTCGTAATTACGCCAACATAGAGATTGATAAAACGCAATTATTGCAAACGGCAGCGATATTATCTTTTTCACATGAATTTCCTCATAAAGGCATGTCAATTGAGTTTCAAACTCCACAAGGACCATTTACACAAGTACCATTACAAGGAAATAATTCTAGTTTAGTATGGGTAATGTCAAATGATATCGTGGAAAAATATAAAGATTTAGGAAAAAAACAATTAAATAAAATAATAAATAACAAATTATCTAGCTACTTAGGAGATATAAAAATAACCTCTGACATACAATTTTGGGAGTTAAAATTACAATTAGCCAAAAAAATAGCTAATAATAATATAATTTTAATAGGAGAATCCGCGCATATATTTCCACCGTTAGGTGCACAAGGACTTAATTTAACTATTAGAGATATTTTAAGCTTACCTGAAGCATTAAATAAATCAAGTAAACAAGAGATAATGACATTCTACAATAATAATAGATTATTCGATATTAAAAGTCGTAGCTTATTAATAAAAAATTTAAACCATTCATTAATAACATCTATTCTTCCCATCAAATTTTTAAGAATGATTTCTTTTAATTTGCTAAAACACTCATCATTTTTGCGTAAATTTATTTCTTATGAATTATTAACACCAAAAGCTGGTTTAAATTATTTAAAATCTTTTTTTAAAAATAATTAACTAAGGTTAGCTAATTTTATTAAATGATTAAGTAAAGCTTCTAAACCTTTGATTTTTTTATCATTATCTTTCCAATCTCTTATAAATAATAATGATTGATCTGGGCGAATTTTTGCTAGATTTCCTTGTTGAGTAATAAAATTAACTAACGCCATTGGATTAGCAAAACTGGAATTTCTAAAATGAATAACTACTCCTTTAGGTCCAGCATCTAATTTTTCTATATTAGCTTTACGGCAAAGAATTTTAATATATACTATCTTTAGTAAATGTTCTACCTCTGCTGGAAATGATCCAAATCTATCAATTAACTCTATAGCGAATGATTCTATCTCTTCAGATAAAGTAAGATTTCCTAACTTTCTATATAAACTGATACGTAATTGTAAATCGGGTATATAACTTTCTGGTATCATTACTGAAGTACCGATAGAAATTTGCGGTGACCATTCATGTTCATTAGATATTTCTTCGCCTTTGCATTGAGCTATAGCCTCCTCTAACATTTGTTGGTATAATTCAAAACCTACTTCTTTTATATGTCCGGATTGTTCTTCGCCTAGAATATTTCCAGCACCTCTGATATCCATATCATGATTAGCTAATTGAAAACCACCACCTAAAGTATCTAAAGATTGAATTACTTTTAGTCTTTGTTGAGCTGTTTTAGATAATTCTTTATTAACTGGAATAGTTAGTAAAGCATAGGCACGTTGTTTTGATCTACCTACTCTGCCACGCAACTGATATAGAGCCGCTAAACCAAACATATCTGCACGATGAATTATTATACTATTAGCAGTAGGAATATCTAACCCGGATTCAATAATAGAGGTAGAAATCAAAATATCATATTGACCATCATAAAAAACATTCATAATATTATCTAATTCACTAGAAGCCATTTTACCATGTGCGCTTATAGCTTTTATTTCTGGTACTTGGGTCTTTATAAAATTTTCTATAAAAGCTAAATCAGATATTCTAGGACATACATAAAAACTTTGTCCCCCTCGATAATATTCCCGTAATAATGTTTCTCTAATAATTAGCGGGTCAAACGGTGATAACATTGTTTTAGTAACCATTCTATCAATAGGAGGAATAGTCATTAAAGATAAATCCTGCACTCCATTTAAAGACATTTGTAATGTTCTTGGTATCGGGGTTGCAGATAAAGTTAATACATGTAAATCTGGCTTATTTTGTTTTAATTTTTCTTTATGAGTGACGCCAAAATGTTGCTCTTCATCAATTATCAATAAAGCTAAATTGTTAAATTTTATATCTTTATTTAATAAAGCATGAGTACCTATTACAATATTTATTGTACCATCTGCTAACAATTTTTTAGTTTTAACTATTTCTTTAGCAGGAACCATACGTGAAACTTGTGCTATATTGAGACCAAAACCCTCAAATCTTTGACAGAAATTTTTATAATGTTGACGAGATAATAAAGTCGTAGGAACTATTACTGCTACTTGATATCCTTGCATCGCTGTTACAAAAGCAGCTCTTAATGCTACCTCTGTTTTTCCAAAGCCTACATCTCCACAAATTAAGCGATCCATAGGGCGCTTACTTTGCAAGTCAGTTAAAGTATCTTGAATGGCTGTTTTTTGATCTTCTGTTTCTTCATAAGGAAAACGTGCTACAAATTCCTCATAAGCAGTTTCAATTACAGAAATTTGCGGAGCTGTTTTAGTTAAACGTGCAGCAGCCGTTTTTATTAATTGTCCAGCTATTTCTAATAATTTCTTTTTTAATTTAGCTTTTTTTAACTGCCAAGCACCGCTGCCTAATCTATCCAGTGAAACACTCGCAGCCTCACCTCCATAACGCGATAATAATTCAATATTTTCTACTGGTAAAAGTAATTTATCTTGACCAGCATAAAGTATCTCTAAACAATCATGTGCTGCACCATCTATAGTGATAGTTCTTAAAGATATAAATCTACCAATGCCGTGATTAATATGTACAACTATATCATCTTTATTTAACGCTGTTGTTTCAGCAATAAATTTAGATGCTTTACGTTTTTTAGTAGAAGATCTAACTAATCGATCTCCTAAAATATCTTGCTCGCCAATAATGATTAAATCTTTTAAGTTAATACCATTTTCAATAGGTAAAACCCCATAAGCAATAAAATTATTAGGTAAATCTCTAAATTGATTTAAATTATTAACTTTTTCTAATTTTTCAAGTCCGAGATCTTTTAATAATTGTATTAATCTCTCTAACGAGGATTCTGCCCAGCCAGCAATAAGTATTTTTTTCTTTTCTTGGCGTAATTCTCCTAAATATTTAATAACCTTATTAAATAATTCTCCTTGCTGGAGATTTTTTTCTTTTGAAAAGTTACGGGTTAAATTCATATGTGAATGAAATAAATATTTACCTTCAGAAAAAGATATATCAAGAAAGGTTAATTCTACTAAAGTATAATTATTTTTTAGTTTATTTTTTAGCTCTGACGGCGATAAATATAATAGACATGGTTTTATTGGCGTATAACCATATTGATCATTATCATTCTGTATTGTCAGCTGTTCTAAACGAGCATTATAATAATCAGTTATCAGTTTATTTCGTTCTTCTATAGCTTTTTCAAATAAATGATCAATAACTATAGTTGTTTCATCTAAATAATCAAAAAAATCAGTTAATTGATTGTAAAAAAAGGGTAACCAATGTTCGATACCTAATATTCTACGTTGAGCTATAATAGATTGATAATTATTATTTTGATTTAGATTTTTGGCACCAAATTCTTTTAAAAAATTGACTCTAAAATTTTCTATAGTTTCAGGTGATAAAATAACTTCACTTGTTGGCTTTAAAATTATATTTTGTAATGTCTCTAATGATTTTTGTGTACTACTATTAAAGGTACGAATATTTTCTAATATATTACCAAAAAAATCTAATCTTATAGGATTGTTATTATCAGGTAAAAATATATCTATTACCCCTCCTCTTACTGCAAATTCACCTATGTCTTTTACTATATCCACTCTTTCAAAAGCATATTGTTCTAAACTGCTAATAATTTTGGACATTTCAATTTTTTGTCCGACTTGTAGAGGAATAAAATAAGTTTGTAAAATATCTTCTGGTATAACTTTTTGTAAAATAGCATTAACCGAGGTTAATATAATAACTTTTTCGTTATTTCTTTTGATTTTTGACAATTCAAAAAGGCAGTTTAATCTTTCTGCTAACACAGCTAGACTTGGTGAACTACGGTCATAAGGCAAACAATCCCAAGCAGGAAAATGTAATATTTTTGCATCAGGCACTAAAAAATTAAGACAAGTTTCTAATTCTAAAAATTTTCTTGCATCTTTAGCTATAAATAAAATTTTATTAGAATGACTAATTTTCTTTGCTAATAGATCAGCAATGATTATTGCTTCACCACCCGAGACAACACGATCAATAACAATATGATCACCTTTTTTCGGAATAAAATTATTGAAAAATGAGAACATATTAGTAAGAATTTATTATAGACATTAACAAAGGAGTTTTTTGATCATCATTCAATGTTTCCATCCCTAAGCACCAATTGTAGATTTGTCTATCACTGAGTTCAAGTATCTTTTCAAACTCATTTAGCTCTGCAGCTGACATTTTATGTAAATTTTGCTTAGCAAAATTTCCTAGGATATAATCCATTTCTTTCATACCCCTATGAGAGGCTCTGTATAATAAACGTTTTTGTTGGATTGTTGTATGATGCTTTAACATTTTACTATACCATAGTTATAAAATTTGTTACCCTGTTGATATAACAAATAAACCTTATTTTCACAAGTTAATATAAGTATAAAAATGCATATTCAGCAATTAAGTTTCTTTTTTACTCCTTTAAAAGATTTAAAAATTATAGGAACGCAAAATGCTACTAAATTAGCTAAATTATTGAATATTGCTAATTTTGAAGAAGCTCTCGTTTTAGATTTATTATATTTACTACCTTATAAAATTATAGATAGAAGCAAATATATTTCTATAAATAATATAGTAGAAGGAAATATAGTAACTATTGAAGCTACAATTAGTAATATTATTTCACCCGGAAAAAGATATAAAAAAGCACCATATAAAATAAATCTTATCGATGATACTGGTTATGTGCAACTTATTTATTTTAATAGCTTAATTTATAATTATCTTAAAAAATTTAAAGTTGGAGATAAGGTAATAGTCTCAGGTAAAGCTGAAAAATATCGAAATAATTTCACTATAGCTCACCCCGATTATATTTTGCCTATTGATCAAAAAGATAAGTTACCTAATATTGAAATTATATATCCTGCTACGGCTAGTTTATCCTCCAAAAAAATAGCTTTTTTAATAAAACAAATTATAAATAATTTACCAGATGTACCTGAGTGGCTTCCTAGTGAAATTATAGCTAAATATAATTTACCTAAATTTAGCGATGCTATAAAAAAAATTCATAACCCTGCTAATATGAATGATCTAGCAATTGATACACCGTGGAGAAAAAGATTAGCTTTTGAAGAATTATTTGCTCATCAATTAGCTTTAGCTATTATCAGATTATCTCAAACAGAAGAGATAATTAGAACAGAAAATAAAAAATTAAAATTAATTAAGCAATTATATGACTTATTACCATATGAATTAACTATCTCACAACAAAATGTTATTAATGAAATATTTAATGATCTAGAGAAAAATAAACCTATGTTAAGGTTAATACAGGGAGATGTTGGCTCTGGTAAAACTATAGTAGCCTTATTTGCGGCTATTAAAACAATCCAACAAAATGGTCAAATAGCGTTAATGTCCCCTACAGAAACTTTAGCTAAACAACATTTTACTAATATAAAAAAATTAACTGAAACTTTAAATATTAATGTGGAGATATTGACTAGCGCAAATAGTAAAATAAGTAAAAATAAAATTATTGAAGAATTAAAAACAGGAAAAATAGACATTTTAATTGGTACGCATGCGCTTATCCATCCTGACATTATTTTTAAAGATTTAAAGTTAGCTATTATAGATGAACAACATAGATTTGGAGTTAATCAGCGCTTGCAATTATCAGAATATAAAAAAAATCCTGATACTTTACTCTTAACCGCCACACCTATACCGCGTAGTATGTTATTAGCTACCTTAGGAGATATGGATATATCACAATTAACAGAAAAGCCAATTAATCGTCAACCGATAAATACGACTACCATAGCTATAAATAAAATCAATCAATTGATTAGTAGTTTAAAAAATATTATTACTCAAAATCAACAAATTTATTGGGTATGTCCATTAATTGAAGAAACAGATAAATTACCTTTAACACCGGCCAAAGATAGATATGAAATTTTAAAAAAAACTTTTGCAGATAAAGTAGGATTATTACATGGTAAAATGAATAGTAAAGAAAAAGATAAAATAATGGAGGACTTTACTAACGGAAAAATCCAAATATTAGTAACTACTACAGTGATAGAAGTAGGAATAGATATCGCTAACGCTACAGTAATGATTATAGAAAATGCTGAAAGATTTGGACTTGCTCAATTGCATCAATTAAGAGGTCGAGTTGGTCGAAGTGATATAAAATCTAATTGTATTTTATTATATCAACCGCCCCTATCAGATTTAGCCTTTAAAAGGTTATCTATTTTAAAAAATAGTGATGATGGTTTTTTAATAGCAGAAAAAGATTTAGAATTAAGAGGTCAAGGCGAATTATTAGGCACGAAACAATCTGGAGTGCCTAATTTTTATTTTGCTCAGTCATATTTCCATAAAGATTTATTAATTCTAGCAAATAAATTAGCTAAAAAGATTTTATCTACTGATGAAAGATTCAATTCTATCGTATATTTACCGTTATATTTATTTAAAAAAGATAAAAGTTTGAATCTTTTAAGAGCAGGATAATCACTCTACGGTGACGGATTTAGCTAAATTACGTGGTTGATCAACATCGGTTCCTAAAGATATAGCTGTATGATAAGCTATAAATTGCATAGGTATTGTATAAATTATTGGAGCAATAATTTCGGGCACAACCGGTAAGATAATCATATGACTAGCTATATCTTTAACAAATTTTTCACCTTTTTCATCGGTTACTACTATTAATTGCGCACCTCTAGATTCTACTTCTCTTATATTTGAAATAGTTTTTTCAAATAATTTATCATAAGGTGCTATTACTACTACAGGAGTATCTTTATCAATTAAGGCAATAGGTCCATGTTTTAATTCACCTGCGGCATATCCTTCTGCATGAATATAAGATAATTCTTTCATTTTCAATGCACCCTCTAACGCAATTGGATAAGAGGTACCACGACCAAAATACAACATGCTTTTTACATCTAATAAATGCGAAGCTATTTCTTTAATTTGCTTATCTAATTTTAGCACTTGATTGATGTATCTAGGTAATTCACTTAATTCTTTAATTAATTCTACTTCTTTCTCATCTGTTAATATACCTCTTTGTTTACCTGCTGCTATTGCTAAAGCTGCTAATACAGTCAATTGACATAAAAATGCTTTAGTAGAAGCTACGCAAATTTCTGGTCCTGCTAAAATAGGAAAATTATAATCAGATAATCTTGCTATAGTTGAACCTTCGACATTTACAACTGAAACACAATCTAAATTATGTTCTTTACAGATTTTTAATGAAGCTAATGTATCAGCAGTCTCTCCAGATTGCGATACAAAGATATAAAGATTTTTTTTAGAAAAAGGTACATCTCTATATCTAAATTCAGAGGCTACATCACATTCCACTGATATATTAGCATATTTTTCAAAATAATATTTTGCTACTAAAGTAGAAATATAACCTGTACCGCAAGAGGAAAAACAAATAGAATTATATTTTTTCCAATCTATATTACATAAACTATCCTTAATGCGATGATTAACTAAATCAAAATATCTTGCTAATGTATAAGATACAACTTCTGCCTGTTCATACATTTCTTTCTGCATAAAATGCCGATAAGGCGCTTTAGATATGACTAGTTGATTAGCTGATATTGTTTCAATTGAACGTTCTACTTCTTTTCCATCATTATCATAAATTGTAATTTTTTCTGGTGTTAATATCGCCCAATCACCGTCATTTAAATAAGATATTTTATTAGTATAAGGTGCAAGAGCAATAGCATCAGACCCGACATATACTTCATTATCTCCGTAGCCAATTGATAAAGATGGACCATTACGAGCAATTATTAACATGTTAGGATGACCTTTAAACATCATAACTAAGGCAAAAGCCCCTCTTAATTGAGGTAAGATTTTTTTAACTGCTTCACTAGGAGTCAATCCATTGTCTAACTCAGAAGATAATAAATGTAATACTACTTCTGTATCTGTATCTGAATTATAAGTTATCTTTTTATCTGCTAAATTTTGTTTTATCTCAGCAAAATTTTCAATAATTCCATTATGTACTAGAGCTAATTTTTCATTCACATGTGGATGAGCATTGCGAACTATAGCCGCACCATGGGTTGCCCAACGAGTATGACCGATACCGATACAACCATTAAGTTCATGTTCATTTAGTATCTTTTCTAAATTAATTAACTTACCCTCTGCTCTTAGACAAGAAATAGTATCTCCTTCTAATGTAGCGAGACCAGCGGAATCATATCCACGATATTCTAATCTTTTCAATGTATCTAAAATAGATTTGGAAACAGGTTCCTTACTAATAATCCCAATGATTCCACACATATTTTTCTCTCTATTGTTAATGAAATAATTTAGTATAATATTATTTATTATATAACTAAGTCATATTTATTTTTTTCCACTAGGTAACTTATTTATTTTATTAATTTGATAAGATCTAGCTATAGCTAAAGATTTTTCAGGAACATCCTGCGTTATTATACTACCAGCGGCAATAAAAGCACCATAATTTATTTTAACTGGAGCTATTAAAGCAGACTGTGAACCAATGAATACATTATTTTTTATAATTGTTTTCCATTTATCCACACCATCATAATTACAAGTAATTACGCCTGCGCCAATATTTACATTCTCACCTATATCACTATCTCCAATATAACTTAAATGGTTAATTTTAGTATTTTTAGCAATATTAGCTTTTTTAATTTCACAAAAATTACCTATTTTAACATTTTCTTGTAAATTACTGCCAGGACGTAAGCGCGCATAAGGGCCGATGCTACAATTTTTTCCTATAGTAGATTGTTCTATATGCGAGAATGATAAAATTTTACAGCCTGTATCTATAGATACTCCAACACCAAAGAAAACATGCGGAAAAATTTCTACATCTGCAGCAATTTTTGTATCATAGGAAAAATAAATAGTTTCAGGTAATATTAAAGTTACTCCTGCCTGCATTAAGGCTTTACGCTTTTTATTTTGCCAAATAGATTCAGCTATCGATAGTTCTTCTTTAGTGTTAATACCTATTAAATTTTGCCAGTTTAATTTTATTGCCTCTACAGTTAACCCTTCTTTATTTGCAAGTTCAACTAAATCCGTTAAATAATATTCTTGCTTTTGGTTATTATTATCAATTTTTAATAATAATGGTAATAAATATTTTGTTTTAACTACCATTAAGCCAGAGTTACAAAATTTTATATTTTTTTGCGAATCATCTGCCTCTTTTTCTTCAATAATTTTTATTAATTTACCGTTTTCTTCAATTAGTCTTCCATATCCTTGTGGATCTGGAGGTATAAAACCAAAGATAACTAAATCAGCTCCGTTAGTTATCTTTTGTTGAGCTAACTTAAGATCTTCAGATTCTATTAGAGGTGTATCACCATAGACAATATAAGTTATGTCACTATCATTATTTTCTAAAAATTTTTTAGCTGTTAATACTGCGTGAGCAGTACCTTGACGATTTTCCTGCTTAAAAAATTTTAAATTAGCTAAATTTTCTTTTAGAACTTCTTCTACTTTTGATGATTGATTACCAATTATTACTGCAATATCCGTTATATTAGCTTTTTTTACCGTATTAATAACATGATTTATCATAGGTAATCCGGCAATTTTATGTAATATTTTAGGCGTATTAGAACACATTCGAGTGCCCTCGCCTGCGGCAAGAATTATAGCTGAAGAATTAATCATAGGTCACCTTTTATCCAAAACTATTAATATTAGGGAAAGTTTCTAATATCCAAAAAGAAATATTTTGCATACCTCCAGTAATAAAAAGCACACCAGCGATAATAAGTAATATTCCTATTATTTTTTTTATTTTGTTCATATGCATACGAGATTTTGTTAAAAAAATCATAAATTGTCCTGAAAATAACCCCGCTAAGATAAATGGTATACCTAAGCCAATAGAGTAAATTAATAATAATAGTCCTCCTTGTAATATATGATTTTGTGAACTAGCTAAAACTAAAATAGGGCTTAAAATAGGACCAATACATGGTGTCCAACCAAAAGCAAAAGCTAACCCCATAATAAAAGCACCAAAATAATTTATGCTTATATTATTAGTTTGGAAGCGTGCCTCTCGCGAAAATAACGCTATAGAAAATAGTCCTAAAAAATTTAATCCCATTAAAATAATTATTACCCCGCCTATTATAGCTAATTCTGAATGCCAAAAGCGTAAAAAGGCGCTGATAGTGGTAGCACCTAAACCGAGAAGAGTAAAGATGATAGTAAAACCTAATACAAAAAAAACAGAGGAAAAGAATAATCTGCGACGTTTTGTAGAAAAACTTGTAATTTTTTGATTCTTATAATCATCAATTGAGATACCTGCCATATAGGATAAATAAGGAGGAACTAAAGGTAAAACACATGGCGATAAAAAGGATAAAGCTCCAGCTAAAAAAACTATACAGATATATGATATACTTACAGACATAATTTTACCTATAATTAGAGAGTGACATGAATAACTTATAGCAAATATAGAAGTTTGTGTATCTATAAAGCTATAAAAAAATTATCCAAAAAAAATTATCCAAAAAAAAATGCGAAAAACTATAAAAAGTTATTGACCTTTTATTAAAATATCCTTATTTTCGCTTCATAACTTAGAGCTTCTTTAAGTTATCTCAATATTGAATATTGAGAGCACGTAGCTCAGCCGGTAGAGCAACTGACTTTTAATCAGTAGGTCCAGGGTTCGAATCCCTGCGTGCTCACCACTTTATAAAGTGGTGAATGTTTTATTTTCATTGTAAGTAGCAGTTTTTAATTAAGCTTCATTATTTAAATAGTTGAGTTGATTCTGCTTATTCGGATATTGATTTATCGACTATAATTTAATTTCACTTATTCGTTATGAATATAATTATATCTTTATTTTCCATATAAAATAGTTAACAGAATTTATTTAATAGTGTTTAAAACAGTATTAGCTACGTTTTGACTAATTCTATTTAATTTAGATTATTAGATTTAACCAAGCAATTTATAATTATTCATTTATGGAACTGTAATCATAAAATTTTATATAAATGTCTTGTTTTAAAACTAAGAATATATTTTGTTTATATTCTTAGTTTTGCGTATATTTCTATCTTTAAACATCTGAAATAAAATATTAACAAAGATAAAATATTTATATAAATTATGTTTCACATAAATATATTAATACGTAAATATAGTTATTATTTCTTTTTTGCTAATATATCTCTTATTTCTGTTAATAATGCTTCTTCTTTAGTAATTTTCACTGGTAAATTTTTCTCATCAGCTTCTTCTTTATGTCTTATTTTACTTAAAGCTTTTACAAAAAAGAATAATATCCATGCTGTAATTAAAAAATTGATAAAAATGGTTAACAAATTACCATAAGCAATTGTTGCCCCCGTAGCTTTAGCTGCCGCTAAAGTTTGTTTAGGTTCTCCGGATAACTGCCAAAACATATTTGAAAAATCTATTCCACCTGTTAATAAACCTATAAGAGGAGTAAAAAAATCTGAAACTATAGCATTAACTAAACTAGTAAAAGCGCTACCGATAATAACACCAATAGCTAGATCTAACATATTGCCTTTAATAGCAAATTTTTTAAATTCTTGAAATAGTGACATCAACTGCCTCCGATTATTCGAATCATGAGAGAATAATAAACATAATTATCCAATAGTTAGTTCCTTAATTTAAATATCTTATATTTTTTTGTTTCGTTTTTTATAAGTTTCCATTATAACCATTAAAATAGCGTTAATATTTCTAAGGATAGTAAATGAATTTTTTTTCTTCTATAGGACGATCTGCGCTTTTTATGTTTGAACCAGAAAAAGCGCATATGTTATCAATAGCCGCTTTAAAATATGGTATCATAAGCTCAGGTAAAAGATTTTCTGATCCAGTATTGAAACAAAATATAGCAGGATTAGAATTTGCTAATCCATTAGGTATGGCTGCTGGCTATGATAAAAACGCTGACGTACCAACCGCATTGTTAGCACTAGGATTTGGTTTCACTGAAGTTGGAACTCTAACACCAAAAGCACAAAAAGGAAACGAAAAACCACGTTTATTTAGATTAATAGAAGATGAAGCAATAATAAATAGACTGGGCTTTAATAATGATGGTTATAATGCAGCGCTTCGCAAGTTAAGATCTTATAAAAAAGCTGGAATAATTGGAGTTAATCTAGGGGCTAATAAAAATTCACAAGATCGTATAGCTGATTATACTTTAGGTATATCAAAATTTTATAAAGTAGCAAGTTACTTCACGATAAATATTTCATCACCTAATACTCCAGGATTAAGAGATCTGCAATTAGGAAAAAATTTAAATAAATTAATAACGGCCACAACAGAGATAAGAAAAGAAGAACAGGAATGTCATGGGGTATATCGTCCTTTATTCTTAAAAATATCACCCGATTTAACCGAAGAAGACATGGATGATATAGCTCATGCTACTTTAAATTCCTCTTTAGATGGTTTAATAATATCTAATACAACTTTATCTAGAGATAGCTTGATAAGTAATAATAAAGAAGAACAAGGTGGTTTATCTGGGGCGCCGCTATTTGAAAGATCTACAGCAATGTTAGCTAAAATGCGTTTACGCTTAGGAGCAGATGTACCTTTAATAGCTTCAGGTGGTATAGATAGCGCAACAAAAGCAATGACAAAAATAAGAGCCGGTGCAGATTTATTGCAATTATATACTGCTTTGATATATAAAGGTCCTAATTTACCTAATCAAATTTTAAAAGAATTAGCGCAAATGATACGACAAGAAGGAGCGTTCCAAATTAGAAAATTGCGTGATTTAGATACTGACCTATGGGCATCAAGAAAATTTTAAGAAATAGAAATAGTGGATAAGAAAATTAATAGCTTGAAAAAATTAGCTAATTAATTTATTAACAGATAATACTGTGCGGTCGTAGCTCAGTTGGTTAGAGCGCAGGTTTGTGGCACCTGAGGTCGTAGGTTCGACCCCTACCGACCGTACCATATTTTGGAAAAAAACTAGTAAAATCAATTATTTGCAGTATATTCCAGGATAATAATCGTTTTTTTACACTTTCTCTTAAGTGTAAACTATTTAGAATTATGTGTATTATCTTATATTTATGAGAATTACCTATATTAAATATCTTTTACTTATTTCAATATACTATTTATAACTATTAATAATCTTCAGCGTTATACGTCATTGACGGCCGTTTTTCTCTATATCCTAAAGTTAGATGGTAGCTTGTGTTGTAAAATGCTAGCTTTAAATTTATATATTGTTTTTTTTAAGATATTTGATTAACAGCTGAAATTTTTATCAATTTTAAAATACATATATATTATTAGTTTGAACGGTTTATAAAAATTTTGTTAACATTTTTTTTGTGTCGTTACAATGAATGATTTATTATAATGTCTATTATCTGTATTAAAGCCTTATCATAAAATATTTCATAAATTAATGATATTACTAGAATTTTCAATCAGATAGAATAGATAAGAAAAGATAGTTAAAATATCAACGATTACTGTTAGCTGACGCTGTACTTATGTAATCGCTGTTTTGAATATTTATAGTTGAACAATTATAGTATGTTGCTATTAATCTTGCTAGCATAGTTAATCTAAGGATAACAAAAACCAGAATTAAATTAATTAATTTATGCATTTTTATACATTTATTTTTTCTTTAATGTGTTGAAATTCTGGATTATTTATTATTCTTTCAGGTGTGTCATCAACAATAATTTTACTTTTATCTACTATTATAACTCTAGTAAATCTATATAAATTCTCAATGTCATGAGTTACTGCAATTAAACTATTATCCCCTACCGCACTAAATATAGCTTCCCAAACATTTTTAGCTAATTGAGGATCAATTGCGCTGGTTGGCTCATCCAATAAATTTATTGGACTAATGTTATTTATCATACGCAATAAGGATAGCCTTTTTGCTTCGCCCCCTGATATATTTTTTGCACCTTCATTAATTTTTCTAGCATCATTATTAAAAAAATGTTGTACCCCTAATTCCTCTATTCCTTTTATAGGTTCGATATTATTTTTACCAAAAAACACCGCTTGCTTAATATCACCCTCTAAAAATTGCGGTTGCTGTGGTACATAATGAATTAAATCTAAATGTTGTTTACTGCTTAAATCATTTATATTTACGATATTTTGCTTAGAGATTTTAATAAAAAGTTTTTTTCTCGCCTCGATATTTAAGCCAACAAGGGATTCTAGCAAGGTTGTTTTACCACCTCCACTTTCTCCTATCAGGGCCACTTTCTCACCATATTTTATGGTAATTGGGTGATCTAATATTAAGGAAGCTGTATCACTATTATTAATAGTTATTTTTTCTAAGATTAAATCTATTTTCTTATTATCTAACTTTAAATTAGTTTTTGCTTCTCGCTCAAAAGATTTTTGTTCTAATAATTCATGCAACGATTTTCTATCTGCACTAAATTGATTTAAAAAACGATAATTTTCACCTATTTCTGCGACTGAATTAAAAAAAGAATTTACTGCTGCAAATAATACAACTAATTTACCTGCATTAATATATGGAGTTTCAGATGATTGATCTAAAATTGTCCATATTAATAATATAAAAATAGCGAAATTTATACTTAAAATCTTATTAATTGATAAAAAAGAAGCTGAATAACTAACTTTAATAGCACTATCAACATAGCTACTATAAGCTTTTACTAATGGATTTAAAGCCGTTTTTACTGATTGTTCTAATTTTATAGCTTTAGCGCTATTGAATAATGTTGCCGTTTCACCTATTAGATTATCTTCACTTTCATTTAATTTATCAATATGCTGACGCCGCCATTTTATAATATAATGAGTTATTATTAGGTAAATAGCACAACCTAATATTGTCCAAGATAATATTATGATATCACCTGCTGTATATAATAATATGGCAAAAACAATAGATTGCACCAATAAAGGAAAGATATTATTGACAATAAAATGCAATAATGATTCATGTGCGTGTATACCTCGTTCATAGGTTTTAAGTATTTGACCTATGCGGAGATTGTCAAAAAAACAAAATTCTTTATTTAAAATTTGTTTTGTCCAAATTAAAGAATTTTCCTTAACAGCACGTTGAATAAAAGTCGTAAGACCTATTGACTGTATAGGAGTTATAACTGCTTGAGTGATTATAGCTCCTAGGAATAATAACAGCCATTGCCAAATATAACCTATGTCAAATATTAAGCCATCAGTCATGGCATTTATAATTTTTCCTAATATTATTGGAGGCAAAACTAAAATTGCTTTACTAAGCGTTACAACTAATAACACCCCTAAAAACATCCAAAAATTCTTTTTTATTACTTTTATAACAAAATCTATCATTTTAATTCTTCTAGTAATATTTCATTAGGAGTTATTAAATTCCCTGCTCTTAAAAGATTAAATCTGTCTAACCTAAGTACATATAATTAAATTACCTAATCTAGGTTACAAAAATTTAGCTTATTTTAGAAGTCCTATAAATGAATAAATTTTTCTTGATCTCTGCTTTCATATAACTGAGTTCAGTTATATGAATTTTAAAATATCTCATAATGGCTTCCCTTTTATTTATTACTAATAAAATAATAAAAACTTTATGTATTACGGTAATATAGTTTTTTTAAAAAATCAATCTTATATATTTTTGAATAATATACTAACACAACGAGTATATTAAAAAACTATAAGTCTTTTATAGTTCTATAATCTCGAACAATTTGTAAGATTAATTTTAATTATATTTATTTTTAGCTTAAAAAGTAGCCTTTATTTTAGTTTTTCTAGTGTGCTGAGTATATAATAAATATAATCCTCCTACTATAAGGAGAAGCCCTGCAATAAAAATATAAGCACCATAAACAGTTAATGGAATATTTAATAAAATAATAAGGCTATCTACTATATTATTAACACTCTGCGACGTCATAGCTGTTCCAATAAGGGAGCTAAAAGCCAGTATTGAGGTTATAGTTGAGGACACTCGACCCATATAGGAATTTGTAACTTCAATTTGTAAAATAGGTCCTTGAAGAATAGCAAATAAAGAAAAAAGTATCCCACATAAAAATAGTAAACACCAAGCTAAAAACAAAGGAGGTGTAAGAGCATACGCTAAATAACCGCAACCTAATAAAATTAAACTAATTGAAAATAATTTATAAAGTGGTATAACTTTTGAAAGCAATTTTACTAAAAATGTAGCAACGGCTCCTCCTATCGGAAAAGCTGTAAGTATCCAACCATATTCAACGGCAGAAAAACCAAGAGTTTTTAAGCTATATATAGAAAGCATAACATTATTAATACCTAAAGTAAAACCATAAAGAGCAACACCTATCGCTAAAACTCTTATTTTTTTATGATTCCAAGTAAACTGTAACCCCTCCCATAGTTCGCACCAAAAAGACGGATGTTGAACTGTTTTTTTAGGACGTGTTTGTAGATTTTTAATAAAGCAAATACAGATCATCGAACTTAAAAAAGTTAATATATTAATAACTAGCACCCAAAGCGGTCCAAGCAATAAAAATATACTAGGTCCAATTGCTCCTGTAATCACGGCAATTCCTGTAAGCGCAAACATCGACTTAGAAGAAGCTTCTATACGTCTCTCAGATGGTATCACTAGTTGCATAACAGTTTGACGGGAAGCATTAAAAAATTGCGCCATTATACCATTGAAGAACAACAAAATTAATAAAGTAACTAGGAGCTGCAATGCACTAAGAGAGTACGTTAAATAAAGTAACATAAAAATTATAAAAGTAACTGACCGCATTATATCAGCAGTGATCATTACATAAACTGGTAGCAGTCGATCAGCCCAAGTTCCAGCAACAATTGAAAACACCATACGTGGTATAGCAGTAGCAAGAACTATGCTTGCAACAGCAGTTGTTAAAAAAGAACTATCTTTAAAAATATCAACAATCAACCAAATAATTACTATAGTTGAGAAAAGATACTCTCCAAATGATGAAAAAATTTGTCCTAACCACAAACAGGCAAAATTTCTATTAATAAAAATTTTTTTGTTTAAAGAATTCATATTATCAATTGCTTCATCTAAAACAACTCAAATTTGTCCAATTGTTTTTGAATAAAATTTACCTTAAAAAATTTATACAGAGATCTTCATTTTAAAATTAATTTATATATGCTAACACAAGAGTTATTGCATATAAACTTACTTTGCACTTATTTTACATAACATTAACAACTTCTCAATTTAAATTAAGAAAGATAGCTATACCACTATGCGACTCCTCTGCTAACTGCTAATATTGTGATACATTAATCTTTTTTAGCATTGTCTTTCCTTTCTTTAGAGATTACTATAAATTCATGAAAATAACTAAATCTATCTAATTTCCAAACGGCAAGAGCAATATTCTTTCAAAAAATAACGATATTTATAATTTTACTTTTTATACTCATGTATAAATAAAGATGTTCATAAAAAATATTGCAACATAACATATTATTAAATTAAGTAAAGCTTAAACAACTAATATAATATCAATAGTAATTATAGCTTTTTTCTATTCATGATTACTATAAATAGCGCAGAAAAATATTTAATTAAAGTAATGAGTAATATTTACTTGAATTTTAGCAAAAAACAGGTAACATATTATTAAAATTATGTAAATAAGGTGCAAATAGTCGAATAACTAAAATATATTAATCTTAGTAATTATAGAATAATACTAGCTAATATTAATTATTTAGTAAAAAAAAATTGTAAATAAATTTTAGCAATAATTACTAAATATTTGTTATAAATGTATCACTGTTATAACAAAATCTTAAAATATTTATTATTTAAAAATAATAGAGATAACTTAGCAAAACTCTAACAAAAATGCTGCTAACCATTACGGGTTATACTGATAAGATGAATTTTGGAGATATTATTTCGCATGAAATTAGCCCTTTATGTTTTATATAACAGCTTTATTGCTTTAACAACTAGAACAAAAGTTTTTTTATATTTATCTATGTTATTTTTTATATTAGATATAGTAATAAAAGTATCTGCTCCAGTAGTTTTTGCTTATCTTATATATAATGCTCAAACAAGCACTGATGGTTTTATTTTAGTTATCCTCATATATTCAAGTTTATATTTTTTTTCTAAAGTTTGTAGTTCTTTAATGATAAATTTTTATTATAATTTTGAGCAAAAAATGCAAAAAAATATTTTATGCGATTTTTTAGCTAAATTTTATAAGATCAATTATTATGATGGTATTAAACATACTCATAGTGAAGTAGCTAATATTTTAAATAGAGGCTCTTTTGGCTTACGTTCTGCATTTTATCATCTGGTTTATTTTATTATACCGCCAATTATAGAGGCTCTTTTAATAATTATAATAATATTTTATAAATTAGATCTTAACCTTGCTATTTTTTTCTTAGCAATAATATTGCTATTAATTATTATTACTTGTTCTATTGCAAAAAAAATTCAAAAAGCGGAAGAAAGCTATTATGAAGTTTATTCAAAAAATTTCAAAATATTATTTGAAGGTATAAGGTCATCTGAATTTTTACGTTCATTCAATAAAACAAATTGGTTCCTTTCCATATATGATAAATCATGCTTATTGTTTATGAAAAAGGTTCTAGCAACTATTCCTTTAAGAATAATATCTGAAATATCTTTTGGCTTATTATTATTTGTATTATTCTTTTTTTCTAATTTATATATTTATCGCATGTCTACTGACAATTTACAATTTATAGCTGATCTAGTGCTTATTAACGGTCTTATATTACAATTTACTGCTCCTTTATTTAAATTTGCTGCTTCTTATAATTTTTTCATTGGTGGTATAGCTAGTGCTGCACAATTTTTTCACCTCTATCTCGCTCCAGCTAATGCTGAAAAACATGCTCATGTAAAAAAAGAAAAAGCCTTAGCATTTTGTAGTCATAATCTTTCTATTGAATATCCTGATAGAAAACATTTAACTTACCCTGACTTAATAATTGAAGATAAAAAAATTGTTTTGATCGAAGGCGCTTCTGGTATTGGTAAATCTTCTGTAGCAAAGGCTTTAGCAGGACTTATCCCATATAAAGGAATAGTTGCAAGTAGATATAAAACAACAGATGTTTATTATCTTTCTCAAAAAGTTGATATATTTGACATGAGTGTTTTTGATAATATTCTTTTAGGTAGTGAATTAGACATGCTTAAATTTGAAAATTGTCTGACTCAAGTAGGTTTTAGTCAGGAAGAAATTGCAGATCTTAAAAATCGTCCTTTAGGCGAAGGTGGTTCAAATATTTCTGGCGGACAAGCACAAAGAATTGGCTTAGCGCGTGTCTTATATCACAATGCTAAAGTAATTATTCTGGATGAACCAACAACTGGTCTTGATAATAAAACAGTTAAGGCAGTTTTGAAAATGATTGTTGATATCTCAAAAGGTAGAAGTATGATTATAGTGAGTCATGATGAACGTATTAAAGCTATTGCATCTCAGATTATTAAACTGGATTATTAGAGTTTTATTTATAACAGTCTTAATTCATATTGCCCTACCCCTTTATTGATAAAGATTAATGTTTAAATAACCTAGATATAATTTTAAAAGGTGAATCTTGAAAAAATATAACAAAGATATATTTATGATTATGCTTATATCGAAATAATTATATTAAATGGCTGTTAATTATAATATCGCAAAAAATATAATACTTTATTTAATTTTTACAGATGCTTATGCGCATTAAACTTTATGATGTTATATGTCTTACCTAATTGTTACTAAACATAGGTTCAATTGTATATTTCTTCTCTAGAGTCTGTATATTAAGTTGCATCAGTTCACGTTAAACAGCTGACGCAAACATATCTACACCAACACGTATAAATCTACTAGCTGCTTAAGGCTGAATTACATAATGTTTGCTAATCATTTAACTTTGTGATCAGTAGTAGCATTAACTTAGAACTCATCTAATTAATGATCAACAATTAATAATCTCATCTACGCCTACTTAATAGTTATAAAGAAAAAACAACGTAACTTAGTGTTTACCAGCTGTTTGAAGTGCCTCCAAGACTTGTTGACTTATTTCTTGGTGAGTCAACCACCGCCATCCACTTGTTAATATTTTACGTCTCAATCTCACTTCAGTGTAACTAATATTATTAACGCGCGCGTGTTCAGCAATCATTACAGATTCTGCTTTAGAGCCAAAAATATGAATGATATGAGGAGGTCTAGTCCATGTAGATATCTGATCAATCAATTGACAGGAAAATGCGTGAGCCGACGAATGTACCCATAATATGAAATATTCTAAGTCTGTCCATTGCCCCAAATCTTTTACAAATTGCAACCTAGATGTTTCACAATAATAATCCAAATAAACACATTTAGCTTTCATACATAGACGTTCTATTTCAGATTTATTAGATAGAAAACGGGACGCGATGATCACCTTATCTAGCCCTAATGCTTCACATAAAGGAACCAGCATGCCCGTTCCACCAACAACTAAATAACGATAATTGCTAGTATTTTTACTGACCATTTTTCTCATTTCCACCTAAAAATCTATACATTTCTTCTGTAAGATATTACAGCATTTTTGAATTTTTTATTGCACAGATGCCACGTATACCTATTATCTTCAGATACAAAATATGCTTTTAATAATGCAACTTGACAATGCAATGCATACCCTCTCAATATTCGAACAACTGAAACAAGATACTCACACGGTAACACAGATTTAAATGGTCTACCACTATGAACAATTAGACAAACCAGTTTATTTAAACTGGCATCATAAGCGTAAATTGTCAAGCGCCTTCTTTAACAGATCAAGGTAAGATCCTTGGTATAGGGCTTGTAAGAATAACACCATCAGCGGTTGAGTTGTCATTAATAAAAGCACGCACTTCAGCTTTTGGATTATTCTTCACATCATGATGCCACTTAGGATCTTCTAGTGGTAACGGTTGTTAACGAAAATTAAACCACTTTGACAGTTGCACTACACTCCATTAGAAAGTGGACAAATATTGAGCTAAAACAAATGTAAATGACGGACGACGTATCGAACTTAATATAATTAAAATTTTCAATAAATTTTTCCTTCTTATCGCTCTTAAACTGTGGGTTGTAAACTTTTATAAATGTTATAATTGGAATTATAAATATCTCTTCTATAACAACTCCTAAAGTTAGGATGTACCTAGATATTATACTTATAAATAAAAAAGGCTAGTTAAGAAAACAAAAATGATAAATATATTAGGTATAGATACAGGGTAAGGGAAAGCGGTAACTTTACCACTCTTGACAAAAAGTACCTGTTGACTGAATAAACTGTATTATTGCAACTAACAACAATATCTGTGAGACTATACCATTTCGAGTATATAAAAGTTCGTTGTAGTCAATGGCGGTGAGAGAGGGATTCGAACCCTCGATACAGTTTCCCGTATACACGCGTTCCAGGCGTGCGCCTTCAACCACTCGGCCACCTCACCATTATCTCAATATATAACCAGCATAGATATTTTTTGCAAGTAATTTTATATCTTATCTTAAACTAATTTAATAATTTTAATAAAATAAATTAAATATTGAACGATAGTAATATCCATTAAGTCTTATTATAAGCAAGACTTAATGGCAATTCTAAAGAATAATCCTTAAATAATGGAACCATTAATAACATATAAACATTCATATGTACTTAATTTAATTAATATGAGGTTGTAATGATTTCTTTTCTTTTAAAAATTCTTGCTATAATAGCATTATTAGGAGCAATTATATCAGGGCTAATAGATGCTGCTAATTCGATAGCATCCTCAAAAGTGATAATGTCCTCTTTACAAAGCTTTTGGCAATCACTTTCTTCACAGTCTTATACGTCATTTCAAAATTGGTCACAAAATACTTTAGGTGAGAATGTTTGGAATGAATGGATTTCTCCTATAATTCACTCCCCTGCTTGGTTAGTCTTATTAATTATTTCTATAATATTATTTCTCTTAGCACCAAGACGATAAAAGTTAATTACTATATTTAAAGAGTAATTAACTTTTAACCTTAACCTCTTTTGCTGCTATAGAATATATTCTAATAGTAGCGCCATCAGCTTCCTTTACAGATAACTTTATTAATTTATCTGCTAAAAGTTCTTCTGTTCTTAGATCATTTTCTATTAAAAGATCCTGCCTAATATTTTCAAGTTCAAAAGTATAACCCTCTACACAACCTGAATTACCAAAATTACAAGAAATTTCTAAATGGACATCTTTTTTATCATCCATATTTTTAGCAATAATATCAATTATTATTGTTTTACCTGTAAAATTACTAACTAAGTCATTATTAACTTTTAATAAAATATAATCATTTTCAGACATAAAAGTGAGATCTAAAACTGGTTTATCTTGCTCTTGTGTAATTTCTAATTTACTTTGTCCTTCAGTTATAAAATTATCAGTATTGCTAAAATTCAATAATGATATCCAACCCAAACCAATATTAGAATAGCCAATTTGATTTGCTTCCAATTTATCTATTTTAGTTGAATTATAATAAAATATATTTTTATAAAAGAGCAGAAATGCTATAAAAATTATTAAAAATAAAATACTTATACAATATATATATTTTTTGTAATAAAAATTCTTTGTTAAATTACGCGGTTCTACTAAAGATTTTTCATTTAACTGCGAATACTCATAATTATTTTGTTCTAAATAGCTTTGTTCAATATCAGTTATAATTTTTTCTAGCGATAAAAAAAGTTCTTTTTTAGTATGTTCAGAAACATCAACGTTCTGCTGAAGCGATTTTATATAGATATCTCTAGCCAGAGCATAAATTTTATTACGTGTATCTACAGAAGGATTTTCATAAGATGATAAGGTATCACGTATTATTTTTTCAATATTATTCACTTAGTAACGTCCTACTAATAAGGCACTAGAAATATTATTAATTAAAATGATCTTTATATATCTTTAAACATATATCACATTATTTATTTTAAAAGATAAATTTTTTAACTTTACTCACAAACGAATGACTAAATTTAACGTAATAAATAATTATTTATATAATTTAATAAAATTTTTCATAATCAAAAAACCCTTGACATTTTAAATTATTGTATAGATTTTTATCACCCAAATAACTTATTAATCCTCTAAAATCTATTTTTTTACCATTAACATTATATATTTCATAAATATCATCTAGGTGAATTTCTTCCATTGTATTAGTATTTAGATTAGTTATAAAAAGATAAATTTCAAAAGCATTATTTTCATGTTCATTATATTCGGCTTTTATTTCCTTTATTGATTTTTTAATCGTATGTAATTCATTCTGATATATTTGTAATAATTTAAGATGTTTTTTATTATCAGGGTCAGCTATTAACTGTTGTAATTCTAATTTTCTCAATAGGAAAGAAGCTAACCACTCACGTATTTGATAATTATCTTGTTTAATTTGATGGAGTAATACATTAGCAAAGCTATAGTTATTTTTATAGCTATAGCTTAATTTTAACTTAAATGCAGTATCTGCTTGCCATAAAATTTTAGTAAATTTAGCATTACTATTAATATATTTTTTGACTTTTTTAGAGTTACTTTCTTCTAATTTTAACTTATGATGTATGGTTAATATATTTCTAATGCGTATAAAATTATATTTTATTATCCTATATAATATAAAAACTATAATTAAATTTATAACTACATACCAATCATTATTCCATAATATTATGGTTATTATAAAAATAAGATAACCGATATATCTTTTTAGTTGAATATCATTAACCATAGCATATCATAATATTTTATTAAATTAGAAATATTTAAATTATAATATAAAGTTACTTTAGTAAGATATATTGATGAATATCTATAATATTCCTGAAGAAATATAGATTAAAACTTATCTTCGAAGCTATGATTTTATCTTACTAAAAACCCATTCTAATAAAATTTTGAATATTAACTAGATTAAAATACACAAATCAACAAAAATTAATAAAGATAAATATAAAAAAATTCCGCTATCTTCTCACCTATTAATTAAATACTTCTACCATTATAGTAAATATTGTACAATCTATAATTGCAGACTTTCTTAGAACTAGTGATCTAAGAACTAATTGTAAGCTCTACTATAAAAATATATCTTAATCAGATCGATCTTCATACAAAACATAAAACTTTTTATACATTTGTTCGTTTGATTCTATACAAAAGAAATCATTTAAAAAAATATAGGAAAACAATAACTCTATACTCTCCTGAGTTTAGAATTATACCTAAGCTCACGTCCCTTTATTTTTGTCACAAATTATCTAATCTAGTACACAGATGTTTTTTTAATTATACACGTGAAGCATTTAATAACAATAATGTAAGTATCACTTGAGCATTATTGTTATTCTAAAACTAACCCTCTTTGCTTCTCCTAGGAAAGAAATAGCTATCAAATAACATGTTATAGCTATAATATAGATATCTAACTACGTAAATTAAGATATACTATATGCTCATTATTAGCTCTAATTACATTAAATTTCTACTCAGATATCTGTTAGCAATTATTATTTTTTAGATTTTTCACTCACGTCATCATTATCTTTTACCGAAACGCCGTCATAAATTTCCTATTTTCTATCAACTTTAGAATCGACCTGGGTACTAAAAACTGTAGACTTATCAAAGAGACCAATATTACCATAAACTTTAGCATTGTCAAAAACTCTAACATTATCTGAAATTTCAGCATGACCAAAAACCATAGCTTTACCATATACCCAGCTATCACCTTTATGAGATAAATTATGTTCAGATTGAATATAACCTCCAAAGTCACCTTTCTTGACAGAATTACCTATATCTCTTAAAGCCTTAATTCAACAAACTGTTACTCCATCTATTATACATTCGTTAGTGATTTCGTATTTTTTTTCCTGAAGTGGTAGATTAATAAAACCAAATATTAACAAGACAATTAATGCTCCTAAAATGACTTTTAGCTTCATTATACCCTCTCTAATATTATTAATTTTAAAAGTTATAATATATAAATTTTTCTATAGGCAATAATATTCTACTTTATATCACCGATTACCTCCTCATCCACTTAATTACCGCAAACCAAGTTAACCCTATACCCAGTAAGGTTAAGATAGTAAAGAGATAGCGTAAAATGATAAATTTTTTGATTGTGGCCGTATTTCTCTAGCTATTTCGGTAAAAATTACACTTAGAGCACTGATAGGCATAGCTGCAACGGTGATGATGTACCATCTATTTTTTTGCTTATCTGCTCTTGTTGGTTTCTATCACAATCTAAACATTGAGATTCTACAGTTAAACATTTAGCCTATAAACCAATTTCAGCTGAACTAAGATTAATTAATAGAGGTTAATTTTAAAATTCTTACAAATTTATTTTAATATAAAGCGATATATTAAAATCTATAGCATAATATTAAATATGTTATACACCGTTGATTTTACTGGATTTTTAGGAAAATAATGGCGACCCCGAGAGGATTCGAACCTCTGACCCACAGCTTAGAAGGCTGTTGCTCTATCCAGCTGAGCTACGGGGCCATTATATTTTTATTTATTAAATAACCTTTAACCTTACTAATGTGTCCAAGGTAAAGAACGATTATAGGCAAAATTATTAGAATAAGATAAATTACAACGTTTGCTCATGTGCGGTACTTCTACTTTATAAGATATACCATAACGAGATGCATAATCAACTGCACTTTCCAAACTGGTAAATTTCAATCGTATCTGTGATAACATATCACAACTGACATCATATCCCATTAATGGATCTACATCCTTTTCAAATTGAGCTGGATATTCTAATATCCAGTGTTTTTTTTGTCTTCGTCCTGATTGCATCGCATTTTTTGCTGGAACATATATACGAGCTATCATTATTCTCTCCTATTAATGGTCGGAGCGGCGTGATTCGAACACGCGACCCCCTGAACCCAAATCAGGTGCGCTACCAAGCTGCGCTACGCTCCGTTATTAACCATTATTCTTTTATTATTCTTTTATAAAAAAAATTTCAACTATTAAAATCATATTTCAACTGTTTTTTATATTATTTAATTTTTTTGCTCCGTTAATTTAAAAGCTTTATTTATAATGTTGCGATTAGCTTTCTTTTTTTCATCAATCACTAATTGATCTATATAATTGACTAAATTATTAATTTTATCTACAGTTCGCTCTACTCTAAGTAAGATATAATCTATCATATTATTATCTATAATTAACTGTCTATCTGCTAAGAGTTTTTTTAATAAACCTTTTAATAACAAATCATCTGGCGTATCTATTTTTATCATATTAACTGTGCGTAATCTTGAGATAAGATCATTTATTGTTAATTGCCAGGTAGATGGAAAATAATGAGAGGTAATTAATAAGCTAGTAGTTTTATTGATCAAAAAAGTTTCTTTGATTGCATTAAATAGATGAAATAAATTAATTTCATCTATTTTACTTTTTCCTAAATTATCAATAAATATTGAATGTCCACTTAAAGCTAATTCTACACCTTTATCTAATTCAAATTTATTTATTGATATAGCTTTAGACTTTTCTAACCATAAATTAGAAATATGGGTTTTACCACACCCCTGCTCGCCTATTAATACCGTAATTGGTGTTTGCCAAGCAGGCCATTGCTCTAAGAAACATATCGCGCTACAATTTGCTCGGCTAACAATTAAATTATCACGTCCATATATACTTTGGTAACCAAGATCAAACGATAATTGTTGCTGATAATATTCTATTTTTCTATGCATATTTTTTTATAACAAATTTATAACAGAGTTTAAATATTTACTTAGTTTCTTTTTCATCATAAAAAGAAGAATTTAAGTAAATTTTTAAAATAAATCTTATTAATACCCCTATTACCGCGGCTACAGGCACTGCTATTAAAGTTCCGGTAAACCCAAATAGATAACTAAAAGCTATCAAAGAAAACATTAACCATACAGGATGCAGCCCAACCGAAGAGCCTACTAATTTTGGTTGCAATATATAACCTTCAATAAATTGACCTACAAAAAATATTATCAATGCTATTACAATTTTACTCCAATCATCGGGCCAAAATTGCATAAAAGACATTCCAATAGATAGAACTAACCCTATCAAGGTACCAACATAAGGAATAAAACTTAATATTCCTATAATTATTCCTATAAGGAAAGAAAAATTTAACCCTAAAAAACCTAGCATAACTATATAATATAAAGCAATTATTAAGGACACGACACTTTGTCCACGGATAAAACCAGCGACTGTTTTATCCATTTCATAAAATAAATTACGCACAGTATATAAATGATTGCGAGGTATCCAACTATCTATAATTTTAACCATACGTGGCCAATCTACCATCAGATAAAATGCAATAACTGGAGCTATAACAAAAAATGAAACTATATTAATAAAAACTTTACTAGAGCTCCACAGAGAAGATAATATAGAGGATAAAAAATTTCCACTTTGTTGTAACAAATTATTAATATTATCTTGAATTAAAAACCGCCCAAAGCTAGTATTTTGTTCTAACCAAATAGAGTCAGTTTCAGATAATAATACGTCTAATTTTTCAGCATAATATGAGAAATTAGCAATAAATTGCCCTAATTGGGTAAGTAATATAGGTATTAATATTAATAATAATAAAGCCAATACTATAAAAAAGGTAAGCAAAATAAAACTACTAGAAATTGCTCTAGATATTCCAAACTGAGAAAAATAATTAATCAGTGGATTAAGAAAATAAGCCACAATAAGCCCAAATACAAAAGGCAATAAAATAGCACTAAAAATACTGATAATAATTAAAAGTACAATTAGTCCTGCAGACCAAAATAATGTTTCCTTAGGTAAGCTTTTACGTAATGGTTGCATATTTAAATCCTTTGCATAACGACTTATTATAACATATTTGTAGAAGTTTGTTAGAGAAGCAATAGACTTGTTAAAAGAAAAATGTTAAATATAAAATAATTTAGAACAATAACGAGTATTTGATGACTAACTCTAATGATCAAACAAAAAAACCTTTGACGTATGCCTCTGCTGGAGTCAATATAGATAACGGTAATCAACTAGTAGAACAGATTAAACCTTTAATTAAAAAAACACAACGCCCTGGTACAAGTGGAACAATAGGTGGTTTTGGAGGAATTTTTGATTTAAAAGTTCTAGCATTCAAAGATCCTATATTAGTTGCTGCCAATGATGGTGTAGGTACAAAATTAAAAATTGCAATTGAGACCAATAAACACAATACTATCGGTATTGATTTAGTAGCTATGTGCGTTAATGATCTTATTGTACAAGGTGCAACGCCGCTATTTTTCCTTGATTATTTTGCTACAGCTAAATTAAATCCACAACAAGGATATGAGATTATATCTGGTATTACTGAAGGATGTATCCAAGCTGGCGCAGCGTTAATTGGTGGAGAAACCGCTGAATTACCTGGCATGTATCACGATAATGATTATGATCTTGCTGGATTCGCGGTTGGAGCTGTAGAGCGTGAATTATTATTACCTAAAAAAAATATTAAAGCAGGAGATGTAATAATAGGCTTGTCTTCATCTGGTGTACATTCTAATGGTTTTTCTTTAGTACGTAAAATCATACAACAAACTAAACTTACCTGGGATTCTCCCGCCCCTTTTGATAAAAACAAAAAATTAGCAGATGTATTTTTAACTCCAACTAAAATTTATGTAAAAGTTATTTTAAAAGCTTTAAATATTATCTCATCTATAAAAGGTTTAATTCACATTACTGGTGGAGGATTTACTGATAATATACCTAGAATTTTACCTGATAATATATCCGCTAAAATACATGTAAATGAGTTAGATTTACCTCCTATATTTCAATGGTTAAAAAAAGAAGCTAACCTATCAGACATGGAAATGCTACGAACTTTTAATTGCGGTTATGGTATGCTAGTCATTGTACCAGAGGAAGATGCTGCAAAAACTTTAGACTTTTTTAACCAACATGGAGAAGATGCTAAAATCTTAGGTAATCTAATCCACAGAGAAGAAAATATAGAACCAGTTATTTATGTATAAAGATCATAAAATGAAAAAGCATAAAATTGCGATTTTAATCTCTGGTAGTGGTTCTAACATGGAATCACTGATTAAATATAGTCTTACTGATGAGTCCACTTTTGAAATAACAAAGGTTATCAGCAATAATATTAATGCTCTAGGATTAAAAAAAGCTGCTAATTATAATATAAAAAATATTGCTATTGATCGAAATAATTATCAAAATAAAGCACAACATGAACAAGCAATGTTAACCGAATTAAAAAAAGATAATATAGATTTAATATGTTTAGCAGGATATATGCAATTATTATCCTCTGATTTTATCGGTAATTATCAAAATAAAATTTTAAATATCCACCCTTCTTTACTACCTTTGTTTAAAGGACTAGATACCTACAACAAAGCAATAGAATCTGGTATGAAATTTACTGGATGCACGGTACATATAGTTACAGAAAAAATGGATGAAGGAAAAATAATAGCTCAAGCTGTAGTCCCGATATTTAAACATGACACTAGCAGTGATTTACAACAAAGAATTTTAAATGCAGAACATCTGTTATATTATCGTGCGATAGAACAATATCTCAATAATATTGAAAATAATAATATTAACAATGAAGATAGATTAATAAATTTATAGAGATCTCCTCTAATAACTTAAACTTTCACGTTAAGATATCTAAATTTACTGAATCAACTACGTAATTAAGTATAATATCAATCATATATGTGATTGATATTATTGTGATACGACAAAACAGCTACCACCGGCTTGTCGATAACCATCACAGAAAGTTTGTGCTTCATTATAACTATTCAAAGGTACACGCAAACGATAATATACCCCCTTTCCGGCTACTTCACTTTCTTGTATTATAATCCTATGCCCTTGTAATATCGTTCTATAACGCGATATTAATTGATTTAAAGCTGTGTCAGCTTCAGCCTCTGTCGTCAAAGATGCTATTTGCACATAAAATGGAGCATTAGCTACCCCACGTAAAACTGAATTAATCGGCAATGGAACATCTTCAGCTAAATCAACATAAGATTCTGAATCAGACTGATTATTAGTATCCATTTGTTGAACATCTTCATCAGACAATGAAAAATCTACAACTTTTCTCTCTAACGGCATAATATTAGAATGTTCGTCTTTATTATCTAAAATAAAAGCCGGACTAGCAGCAATATTTACAGGAGTTATATCGGTTAAGGTCGTATTTCCACCTAAAATAGCAGAACTAGCTGCCGAATTATTATTTGTAAATACTGATGGTGGAGAATTATGTTTGGAAGCATCTGTATTTTCAGCCAAATGACCAGGTAAAGAAGAAATAATTGCATCTGTATCTTCAACATTTTCATATGCTGGTACTTCTGGAATATTGTTAAGATCTTCTTGCGACGCAAGTAAATTATCCTGCCTCTGCGAAACTTCCTGTCCTTCTAGTTGATTATATGCTATAGAGCCAGCCTCGTTACTAGTTTCCATATTTACCTGAGGTACAACTTTAACATTAGCTAATTTAGATTCTATTACTACAAAATCATTGCTTTTTTTATTGTAAAATAAATATATCCCACTAGCTACCAAAGCTATAGAAACTAATAATATTAATCTTAAGCGCGTAAATATTTTTATTTTCTTTATTGGTTTTTTATTAAAAATTTGTTGTACAGCTACAAAATCTTTATCATTATTCCAACCAAGTAAATCATTACTAATCTTATTATGATAATCCTGTTGGTAATTACTAAAAGATTTACTATTAGGAGAGCTGACTTGATCTATACTAGGCGCAGCATAACTTGGATTTTCTAAATCATCAAAATGTTCTCTTTGAGTAAATCCTGTTGTCGATCTAACAGAATTAGTATCACTAAAGTTATAATCTGAATTTATACTGCCTCGTGTTAAATTCAGGTTATCATTATGAATATCAGATAAAATTTCTTTTTCTACAGATTTATTATTATCATAGTTATCTAAAGGTGAAGCCATAATGATGTCTTCAACAGCCTTAATATTTTTACCATAGACTTTTGAAGTCATAACTATAGGTGGAGACATTTCTTTTAACATAGTCTCGCTATTAGCAACTGCAGGCTTTAAATAATCATCATTATTAAAATTATCTGATTGCGTATTTCTTTTTTTTCCGTCTTTGGATATATTAGATTCCTCTTCTAATAACTGTCGAAGATTGATATCTAACTCGTCTATCATCTTAGTAATGGCTTGATCTCCTTGTACTGCAGGATTTATATATAAACATTCATTATTATATGGATATTTATTTAAACCTATCCAACCTTGATCTTGTTTTATCACATTGGACAAATTTTGTCTTATGTTACAAGATAACCTTACTACATCTTGGTCAATTTTCTTTTCATCGATGTATGTTAACTGCTTATTTTCATCGTGTTTATTTGTTGGCAGCAACAAATTTTCATCTTCCTGAGAAGGTGAAAATGCTAATTTATCTTCAGTTAAACTATTTACAATATGAACAGGAGCAAAATTATCTAACTTAATTTCTTTTTTTACATTATAACAATCTCTAATTTCTTGCATCCGCTTACGGATATTTTCTCTTTTTTCTGAAAATAGTCGAAGCTTTTCTGCTAAGATTTCAGACTTTTTTTGCTGATTATAATCAAGATTAGATGATTGCTTTAAACTTTTTACAGCCCTAAAATCTTTACTTGAGTAATTTCCACTTTCAGAATTAGCTAAATTATCATCTAAATTATTCAAATTGAGAACATCCGAGTCATTAGTTGATAATTTAGAAATATCACCCATAAACTTACGCGTAATTTCTCTAAAAGAATTATCTAAATCTTCTTGTTTTACCTCCGGTGTAAATTCTCTAATGTTATTCATCGATCAGTTCCGTAGATTAGCAAATTGTCTGATATAATCTATTATAGTTAAATATTTTAATTAAAAACAAGATAAATTTATATATACTTATGATATCTAATTTGTATAAAAAATATATAAATTTACCTCATTTCTTCCGGCGCATTAATACCAATTATTTTTAACCCATTTTTCAAAACTACAGCTATAGCTTTAACCAAAAATATTCTAGCTATTGTTAGATCTTTATCATTTATTTGCACAAAACGTAAATTTTTATTTTCATTACCTTTGCTCCAATGTGAATGAAAATAAGCTGCCAAATCAGCTAAATAAAAAGCTAATCTATGTGGTTCTCTGTATAATGCAGCTATTTTAACTACATGCGGATATTCAGCCAATTTTTTTATTAGTGATAATTCACTATCATCTTTTAATAAAGATAAATAATTAGCAGTTTCTCCTGATAAATTAATAGAGTTTATTGATATTTTTAATTGTTCATATGCCTGTTTAAAAATGGAATAACAGCGAGCATGTGCATATTGAACATAAAAAACTGGATTATCTTTAGATTGCTCTTTTACCTTATTAAAATCAAAATCTAAACTTACTTCTGCTTTACGAGAGATCATCATAAACCTGATAGCATCTACTCCTACCTCTTCAATAACTTCTTTTAAAGTAATAAAATTACCTGCTCTCTTAGACATAGTTAATTTCTTACCATCACGCAATAAATTAACTATTTGACAAAAGAATACCGTCAATTTTGATTTATCACCAGCAACAGCCTCAGCTATTGCCTCTAATCTTCTAATATAACCAGCATGATCAACCCCTAATACATAAATCATTTCATTAAACGACCTATCGTATTTATTTTTAAAATATGCTAAATCAGCAGCAAAATAAGTAAAAGATCCATCTGATTTAAGTAAAGGTCTATCCATATCATCGCCTAACTTAGTAGAGTTAAACAATAATTGTTGCCTGTCTTCCCAATCAGGATCGGCCTGCCCCTTAGGAGGAGGGAGACGCCCCTCATAGACATACCCTTTAAGAGTAGCCAAATTAATAGCAGAAACTATATCTGCAGCCTGGTTAGCATGTAACGATTTTTCAGAAAAAAAGATATCATGATGAATATGCAAGCTAGCTAAATCATTTTTAATAAGTTGCATCATCATATCCAGAGATACCTGAGAGATGATATTATAACGTTCTTCAGCTGACATATTTAGTAAATTGTTACCATAGTCTTGCTTTAATTTTTCACCTACTTGTATTAAATATTCACCCGGATATAATCCTGCAGGGAAACTTGGTATATCCTCACCTAAAGCTTCTTTATAACGTAAAAATGCAGAATCGGTTAAAACTTTAATTTGCCCACCAGCATCATTGATATAAAATTCTCTAGTTACGCTATAGCCATTTTCTGCTAATAAATTAGATAAAACGTCCCCTACTACAGCCCCTCTGCAGTGACCAATATGCATAGGTCCAGTAGGGTTACAAGATACATATTCTACATTAACTTTTTTATTATCACCGTAATTTGTACGTCCGTAGTTGGTATCTTTTATCAATAATTGCGACAATATTTTATGCCAATAGCTTGCTTTTAAGCGAAAATTAATGAAACCAGCCCCGGCTATTTCTATAGTATCAATTTCAGGATCTTTACTCAAAATATTAATTAAATGTTGCGCGATATCACGAGGTTTAATTTGTAAAACTTTAGTTAATACCATAGCTACATTAGTAGAAAGATCTCCATGCTGAGGATCGCGTGGTACTTCAACAACTATTTTAGATGTGAGATTGGCATTTAGTAAATCAGCATTAGCTATTTCTGACTGCTCTAAAGCTAATTTTATTTTTTGCTCCCATTCAGAGAAAATATCCATAATTTTTATTCCACTAAAATATTGTTAAAGATCACTAATACCAAGATAACCTTTTTTATGCTAAAAAAACAAGGAAAAACCTAATAAAACAACATATTTTTAAGGTATTAAGTCAATTAATAGCTGTTTGTTATGGTCATAGAGAGAAAATATATTGCATTTATTTGAATAAATCTTTAAAAAAGACAGAAATATATGTATAATTCTATTCAGAAATTAACATAAATAGGATAGAAATGTCAATAACTATTACTGATGCTGCGGCCAAACAGATATTACTAATTTTAGCAAAAAACCCAGCAAAATCAGCTTTAAGAATTAAAGTCGAAGGTGGAGGATGTTCTGGATTTTCCTATAAATATCAGTTAGAAGAAAAAGCAACTGAAGATGATATAATAATTGCTAAAAATAATGCTACTATTGTAATAGATCCTATATCCTTACCTTTTTTGCAAGGATCAGAAGTAGATTTTATCAATGATCTTATGGGAAAATATTTTCAAATAAATAACCCTAATTCCAGCTCTGCCTGCGGATGCGGTGTCAGCTTCTCTATATAAAAAAACTTTAAAATCAATTGCTTATATAAGAAAATTAAATAAGAATTATTAATAAGGATCGGCTAAATGTCAAAGTTAAGATATTACTTTAAATATTCTATTTATCTAATATTAATAATTACAATAAGTACTCCTTCTCTCCAAGCAAAACAACAAAATGTTACTACATTATCTTTAAATGCTTCAATAACTGATAATAACGACTTTTTAAAGGATAATGTAAATTGGTTTTTATTCACTAATAATGAAAATAAGCCAAAATTGATCTTTCAAAAAAAAGGAGGATCTGAAGTATTAACGATACCTAAAGGAGACTATATTTTAGTTACCCTATATGGATATGCTAAAGATATTAGTTACTTAAACATAACTAATGATAATTATAAGAAAAATATAAATTTAAATGCAGGAATATTATCTTTATCTCCTTATTTTAAAGATAAAAAAAACATTAAAAAACAAGAGCTTAAAGATTTTTCTTTTAGTATATCATTAATTAATGAAGAACAAGACTCAGAAATAGTGGTTATAGATAAAATATTACCGGAAACGCCAATAATTATTAAACAAGGCTTTTATAATATAACAACATATTATCGAGGAGAAATAGCCGCAAAAAATGAATTAAATATTGTAGCGGGAAAATATACTCAAGCAGATGTAAAACTAGATTCAGCACAAATTACCGTAAGTTTAGCTAATAGTGAATCTGGTGAAGCTCTAGCTGGTACTTCTTGGTCAATCATAACCGAAACTAACGACCTAGTGTATGAAAAAACCAGTTCTTATATCAGTCCAATGCTAATTGCAGGCACATATACTGTGATGGCAAAATATGATGGCGAATTATACCAAAAGAATATTATGGTAAAATCTGGTGAACATAAAAATGTAACTTTAATAACTTCTATTGATAAAGTGCAATAAAATAACTTATCATCAGCCTATTAATTAGACTGATGATAGTAATTTAATTTTTCAAATCTGGAGGAAGAATATCAATTTTAATCTGATCTAAAAATTGATCTAATGCCATTATTTTTGTCTCTTGAGAACCTAAATAACGCAAGTTAACATTATTTTCTTCGGCTTCTTTTTTACCACAAATTAAAATTATAGGTACTTTTTTTAATGAATGTTCTCTAATTTTATAATTTATTTTTTCGTTACGATTATCAAACTCCACTTCAACACCTAAAGCCTGTAATTTAGCAAAAACCTCCGCTGCATAATCTTCTGATGTTTCGGCTATATTAGCAACTACAACTTGTACCGGCGCTAACCATAAAGGCAAATTACCAGCATAATGCTCCAATAAAATACCTAAGAATCTTTCCATGGAGCCAAAAATTGCTCTATGGATCATAACAGGAACTTTTTTTTCAGAGTTTTTATCGATATAAAAAATACCAAATCTTTCTGGTAAATTAAAATCTAACTGCGTAGTACCACATTGCCATTCTCTTCCAATAGCGTCTTTTAAAGTATACTCGAATTTAGGACCATAAAAAGCTCCCTCACCCGGAAAAATCTCTATTTTTATTTTATTTTCTGACTGTTGCTCTATAATTTTCAAAACATCTGCCATCAATTTCTCTGCATGATCCCATACTTCATCACTTCCTACTTTTTTTAGCGGTCTAGTAGAAAGTTTAACTGTAATATTATGGAATCCCATATCAGCATAACAGCTTAAGATTAAGTCATTTATATGTAAAAACTCAGCCGCCATCTGTTCTTCTGTACAAAATACATGTGCATCATCTTGAGTAAAACCTCTCACTCTCATTATACCATGTAAAGATCCTGATGGTTCATATCTATGAACTTTACCAAATTCAGATAAACGCAATGGTAAATCACGATAAGATTTAAGACCATACTTAAAAATTTGTGCATGACCTGGGCAATTCATGGGCTTTAAAACATATTGCCTCATATCATCAGCATCATCTCCAGCACAAGTTACTTTAAACATATTTTCCCTGTACCATTCCCAATGTCCAGATGCTTCCCACAAAGATTTATCTAATATTTGCGGAGCATTTACTTCTTGATATCCTAAACTTTCCAATCTTCGTCTAGCATAAGAAATTAAATTTTGAAATATTTTCCAGCCATTTGGATGCCAAAAAATCACACCAGGACCTTCTTCTTGCAGATGAAATAAAGACATTTCTCTACCTAAGCGTCTATGATCTCTTTTTTCTGCCTCTTCCAACATGTGTAAATATTCATTAAGATTATCTTCATTAGCAAAAGCAACACCATAAATACGGGTTAGCATAGGATTATTCGAATCACCGCGCCAATATGCTCCGGCTACCTTAGTTAATTTAAAAGAATGTCCAACCTGACCGGTAGTTGTCATATGTGGGCCACGGCATAAATCAAACCAATCACCATTAAAATATATTTTTACGTCTTCCTCATCAGGAATAGAATCTAATAATTCTAATTTATAAGCTTCTCCTTTAGCCGCAAATATTTCTTTAGCTTTTTCTTTTGACCAAATTTCTTTTTTAAATGCTTGATTTTGTTTAACTATTTCATGCATTTTTTTTTCAATAATAGACAAATCGGCTAAAGTAAAAGGTACGTCTCTAGCAAAGTCATAATAAAAACCATTTTCAATGGTAGGACCTATAGCTATTTGGGTATCTGGAAATAAAATTTTAACTGCCTGAGCTAAAATATGAGCACAATCATGTCTAATAAGTTCTAAAGCTCGTGGATGATCTCTAGTGATAAATTCAATATTTCCACTGCATGATATAGGATCATGTAAATCATATATGTGGTTATCTAGTAAATAAGCTACTGCTTTTTTGGCTAAAGATTTTGCTATATTATTAGCTAATTGATAACCTGTAATATTTTGTTGATAGTCTCGAATTGATCCGTCAGGAAAAGATAAAGAAATATTAGTCATTTTATGTCCTATAACCAGTCCCACCTACTATGTGAGTGGAGTAATTTACAATATAATTAAGTTTATCATATTATGATATTTATTCCAAATTTTCTTTATGTTTTCTAACCAGTTGATAATATTTCCACGGCATAAACCAATAACAATTTTTAGGTAATTTTTCTATCACTGGATGCCAACCATGACTACCAAATGGATTACAGCTAATAATACGGAATAAAGTTAACCAGCCCCCCGCCCATAATCCATGACGAGCTATAGCCTCATATGCATATTCAGAACAACTAGGCACGTGGCGACAATGTTGACCTATGAAAGGCGATAAAATAAATTGATAGATTTTAATAAAATTGATAGCTATTATTCTTCCTATAGTTTTTTTATATTTTCCTTGATAATTACGCTGCATCTGTTATCCATTATTAAAATATAAATTTAAACTATATAATATTATTATTTTGATGAAAAATAAATAATATTATGATAAATCTATGGCAAAATATTTAAGGATTAACTATGCCAACTGATACTTCATCTATAATTAATAAGCAAAAAATCGACAGACCAACGCAAGAAGAGGCTGAAGAAGCGGTAAAAACGCTACTTTTATGGGCAGGTGAAGACCCTAATCGTGAAGGACTGATTGACACACCTAAAAGAGTAGTAACTGCTTATAAAGAATTATTCTCTGGTTATGATAATAGCGATAAAAAACTATCTAATACCGTATTTAACGAGATATCAGGATATTGTGATCCTGTATTAGTGAAAAATATTGAATTTTTTTCACACTGTGAGCATCATATGCTTCCTTTTACTGGAGTTGCTCACATTTCTTATCTACCAAATAATTGCGTTATCGGTTTATCTAAAATAGCGAGAATTGTTGACTTATTTGCAAAAAGATTTCAAACTCAAGAAGCTTTAACAGCACAAATAGGCTCCTTTATTCAAAATAACATAAATCCAAAAGGTATTGCTATTATGATAGAAGCTGAACATATGTGTATGGCAATAAGAGGTATTAAAAAATTAGGATCATCTACAATCACTACTAGTTATTATGGTGAATATAAAGATAATGAAAATTATCAACAACAGTTTTTAAATTTGGTAAATCGTAATAATTTACAAAAATAACTTGTTATAATACTTGCAGTATAAATATTAGTTTGCTAAATAATAAATATGCGGTCGTGGCGGAATTGGTAGACGCGCAGCGTTGAGGTCGCTGTGGAATAAACCCCGTGGAAGTTCGAGTCTTCTCGACCGCACCATATTTTCCATAAAAACCTAAGAATATCAACGATTTACAGCCGATTTAAGATTGAAACATTCTTTACACACCTTTTTAAATTTAATACAGTTAAATCATACAAAAAATATAAAAAACTTATCCTCTGCTAAATAATTTTACTCGTTTAAAGATGTTATTTATAGCTTTTAAAACTCATATGCTATTCCTGTTATATAGCGCTAAGTGTTTTTGGTATGTTCTAAAAATCTACCAGCTTGCGAGTCAAACATTTGTCGATAAAGTAAATTAGTTTGATATAAGCTTCTATGATTTGAGTCACCAACTATTTTCTGTTTATCTAGCAAAATTACTCTAGTAGCATGAGTCACCGTGGACATTCTATGAGTAACATAAATTGCTATTTTATTTTTCGCTGTTTTTTCTATTATACTATATATTTTTTCTTCACTAAGCGGATCAATTGCAGAAGTAGGTTCATCAAAGAAAAATAATTCTTTTTTCTCTTCATCAATAAGAGATCGCATTATCGCTAATTTTTGCCATTGCCCAGTTGATAAATCTGATCCAGAAAATTCTTTACCTAATTGTTGCGTTAGAGACGGAATTCCCTCCATAAAAAAATCATCACCAAATATTTTACTATTGTTAACCGAGCGACCTAATAAAATAGCTTCCTCAACGGTAAAATTAAATTGTGCAAATAATTGTGGAACATAAGCACTTTTAGCCCAATAATTTTGCAAACCATAATTGTCTAACTCTATTCCATTAACTAACACTTTACCAGAGGTAGGTTTCAATAGCCCCATTAAAATACGTACTAAAGTCGTTTTTCCTGAACCATTCAGTCCAACTAAGGCTATTATTTCATTCTCTCTAATTTTAAGATTGATATTATCTAAAATTAATTTATCTCCATATTTAAAAGTGCAATTTTTCAATTCTAAAGTTTTAATTTTTTTTGATTCAAGTAGTGATAATGGTTCTATTTCGTTCACATTAGAATATTTATCTATGTAAGTAAAATATTTCTCAAAAAATAACATATGTCCAGTCATCCAGCCTAAATATTCAGATGCTGATTTGGTGGAAGCTTGAATACTCTCTGGATCGCTTGTAATAAAAACACTAAGGAAGCTAAACCTATAACTCCTACTGAAATAAGATAAAAAACGTTATATATCATTGCCAGACTTATGAGAATAATTGAGATGGCAGAGATAAAAGATAAAAAAGAAATTTCCCACCTTACTTTATACATTATTTTTTTTACTTCATTGTGCATTTGTATAAATTTTTGTTTTAAAAAATCGCTAAAGTGGTAAATCCTAATTTCCTGCATTGCGGTTTTATCAACGCTAAGTGAAAATATATATTTCATCATTCGAGATTGGAAATTTCGAGTTAAAGTGCCAGACCATAATTTCTGCTGAGATCTTGCAGATACAAAAAAAATAATTGCCCCTAACCCCAAAGATAACAATGGAAGATAAATAGAGATATGGATTATAGAAAGAGAAATGGAAATAATAGATACTACAGAAGTTATTATTAATCCTAAAGTTACAATAAAATTAACTGGCCGATTAGAAATATTATCTTTTATAACATCGATGTCTTTATAAATTTCTTCATCTTCAAAAATATTTAAATATTTAATATTATTAATAGCGGTTGATATTTTTAATGTAAAATATAACAGCATATTTTCTGCCATAGCAGATTGAAGTAACATGATAATATTAGCCAAAAAATGGGGGAAGGATAAACTAAATACCCAAACTATCGCATATAACACCACATCACTAATGTTATTTGCCTCAAAAGCACTAATCATCATCGATATGGAATAAATAGTAATAAGAGGAAAAAAACCGGCGAAAATAGTAAGCAATAATAATAATATAGCTAGCTTAGGAGAGGATTTTATAAGTTCAATCGTAGTACGAAAAAATATTTTACTGTTTTTCATCTAAAGCCTAATTAATTTATCTCAGTAGAAATATTATCTTTCTTTGCATGATACAACATAATTTGTTGTAAATCTTCTACAGTTTTAAGGCTTCTAACAGAATCATAGGCTTTTTGAATATATACCATCAAACTTTCCACCTCTGGCAAACGGTCAATATATTCTATTAACTCATCTTTTAAATTTTTCTCATCGGCATTTTTTACCACTGCTCCAGATATATGATATAAATTCCTATCCTGATTATTACGATAAAAATATGGAATCATACCTTCATTTAAATCCATAATTTCATTATTAGAAATAAACTCTGAACAATGTTGCAAGTCATGTTTTCTTGGTTTTGATAATTGTAACTCTCTTTCATCAACTGATAATTGATATATAATTTCTTCATCGTGTTCTATTGCTGGTTTAGCTGTAGAAGGAACGTGTTGCTGTTCTAATTCCAACCAGCAATCAACAATCTTTTCTCTTAGGTGCTATAACCAGATACCAAAATTAAACACTCGCGTTTGGGAAGGTGGTAGCATTTTGGTTGCTTTCCTTGCTTATCTAAATAGGTGCCGCCAAATTTGGAGAGACCCCTATCAGAGTATAAATCTTCTAGCATTTTATTAACATCACCATAACATGTCCGTGCTTTTTATTACACAATGTTGCAATCTCATGACTAAACATAGTTAACACTGATGTTGTTTACATCGTTTTCTTTAGCTTGTTTTAATTAAGAGTTCTTTTTAGCTTTTTGTGCATTATTTATATAATTTATTAAACCGTCTCTGATTTTTCTCCTAACGAAATTAAAGTTTTGATTAAACACCATATATGGTGTCGGGTGCTCAAAACACGGTCGTTAGTCCGTCGTTATGCTTTTCCCTTGCGGGTATTTTATAACATAACCCCACCCGACATAAAACGCATGTTTAAATAGCATAGTAATAGGTCGATTGTTAGGGAACGGTAAATAAATTTCGGTTATTTATCCGCTTATGGTTTAGTGTGTTGAGGCACTGTAAGATTAGGCTATGATCTTTTTTAGCCATTTATCAAATGGTTTTTGTATTATTTACTGTTGATAATTCTTTAACAATTTGACCTTTGCTTACCAGAATTGGGGAGCAAACATTTACTAAAATTTTGTAAAAGATATAAAGAAGGTTTTCCCCGTTTTCGGTGAAAATCTTCTTTAACGCTCGCTAATTTATGCGACCGTTAAACACAATCCAGTTATATAGGTTTTCGCCAGAATTGAAGAAAACTATAATCACTCTTTGCTTGAATAACTTTAGATATATATTAGCAATTATTATTTTTTAGATTTGCTATATATTTCGGTATTACCATTTACCTCAGTATGGCTAGAAATTTCCGCATCTCCACCAACTTTAGCATTACCTGAAATCTTAGCCATCCTATTAACCTTAGCATTCCCGTAAACTTGAGCCTTACCATAAACCTTAGCTCTATCAACAATTTTAGCTTCACCATAAACTTTAGCGTCCTCATAAACATTAGACCAGTCTACCCTAGCACTATCAAAAACCCTAGCGTTACCAAAGACCTTAGCCATATCAAAGACCTTAGCATTACCATAAATTTTAGCATCTCCATAAACTTTAGAATAGTTATAAACTTCAGCACTTTCGCTAACCATAGCCTTACCATAAATTTCAGCTTCGGCATAAACCTTAGCATCACCAAAAACATGAGCATTGCCATAAATTTTCGCTAAAGCCACCTTAGCTTCACCATAAACCTTAGCATTATCTTTTACTACAGTCACTATATCCTTATCCTTTGCATTACCATCATAGACTTTAGCATTATCACCCAAAACCATATAATTACTGTAAAATTTAGCATCACCAAATTTTTTTAACTCCTCATAAACTTCATCATTACTACCAACCATAGCATCTTCATAAACCATAGCGCTATCAAAAATCTTAGTATTACCAAAGACCTTAGCCATATCAAAGACCTTAGCATTACCAAAAACATGAGCATTGCCATAAACCCTTGAATAGCCATAAACTTCAGCCTTGTCATAAACCATAGCATCTTCATAAACCATAGCGTTACCAAAGACCCTAGCATCTCCATAAACTTTAGCCCTGAAGCCAACCTTAGCATCACCATAAACATGAACATTACCATAAACTTTAGCATTACCACCAACCTTAGCATCACCATAAACCATAGCTCTACCATACACCTTAGCTTTATCGTATACCCAGCTACTCCCTTCATGTGATAAATTCTTTTCAGATTGAATAAAACCACCAAGGTCACCTTCATCGATATAATCACCTACATCTCTTAAAGCTTTAATTCGGCAAAGTTTTACCCTATCTTCCGTTATACACTCGTTAGTGATTACGTATTTTTTCCCTGTATCTTTAGCCTGAGCGTGTATATTGCTAAAGCTAAATATTACAAAAACACTCAATGCCCCTAAAATACTTTTAAACTTCATTATACCCTCTTAAAATTATTAATTTAAAAAGTTATAACATATATATAATTTTTTCTATAGGCAACAATATTCTACTCCTATATCTACTCTTACCCCTTCATTTGCTTAACCACAGCCCATAAAGTTAACCCAACACCAAGCAAGGTTAGAATGGCAAAGAGATAACGTAAGATGGTAAAATTTTCTGATTGTGGCTGTATTTCTCTAGCTATTTCGGTAAAAGTTGCACCTAAAGCACCTATAGAGGTAAAGGCAACGTCTTTACCCTATTTTGTTTTGCTTATCTACTCTTATTCATCCCTATCACAATCTACACATTGAGATGCTACTCTTAAACCTTTAGCCCATAAACTAACCTGCGCTGACCTACGATTAACTAATCTTTGCGATATCTTATAACCGCTATAAGTCCAGCGCATTAACTCTTAAGGAACAACATCATAACTACCCTTATTACACACTTACTTCAATTAACTTTACTGAACAAAGTAAGCTTCCTACATTAATAGAACCTTTTATTTTTGCGAAAAATAAAAAGCAAAATTAACTATCTATAAACTGAATTTTATATCTTTTTCAATGTTGTAAAGTCGGCATCACAAGCATATGATAATTATTACCATTAAAATTGAACTCTCCAACATCAACAAATCCTACTCGAATATGAAAAGCATAAGATCGAGGATTAACCTTATTTACAAATGTTACCGTTAAAGGAAAACGCTTTCCAAATAAGTATCGTTGATACTCCAAAAGCTTTTCACCTATTCCTTTACTACGATATTCCTTAGCTATACAAATAGGCCCATACTGATAAGATGTTTCTTTATTAAGCCGTTCTCCATTAAAAGAATAATCATTCAAAATGCTCTGCATATAATCAAACATTGCCCAAGGCTTTAAAAAAGCCCAAGATGCTCCAATAAGCATAGCTGCCATCCTTCCATTTGAGCGATCTACAGCAATAGTTACTCCTTGTTCTTTACGACTAAGATCCTGTAATTGTGAAATACTCATATCAGTAGTAACAAAACCATCAATACGCCCCTCTTCAGAAAGATTTTTATAATGATAACTTTCTAATAGTTCTTTAACATTGGCTATATCTTCATCTTTAGCGCATCTAATTTCAATATCTAACATATTAACTCCCTAATTACCTACGAAATATTTCATCAATAAAGTTATCATCATCGCTCCTACAGATATATAAAGAACTTTCTTAACTATTTCTCCATTACTTTTAATTGCATGTAAGCTTCCAATATGATTTCCTAAAAAACTAGCTAATACCATAGGTATACCTATTAACCAAGCAACTTTACCAGCAATAACGAAGGCAATAAAAGCACCTATATTTGAAGCAAAATTAAAAACCTTACTAGTAGCAGAAGCCTCAAGCAAACCAAATCTATTAAAAATTGCTAATGCAATAATAAATAAACTACCGGTACCCGGGCCAAAGAAACCATCATAAAAACCCACCACGAAACACACAGAAAAAATAATAATAGGACTAGTTGTAGGAGATCTATTACTTTCTTTTAGGTGATTTTTTAATGTAGCTCCAACAAGTCCAACCGGTAAAAGCACAGCAATGATAAGTGATAATGTTTCTGCAGGTAAAATTAAAATTACTCGTGCTCCTACATATGCACCAATTATCGCTGATAATAAACCAGCAGGAACCACATTCCATATTATTGAACGATTTTTAATAAAATTCCTTATAGCTGCTAAAGTGCCAATTGTACCAACTAATTTAGCTTGCCCTAACGCAAGTTGTGGAGGAAAACCCGCAAGGATAAAAGCAGGGACAAGTATTAATCCTGCACCACCGGCTATTGAATCAATATAACCAGCAACAAATACCGCTATAATTAATAAAAATAAACTCATGATTAGATATTTAGTAATTAAACTACCCTCAACAAAAATCGAAATATCTATAAAATTAAACATGATTTTCCTTTACTATTCTTAAATGATATTCACAAATTTTAGGATTAAGTATCTGTGTACTAAGTGATTTATTAACAAGCTCAAACACTCTTAATAACCAACGATCCGTACCCTCATAACGATAAGAAAAAGAATTACTGGTATGTAATACACGTTGATTTAAAAAAGTCACTGCGTCACTAGGATTAAGAGGAATATCAATCCACAATTCTTTCTTTATAACAACAGATCGCAATTTTTCTAGTACATATTCTGCTGCTTTGGTCATTCCACTAGCATTATGCCAATCAAAGCAAGAATAATGCACACCATAATAGTTTGTAAATATAAGTACAAATCCTATTACAAAGATATTTTTAAAACTTGCAGGTTGTTTGATTTTAAATTGAGGTAATTGTAAAAATGAAATAGTTTTTCCATCCATAACTTTATTAACAATACTCTTAATGACTATATCAAATTCTTATGACACAAAATAGATTGTAAACTAATAGATATCCTAGCTTAACATTAATATATATTGATGTTAATAGATACTAATGTTAATAGATGTGGAATACTGTAATTGTGAAAGGTTTCTTTAATTATAAACTTTATATCTAATATTTTACAATTATATTAATCAACATATTCTGCGTTAAGACTCATATTACAAAGACAATGGCACAAATAATTTTATTAAAAAAATACACGCTATAAAATTTAACGAGAATGTTCAATTTTGTAAGAATCTAGCTTATTAAACTTAAGCAATTATCTCTCGATTTGCTTGGCTTGATGTTTCTGCTACTAATAAGGTTTTTAACTTTGCTTCAAATATTGATGCTTTTATTGACTTCCTTATTGATAGTAAAGTAACTTAACGTAAATTATATCCGCAGCGCTTTATAAAGCTAATCACATAGAAGTTCAATAACATACTCATTAATCATCTTAAACACCTCTATAACTACGATTAACAAGTGCTTATCTTTACAGCTCCGTTTCATATCATTTTATAAAATATTAACCAAAATAATACCGCAAAGCCTCGCCAGTTGACATTAAACAGCCCAACTGTTAACATGCCACTGTCAAACATATCATAGAGAATATTATGTTTAAAAAGACAAACGTTTTACTTGATAAATTAAAAACAAAAAAAATCATTTATACACCATCAAGTGAAATGATGATCCGCTTCAATAAAAAGGAACGTTTGAAGCCCTTTAAAAAGAATTGGTATCAATTTTCACCTACCCCATATATACAAAAAAATATCTCATACCGTGAAAGAAAATTTGGACAATTTGTTGTAAGTGTCTGCCGTCAAGAGATAATGTCTGTTACGGATAGTATTTTTTTTCAAACTTTAAAAATAAATAGTTATATTAAGGAGTTTAATACGATTTTACCGAAGATAAACACACAAACCTCTATCAATAACCTTCTGCATAATATTATATTACCAGTACTTAATATAATCGTAACCTATAAACAAAAAGCGTATTTTCTTTGTGATGCTTTTATTCATAAAATCCGACTTATTGCAAATATCCTCCTAAATGGACATACGACACATAAAGAAATCCAACTAGACAGACATACCATTATAAGCAGGCATCTCATAGAACGAAAAAATATAAAAGATGATATTTCATACATATATGAGCATAATAAAAACAAAGTATATGAAAATATATTACTCTACGTTAAAGATTTCTGCAAAAAAAAGACAAGAGAGTTTTACATAAATATTAGAGACGATATCATTTTAACTCTAATATCTTATTTATATAAAAATAAAATGAAAGTGTCATACCATGATTAAAAATATCTATTGTATCGGAAGAAACTACAGTGCTCATGCGGCAGAACTTGGCAATAAAGTTGAATCACAACCTGTGATCTTTAGTAAGCCAATAACTTCGCTTGCACGAGAAAACATTATCCACCTCCCTAGCTTTTCCAATGACATCCACTTTGAAACAGAGCTTGTTGTACGAATTTCTAAACACGCCTATAAGATACGTACTGAAGAAGCAATGCACACTTATGATGCCTTTGCTATTGGTCTTGATTTAACTGCACGAGACGTACAAACACATCTGAAAGAGCGTAAATTGCCGTGGCTTTTATCAAAAGGATTTAAAGACTCTGCTTATATTTCTCATTTTGTTGGAAAGGAAAAGCTTCCGCAAAACATAAATTTTGAAATGAAATTAAACGGTAGCACAAAGCAAATTGGAAATACTGAAAAAATGATCTTTAGTATTGATGAAATCATCTCTTTTTTAAGCAACTACATAGAACTTATTCCAGGTGATGTTATTTTTACCGGCACGCCCGAAGGAGTAGGATCGCTTGCAAAAGGCGATAAAATAGAGCTCTATATGGAACATGACATTATCGCAAAGTTAGATATTCTATGAGCAGTCCATTATTTATTTTCTTTATTACGTCCCTGTTCTTAGTGATATCACCGGGTCCTAACATGGCTCTCATTATTGATAATGCCACGCGATTAGGTAGAAAAAATGCTCTTGCTAACGTTGCGGGCTTATGCACTGCGACCTATTGTCATGGAGCTTTTTCTATTTTAGGCGTTTCCGCAATTATATTTCACAATCAGTCACTGTTTAATACCGTCAAAATGCTAGGTGCCCTTTATTTATTTTATATGGGAATTAAAGCTGTGAAAGCCGGCTTTGACGGTATAAAAATACAGCAAAACTTTACTACAACTAACCAAATCAATAAAAATCAGACCAAACTAATGGTAAGTTATCGCAATGGATTTTTAACACAAATTTTAAATCCGAAAGTATCATTGTTTTATATCGCTGCATTTCCTAAATTCTTATCTTATAATGTAACCATCGCCAAAGGATTTTCACTTGTGACTATTCACTCCTTTAATATTTTTACTTGGTTTACTTTAATGACATTATTTATATCATTTGCTAATAAAACTTTAAATAAAGCCCATATCCGTGGATATATCAATATAGCAACGGGTCTAGTGCTTACCCTTTTTGCTTTATTTATATTGATTGGATAATCGTTCCAAATTTTACTAGGTAACAAACTCCTACTTCTAGGCAGAACTTATTTTCTAATCCAATATAACAAACCATGTTACTTTTATTAATTTTTTATGAAAATATGGTACACCCAAAGGCAGATTTACAACCTTTTTTAAGGTGCTACAATGGTATTTGGAATATCTTAAAGTTATCTCCTTATAGAATTACTCGCCATTGCATTTTCAATTACATCCTTTTGGTTAATTATCTATATAGCTATAACAAAATATAAATCTTTAAAATTAGAAAAAGCTAACTTATTAAAAGTAACTCTTACAAAACCAATGAACCTGATTGATAAGAAAAGGTATAGCTTTAATTGTGATTTAAAGAATTTAAGTAAATTTAACTTTAATAAATGTCAAATCAGTAACTAATTCAACTATTAAACAGAATCTTAAAGTAACTGATTTTACTTGAAATGCAAATGAACCTTCTTTTACTAAATTAACCAAAGCGACCTAAAAACAATTAGATGTTATACACCAACAATCCACTATAAAACCATTCCCTTTAGGATTTTCTTTTAAAGTACCAGAAGATGGATTATCAAAGGCTACTATTAAATTAACATTTACATATCGATTAAGTACAGATGTATTAAATGAACCAGCATGTGAGCGTAAATACATTATAACAAAAAGACTAACTACCGAGTAAATATTATAATAATTTATTAGCATCAGTCTTTATCCTTTTTCAATATCAGGTAACAAAAACAAGCTAATAAAATTACTCTGTCTAATATCACTAAAGAAAAAATAAACTGAGCCATATTAGGCACGAAAACTAACCAAAAATAACTTAATTGGTTATCTGCTTGAAATTGCATATATCTAAGCACAATAGCAACACTAAAGAAAAAAGGTGTATAGACATAAAAAATAAGCCTATAGACGGTGATACAGCTTTAATCAGTTCTTTTGTAGTTAATTCTGACATGTCTATCCTTATTTATTTAATAATACTATTGGCGTTACTTTATCCAATTGCTGATTGAATTTAAACCTACATTAATTCAACCTTGAGTTGTATTTTCTAATATAACCATTCTATTGCGGATGCGTTAATTTATAAAAAGCGTTAGATGTTACTTACCCTTCGATAACTGCAAATATTTTTTTAGCTATTTTATGGGCAGGAATTCTTTCACCTGACAAATAAAACTAAATAGATGCAATGACAACGACAATCCTTCAAGCAAACTGTCAACTAATTTTAGTTTTTTCTAAATATATTTTTAAGGTAATCATAAAAACATTATCACCAATCAGGTTAAATAACTCATAAACTACAAGAATTGACCACTATTCTAGTTCAAAAAAGAAAACAAAAAGTTCAGAAGATAAAAAAAATAGAATAGATAAAGAAATTAAGCCGAACACCTAATAAATACAGGAGGATAATCTTAATTTACAATTATACAGTTTGTTATGCGTCTTAGCTAATAAGGCTAAAGATAAATTATGAGGTAAGAGATTATTAAAAAAATACCAATGTAGGTTTTAATAAAGTAACTTATAAGATAGCTAAGAAAGGATAAGAGCTAATAACACTATAATACATATAATGCTAAAAGAATTATTGATTAAAATGAGATACGCCACATCTGAAAAAACTAGGATTTACCCCTGCAGAGCTGAAAAGCAGGTAAAATTATAAAGAACTTATAGATATTGTAATTGATGAGATTATATTTATAGAATACAACATATTTAACATTTACTAATACCGGAATCTATGTAAAATTATTATCTAAAGAAGAAAAAATAAGCAATAGAAAAAGATATAACTACTATAAGCTAGTTTAAAATATATACTAGTTTAATAATACACAAGTGATGCACGCACAGAATATTGACTCACATCACTTTGCTATCATATTCCAATGTTAATTTAATTAGAATGAAAATCAGTGTCGAAACGATTCATACATTATGTAAATTTTTAAATTGTCCAGATGAAACCGCATCAAGTGCACACCATAGTGCCAGAGCTAGATGGGTGTCAGGTAAAAATTTAGCTAAACGTAAAACTGTGTCCAAGGTCATAGGCGTTGTTTGATGTATTAATTTTCTATACGAGAATGCAGTACTTTAATCTGCAGCGCTAGTTAGATAACAGATAGATTTAACAGTATAATAAATTCTTCTTTGATATTTCACCCGGATGAAATACAACAGCAAGCATGTAAGTCATGGTGTTCTCCTTAATGATAATCAATTATTTCAACTAATTCAGCATGTCCTGCGTTCCACAAAAAATAAATTCTATATTTATTATTAATTCTTATAGAATATTGTCCTTTGCGGCTATCTTTAAGTGCTTCTACTCTATTAAAGAGGAGCACACGTAAATCATCTAAACAAGCAAGCGACATAAGCAAAAAGTTTTCTTTAAGTTATAGTGTGTAATGCTGCGGGGAATTTTCTATATTTACCGTTTTTAAATAAATATTCTGCAATATCATTTTTAAATGACTTTATAATATTGTTGTATTCTCTTTTGTACCAATATGATGCACCATATCAAGCCTAATAAATTATACCCTTAAAATAAAGACAAAAACCCTATAAAAAAATTATAGGGGTTTTTAAAGATTCTATATAAATAGTCTTAGAAATGATACCCTAAACCCAAACGGATATCATGACTACTAAGATTATCTAAGCCATAAGTTATAATCAGATCTTGTGTTAGTAAGATGTCCTTTGTTAAAACTTCTAACTTAGAATCTATTTTTTTCTTTTGATCAGAAATAATATTATTATAACGATATTCCGCTCGTACAATTAAACCTTGATCAGTTTTATATTCAACTCCAGTACCTAATGTGTAACCAATGTACAAATTATCATCACCTTCAATTTTGATTTGTAAGTTAATTTTACTAGAAGCATTTAGATCTCCAGGTAGCATATCAGCATACTCTCTCATGTCCTTATTAGGTAAATCGTATATTACATTAATCCCACCAGCAATATAAGGTAAAAACTTTCCTAAATTTAATCCAAGGCGCGCACGCAAGGCTCCAGTTAAATAACGATTTAAAGGTAATTCTATAGGTCTAATATTAGATTCAGGCGTAATATCAGGGTGAGAGTATTTTCTATAATGCATATCCTCAGCATTTAATTTAAAGGATAAATCTATTTCAGCACCAAAAATTAAACTATTGTTAGCTGCTTGATTATAACCAGCGAAGAAACCTGCTAAATAAGAAGATTTATTAATTGAATTATAATTTTGCTTACCTAAATCTTCAGTATATTCCATTAGTGTTATTATTATATCTGCCCAAGGATTCCTATATTGATTTTGAGTAAAAGAATATTGTAGACCCGCATAAGCACCAGACCAATTATTATCTAAAACTTTACTATTAGGTGCACGATTTAACTTTGTTAAGTCAGCTGCATAAACATGGTATATTGAAAAAACTGAACTGAGTAAAAGATAGGGCAAATATTTAAGTTTCATTATAACCTCATATAGTAAATAAGCAACCAATCAAAGATAAACTTGTATTAAAGTGACGTGATATCGGTTTATATAGAAAGAATAAATTTTAAAACTATAGTATTAAAATTTATTTATTTTATTTTTTATTAAAAATAGAATTTACAGACTCTGTAAATTTTTAAATCCTTAAGTTATGATTCATGGCGATAAAACCGCATTAAAACAAAGCATGAAAAAATATTTATATATTGCTAAAGCGGTTATAACCGCTTATTCTGTTGCCTTAGCTAAAACCTTTAAATTAAGACAGCGAGACCAACAAAATAAGCAAGATAAAGAAATATTAAAATCGATTGCTATATGTCAAAGGTAGAAAATGACATTAATAAGAAATCTGATGCTAATATCCGTGACGATTTGCCTAAGTGGGTAACCGTTAATGACAATACCAAATATAATTGTATTTTATTTGCTCCTATTTAGAATATAAAGATTTAAATGTCATAAGACCACAATTAGCTAAACAATTATTAAGACATAACGAAACTAGCACTAAAAGTTTGTACGTGGTGGTAAAGGTATAAAATGATATATAAAAAGGAAAGAAGACCATTAACAGCACAAGAAAAACAGATGCTAAGAGAATTAGCTAGTGCTTATACTACATTTAAAACTTTATCACACTGGTTTAAGTGGATTATCTTCACAATCTTGACTATTATAGAAGGTTAAATATTTTTAACAGCTATAGATAATATCTTTAAATAGGTAAAAAATTATTTAGCAGGGATAAGATTTTCAGATTATTTCGTATGCTTTCAAGTACATTAAATTTAAAAGGTTGTATAAAAGGTAGCATTATAATCTTAAATCTGCTACAAATCGTTGACTTTACTAGGTTTTATGGAGAATATGGTGCACTCGACAGGATTTGAACCTGTGACCTTTGCCTTCGGAGGGCAACGCTCTATCCAACTGAGCTACGAGTGCGTGATATCCTTTTATCAAATAAAATTTTGAAAAACCAGATAAAAATCTAACAAAATATTATTTATTATCTAATATTTGCTTCACACAAGTCGCTATCTCTTTTAATGAAAAAGGTTTGGGTAAAAAAGTAAATTTCATATCTTTAGGTAAATTTTTTGCAAAAACATCTTCTGCATAACCAGATACAAAAATAAAAGGTACATTAATATTTAATTTTTGCACTTCGTTTAATAAAGTAGCACCATCCATTTCTGGCATTACTACATCAGAAATAATAAGATCAACTGAGTTATTATTTCTCAAAATTTCTAACGCTTCAGCTCCTGATCTAGCCTCTAATAAATTATAACCTCTAGACTTTAAAATCCTAACCGCACCCATTCTTACGGTATCCTCATCTTCTGCATATAATATAGTTGCAGAACCAGAAAGGTCAGAGATCGTTTTTTCTGGTAATGTTTTTTTATTGTCTAGAAAATCATCTAACTGTGGTATATAACGAGGTAAGAATATTTTAAATATAGTTCCAACATTCTCTTGACTATTACATATTAAATACCCTCCCATTTGTTTAATAATCCCATAAGCCATAGATAAACCTAGCCCTGTACCTTTTCCAACTTCTTTAGTAGTAAAGAAAGGATCAAATACCTTACTTAGTATTTTCTCACTCATGCCATTACCAGTATCTTCTACCTCCAATAAAACATAATCATTGACCTTTATACCTAAAGGGGAAAATTTTTCTGCTTCTGTAGCAATTATATTTTTAGTGCGAATAGTAATAGTGCCTCCATTTGGCATAGCATCTACAGAATTAACCACTAAATTTACCAATACCCTACTAAATTCATCAACATCAACTTTTACTGGCCATAAATTACGACCATATTCAATTTGTAAATTAATATCTAAATTAACATATCTAGATAACATTAATCGCCAATCAGCTAAAATATTAGTTAAATCTATTATTTCAGGTCGTAAAGTTTGCCTACGAGAAAAAGCAAGCAATTGCCTTACTAAAGAAGCTGCTCTACTAGCATTTTGTTTGATATTAATTAAATCTAGAAAAGAAGAATCTGAACGTCGATGTTTACTTAACAACATATCAGTAGACATTATTATAGAGGTTAGAACATTATTAAAATCATGTGCTATTCCTCCAGCAAGTTGACCAACAGCTTGCATTTTTTGACTTTCCATAGCATTTTCTTCTAATATCTTCTGCGAGGTAATTTCAATAAACGACAGCAGAATGACCCGCTCTTCATTATTTTTCCATTGTGTTATATCCTGCTTTGGTAACACAACAAAGTAACAATGCAAATAACGTTTGATATTATTATTTATAACAATATCCAGCAAATCTGTTGAACCTATAGTTAAACTATTAAATATTTTATTAAATTTTTCAAAATCTTCGGAAGATAAAAATTTTCTTAATTCACTCTGAGAAACAATCGAACCAAATAATGATTTAAAAGCTTCATTATTATCTAAAATTTGACCATTAGAAGAGAAAACAGCAAATGCTAAAGGTAATTTTTCTAATAAACTCTGTGGTGATATTTTTTTATAATCTGCCTCTATATTTGAAAATTGCCATAAAAAATTTTGTTTATTTTTAAAATTAAACAGCTTAACTTCTACTAATAATGAATTATCAAAATTTAACTCATCTTTTATTAAAGATACTAAATTAGTTTGCGGTTCAAAGATAAAAGTTGCCTCTCCTTTATCTTGAGCCTGTTTTTGTAAATCAAATAATTTATTAAATATGTCTAATTCATTAATAAAAATATCTCCTAATTGTGGAGATATTACATTAGGTAAAATCTTATTAATTAACTTTTGAAAATATATATTTGAATAAATAATTTCTGCTTTATTATTAGTTAAGCAAATTAATTTATTATGTGCATTTAAATAATCTAACGCAAACTGACATTCATCTTTTGCTGATAAATTAGTTAAAAAGACTTTTATTTTATTAACCCAACTGGTTATAAACATCCATTACTCATTAATCATCTATATATACTTTTTCTTGTTGTTCGTGTTTTTCTTGTGCCGCAAGAGATAAAGTAGCTACAGGTCTTGCATCTAACCTTTTAAACCCTATTGGCTCGCCAGTCTCTTCACAATATCCATATGTACCATTTTCAATACGCTCTAACGCAGCATCAATTTTAGCTATCAATTTACGTTGTCTATCTCTTGAACGCAATTCAATTGCCCTATCCATTTCAGATGAAGCCCTATCAACCATATCAGAATGTTTAGTATTTTCTTTCTGTAAGTTAGAAATTGTAGATTGTATCTCACTCAATATTTCTTTTCGCCAATTTAATAATTTTCTTTTAAAATATGACGTTTGTTCTTCATTCATAAAATCTTCATCTTTATCAATGACATCTGTTAAATCTACCTTATTAGTCATATCGCACCTAAACTATATTATATCCCAAACTTATTTATATATTCTTGTAATATAAATTAATTCAATTTTCTAGCCTTAATTGTTTATAAAATATTTTATAAACATAATATAAATTTGAATTTTATTGATGAATGTGTTATTGTTTACCTTTAATTGGAACTATGTTTATAAATGTCTCAATCTATTATTATTGCACCTTCTATTTTATCTGCTGATTTTTCTCGTTTAGGTCAACAGGTCATAGATGTCGTTGATGCTGGAGCAGACTGGATACATATAGATGTTATGGATGGACAGTTCGTACCCAATATTACCATGGGTGCTAATATTGTTAGCAGTTTGCGTCCACTTACACCTGCTATCTTCGATGTACATTTAATGATAAATAATTACGAAAATCAAATAGATAACTTTGCTAAAGCTGGCGCTGATTTAATAACTATTCATGTAGAATCAGGTCCACATTTAAATCGTGGTATACAACAAATAAAAAATCATGGTATAAAAGCAGGTATTGCTTTAAACCCTGCAACCCCTATTGAACATCTAGAATATATATTAGATGATATAGATATGATCTTGTTAATGAGCGTTAACCCGGGTTTTGGTGGACAAAAATTTATACCTCAAACTATAGACAAAATTAAAAAAACCCGTGAAATAATCAAAGATCGTCCTATCGATATTCAAATTGATGGTGGAGTTAATGATGAAACAATTGCTCAAATAGCTGCCGCAGGTGCGAATGTATTTGTAGCTGGCTCTCACATATACAACAAACCAACCTCTGAATATCGCAACATCATTAACAACTTACGCCATCTTGCTCAACAATCATATAAATAGGTTAAATAAATGGTTCCACGTTATTCTAGACCCGCAATGACCAAAATATGGTCTGAAGATAATAAATTTAAAATCTGGTTTGAAATAGAGGCTCATGCTGCTACAGCCCTAGCTGAACTCGGTATTATACCTAAAGAAGCAGCTGAAAATATCTGGGAAAAAGGTAAAAATGCTGTTTTTGACATTAATAAAATTAATGAAATTGAACAAGTAACCAAACATGATGTTATTGCCTTTTTAACTCATTTAGCTGAATTTATAGGAGAGGATTCGAGATTTATACATCAAGGTATGACATCCTCAGATATATTAGATACATGTTTAAATGTACAATTAATGCAAGCAAGTGATTTGTTGTTAGCAGATCTTGATAGTTTATTAGAGAGTTTAAAAAAACGCGCCTTTGAATTTAAAGATACTATAACAATTGGTAGAAGTCACGGTATCCATGCTGAACCCACAACTTTTGGCTTAAAATTAGCTCAGGCTTATGCAGAATTTCAACGTTGCAGAGATAGATTATTATCTGCTAAAAAAGAAATATCAACTTGTGCTATTTCGGGTGCTGTAGGAACCTTTGCTAATGTTAGCCCTAAAGTAGAAGAATATGTCGCCAAGCAATTAGGCATAACCCCTGAGCCTATTTCCACACAAATTATTCCTCGAGACCGTCACGCTATGTTTTTTGCAACATTAGGTGTTATTGCCTCTTCAGTTGAACGACTAGCAATAGAAATTAGACATTTACAACGCACAGAGGTATTAGAAGTAGAGGAATTTTTCTCCCCTGGTCAAAAAGGCTCATCTGCTATGCCACATAAACGTAATCCTGTGCTAACTGAAAATCTTACTGGTTTGGCTCGTGTTATACGTGGTTTTACCTTACCTGCTTTAGAAAATGTTGCTTTATGGCATGAAAGAGATATCTCTCATTCATCAGTAGAACGATTCATAGCGCCAGATGCAACTATCACTCTTGATTTTGCCCTAGTTAGACTTACTAACGTAATAGATAATTTAATTGTATACCCTGAAAATATGGAAAAGAATTTAAATCGTTTTCGTGGTCTAATCTATTCACAACGAGTATTATTAGCATTAACACAAGCTGGTCTTAGTCGTGAAGATTCTTATCGCTTAACTCAACGTAATGCAATGAAAGTTTGGCAAGAAGGCAAAAATTTCTTAGATGAATTACTCGCAGATAAAGAAATACGCGCTGTATTAACAGAAGAAGAAATAAAAGAAAAATTTGATTTATCCTATCATACTAAAAATGTTAATTATATATTCAACCGAATATTTGGATAATTTATCCTTTTATTAAACTATGACCGGTTAAAGGAAAAATTAAATGAAGGTAAAAGAAGTAGATGTCTTAATAATAGCTCCTACATATGATATCAACAGCAATATACAACCTTGGTATTTAAGATGGTCAGAAAAATTATCTCAAGCTACATTAGTAACAGATAAAAATAATAATTTTGAAAATTGGCAAAATAAAATAATTGCTGCTATAGAATCTTCAACTAAACCGCTCGTAATTATCGCTTATTCCTTAGGTATAACCGCCTTTTTTCTAGCGGCCACTAAAAGCACTAAACCTATAGCTGGGGCATTTTTTGTCTCACCTATTCAAGATGACAAAATAAATGATATAAAATTACCAACTAATAAATTACCTTATCCTTCTGTATTGATAGCTAGTAATAATGCTAAAAATTGCTCTCTTGAATATGCTAAATCCTTAGCATCTAGTTGGCATTCATTATTTTTAGACTGTGGTGCAGCAGGAGATATCAACGCATTAAGTGGATATGGACCGTGGCCTGAAGGCTTTATGGTTTTCTCTAAATTTTTATCTAAATTATAACAACTGATTAAAGTTATTAGGATAGTAAATATGACAAAAAAACGCCGTATATATGAAGGAAAAGCTAAAATCTTATATGAAAGCTCTGAGCCAAATACGCTTATACAATTTTTTAAAGATGATGCTACAGCTTTTAATGCTCAAAAAAGAGAAGTAATAGACGGTAAAGGGGTACTAAATAATCGTATCTCTGAATATATCTTTCAAAAATTAAGCTATATTGGGATTCCAACACATTTTATTAAACGTTTAAATATGCGAGAACAATTAATCTCTTTAGTCGAAATAATTCCGTTAGAAGTTGTAGTTCGCAATATTGCTGCTGGTTCTTTAGTTTCTAGGCTAGGTTTAGAAGAAGGCACTCCCCTGCCAAGATCTATAATAGAATTTTACTATAAAGCTGATCATTTAAATGATCCTTTAGTTACAGATGAACATATTACCGCTTTAGGCTGGGCTACGCCGCAAGAATTAGATGATATTATTTCTTTAGCTATGAGAATAAATGATTTTTTAACAGGTATGTTTTTAGCTGTAGATATTAAATTAGTAGATTTTAAAATGGAATTTGGTAGATATTGGAATAATGATTTAATGAGAATTATTTTAGCAGATGAAATATCTCCTGATTCATGCCGTCTTTGGGATCTACATACTAATGAAAGTTTAGATAAAGATCGTTTTAGAAAAGATCTCGGTGGTTTAGTTTCTGCATATCAAGAAGTAGCTCGTCGTTTAGGTATTTTAACTAATCATAAAACTGGTGCTTTTACACCTGTTAATAATCAAGAGGAAAAGTCATGATAAAAGCTCGTATTATTACTACCTTAAAAAAAGGAGTTTTAGATCCGCAGGGGCAAGCTATAAAAAATTCTTTAAATTCACTAGGTTTTAATAAAATAGATTATATTACCCAAGGTAAAGTTTTTGATATATCTTTAGATGAAGACTGCCCTGATAAAGCTAAAGAAATTTTACATTCTATTTGTGAAACTTTACTAGTTAACAATGTGATTGAAGATTATTCAATTGAGCTATAACAATAGGATTAAATAAAATGAAAACGGCTATTGTCATCTTCCCTGGTCTAAATCGTGACCGTGATATGATCTATGCAATAAAAAAAGTTTCTGGTCAAGAACCTATTAAATTATGGCAAACAGATACTTATATACCTTCGGTTGATAATATTATCATTCCTGGAGGTTTTTCATTTGGTGACTATTTACGTTGTGGTGCAATAGCTGCACGCTCTCCACTAATGCGCGAAATAATAGCAAAAGCTAAACAAGGGGTGAGAATTCTAGGTGTATGTAATGGCTTTCAAATTTTAGTAGAAGCTGGTTTACTACCAGGTGCTTTAATGCGGAATAAATCCTTAAATTTTATCTGTCGTAAAGCGGGTATAAAAGTCTCTAATGCAAACACTATTTTCACACGCCACTATTCAGATAATCAAGAAATTGAACTACCTATTGCTCATCATGATGGTAATTATTTTGCTAATCCAGATCAGTTAAAAAGATTAGAGGATGAAAATTTAATTGCTTTCCGTTATCTATCTCATGATAATCCAAATGGCTCTATTAACGATATAGCTGGTATAATTAATAAACAAGGTAATATATTAGGTATGATGCCACATCCTGAAAATTTTATTGAAGCGGAACATTCTGGTACTGATGGTTTAGCATTATTTACCTCACTTTTACAGGAGTAATCATTTTGTCGAATAATATTATAATAACACCAGAAATTATTGCACAACATGGAATAAGTCAGAGTGAATATGAAATTATTTTAAATTTATTAGACAGAGAACCTACCTATACTGAATTAGGTATTTTTTCTGCTATGTGGAATGAACATTGCTCTTATAAATCCTCTAAAAAATTTCTTAAAACTCTACCTACTTCTGGAGAAAGAGTTATCCAAGGTCCTGGAGAAAATGCTGGGGTAGTAGATATTGATGACGGTGATTGTGTTATTTTCAAAATGGAAAGCCATAACCATCCTTCTTTTATTGAACCCTATCAGGGTGCTGCTACTGGTGTAGGTGGAATTTTACGCGATATTTTTACTATGGGCGCACGTCCAATTGCAAGTATGAATGCCTTACGCTTTGGTGATATTTACAATGAGAAAACTAAACATCTAGTTAGTGGTGTTGTAGCAGGTATAGGCGGTTATAGTAATTCTTTTGGAGTTCCAACAGTTGGCGGAGAAGTTAATTTTTCTTCTTGTTATAATGGAAATATTTTAGTTAATGCTTTTGCCGCTGGTGTAGCTAAGCAAAATAAAATATTTTACTCCAAAGCAAAAGGTGTTGGTTTACCAGTAGTCTATCTAGGTGCTAAAACCGGTCGTGATGGCGTTGGCGGGGCAACAATGGCGTCCGCGGAATTTGATGAAACGATCGAAGAAAAAAGACCTACCGTGCAAGTTGGTGATCCTTTTACTGAGAAAAAATTATTAGAAGCATGTTTAGAATTAATGCAAACTGGTGCCGTTATTGCTATTCAAGATATGGGTGCTGCTGGTTTAACCTGTTCAGCTGTCGAAATGGGTGCTAAAGGTGATTTAGGTATAATTTTAGATTTAGATAAAGTACCTACCCGCGAAGAAAATATGACGGCCTATGAAATAATGCTATCAGAAAGTCAAGAAAGAATGCTGATGGTTTTATGTCCTGAAAAACAATCAGAAGCAGAAAAAATCTTCAATAAATGGGAACTAGATTTTGCTATCATCGGTACAACTACTGATGATCTACGTTTTAGGATATATCAAAATAATCAAGAAGTAGCTAATTTACCTATTAAAGAATTAGGTGATAAAGCTCCAGAATATGATCGACCTTATGTAGCTCCGGTAGTAGACAAAGAATTAACTTTAGACGAAACACCAGAGTTACCTAATTTAGACAAAATAATATTAAATATATTAAATTCCCCTAACCACAGTTCTAGAAAATGGGTCTACGAACAATATGATACTTTTATTCAAGGTAATAGTTTAATAAGACCAGGTGGAGATGCTGGTGTAGTTAGAATAGAAGGAAGCACTAAAAAAGCACTCGCTTTTTCTTCTGATGTTACCCCTAGATATTGTAAAGCCGATCCATATGAAGGTGGAAAACAAGCAGTAGCTGAATGCTGGAGAAACCTATGTGCTACTGGCGCTCTACCCTTAGCAGCTACAGATAATCTTAATTTTGGTAATCCAGAAAAACCGGAAATTATGGGAGAATTTGTGTATAGCATTAAGGGTATTAGTGAAGCCTGCAAAAAGCTAAATTTCCCTATAGTCTCTGGTAATGTTTCCTTATATAATGAAACATTAGGGCAAGCAATCGATCCTACTCCTACAATTGCTGGAGTTGGTCTATTAAAAAATTACCAAAATATGTTACAAATATCTACGATGAAACCAGGAGATCATATCCTGTTGGTAGGTGGCTATGGTAAATATCTTGGACAATCAGTTTATGCTACAGAGATATTAAACATTAAGCATGGATCCCCTCCTAAAGTTGATCTAGAAAAAGAAAAATTAAATGGTGATTTTATTCTTAATCTAGCAGAAAAAAAACTTATTTCAGCTTGTCATGATATATCAGATGGAGGCCTAGCTATCGCTATGGCAGAAATGTGCATTACCTCAAAGTTAGGGGCGCAGCTCAATAATATTAAAGATTACCCTGTCCACGCCTTCTTATTTGGAGAAGATCAAGGTAGATATTTATTAACGGCTTCTGACAGTAACTTAGAAGTTATTTTGCAAGAAGCAAAAAAATCAGATATACTAATAGATAATATTGGTTCTGTAGTAAGTGAATCATTTTCACTGAATGAATATTTTTCAATAACTATTGAAAGCTTAACAAAAGCCTATGAACAATGGTTCCCTAACTATATGAGCAAAAAATAAAGGACTGATCAATGGCAATGGAAGCACATATAATTGAAAAGCTTATTAGAGAAGCCATCCCCGATAGTAAAGTAATAATAAAAGATCTCGCCGGTGATGGAGAACATTATGTTGCAGAAGTTATCTCAGAAACATTCAGAGGTAAGACTCGCTTACAGCAACATAAAATGGTATATAATGCTTTACAAAATAAAGTTGGCACAGAGTTGCATGCTCTTGCTGTACAAACCAAAATACCTGAATAAGTGGATAAAAATAATGAATGAAATAAACAAATTTATTGATGAAATAATTAAAAATAATAAAGTAGTTCTTTTTATGAAAGGAACTGCTGATTTTCCGCAATGTGGTTTTTCAGGAAGAGTCGCACAAATATTAGATTATCTTAATGTAACATATAAAGATGTTAATGTATTGGAAAATATGGAATTACGTGAAGGTATAAAAATATATTCAGATTGGCCTACTATCCCCCAATTATATATTAATGGAGAATTTATTGGAGGGGCAGATATAGTGACAGAAATGTTTCAAAATAAAGAATTACAAGAAGTTTTAGGTATTACAGATAACTCATAATATTTGCTTTAAATATTTACTTTTAAATTAACTTATAGTAATAAATTAAAGATTTATTACTATAAATTTAAGGATGATTATGTCTAACATCACAGCTAAGCAACAACAGCATATAGACAATGTCAAATCAAAAATAGGTACAGTTGAATTTATATTTTTAATGTCATTATTAATGGCTAGTAATGCTTTAGCTATCGATATTATGTTACCAGCTTTTTCATCTATTAGTAACTATTTTTCGCTACAAAATGCTAATCATATCCAATATATTATTTTCAGTTATTTATTAGGATATGCTTTTTTTCAATTACTTTTTGGATCATTAAGTGATAGATATGGTCGCAAAAATCTTATCATACTAGGTATGATAATTTATGTATTTACTGCGTTAGCTTGTGCTTTAGTATTTAATTTTTGGGTATTACTCGTACTACGTTTTATTCAAGGCATAGGAGCTGCAACTACCAAAGTCTTAACTGTTGCTATTGTACGTGATATATATTCCGGTAAAGAAATGGCACGTATAATGTCATTTGCCGCTATTGTTTTTATGATTGTTCCTATATTAGCGCCTGCTTTTGGGTTTACTTTATTATCTATATCTAATCAAGCTTGGCAAACAATTTTTTTGTTTATGGCTTTTGGTGGACTATTACTAATTATTTGGACCTATATCAGATTACCTGAAACTTTATTTGAAAAACGAGCCTTAACATTTAATAATACTAGAGATGCTTTTAAAATAGTATTTTCTAATAGAATTTGTGTAAATTATACACTAGCTATCTCTTTTATAATGGGCGGATTATTCGGATCATTACTAAGTTGTGAGCAAATTTTTAACCGTATTTATCATTTGGAATCTTTATTTCCTATAGCCTTTGCTTCTATAGCAATATTTTTAGCACTTGCCTCTTTTAATAATACACAATTATTAAAAAAATTTAATATTAAGAATATTGCTAACTTTCAATTATTATCTATGATGTGTTTCTCAGCTAGTTGGCTTACAACTGCTTTAATAATGGATGAAATCCCTTTTATTATATTTATGTTTTTTTATGTTGGAGTTATGTATTCCTTTGGAGGGTTAGCTGCTAACTTAAATTCTATAGCTCTAGAGCCTTTAGGCAAAGTTGCTGGAACAGCATCTTCTATTACTAATTTTTCTCAAACTATCATAGGTGCATTGTTAGGAATTATAATAGGACAATCATTTAATAATACCACTATCCCATTAGCAAGTGGCTTTTTAATTTGTAATAGCTTCGCGTTACTATCAATACTTATAGTAGAAAAAGGTAAATTATTTAGTAAAAGAATTTCTGACTAATATTAAATCTCTGTATAATTATAAAATTAATATTGTTAAGATTTCTACAAATTATAATAAAATATCCTCGTTAATAAAAAAAATATACCCTCAGTAAATAATAATAATCTTATAATATAGCATGATATTATAAGATTATTATTAACTATCTTTCATAGGTAAATATTACCAAATATCATAAAAACATGATAAAATCACAATAGAAAATATTTTAAAATAAATAAAATTAGCTCAATTAAAAACATTATAAGTAAAGAATATATTATTTTTACATCATTATAACTAATAAAATAATGCTAAATTCTAATATCACTATTAATTAAGAAGCTAAGCTCATAACATAAAAAGAAATTATATATCTAATTGCTATCCATATTGATTGCTTATAATTATAATTACATTAATCTTATAAAAAAACTAGGTTATTATCACTAATATCTATAATTAAATTATATTATCTATAAATTGCGTTATGAAAATATTTAAATAATCTACAAAGCTAAGCCTAAATTAAACAAGCACAAACAAAGTTAATATTTTACTATCTATACAAAAATATTTCTATAATTGGATAATTCTATATATAGCTTAATTAATTATAACTATTCTTTTGTCGCGATAGTAACTAAGATAGTGTGATGCAAGGTAAATATTCTCTAAAGCCTATACACCTTATTTTAAGATCAATATATTAAAATAAGGCTAAAAACTTACCTAAAATATTTTATTACATTATCTATGCTACTTATTACATTATATATGCCAATAAATAAGTCTAACTTTTATGAATATCTAGAGAAAAATCAAATAATTTATTATCTAATAAATGACTGGCGCGTACATTAGCTAATGCTCTTATCATTACATCTTTACGCCCTGGCATTTTATTTTCAATATCATTTAACATTTGTTTCATGATATTTCTTTGTAAACCATCTTGACTACCACATAAATTACAAGGAATTATAGGAAATTGCATAATCTTAGCAAATTTAGCTAAATCAGATTCAGATGCATATATTAATGGTCGCATCACTAATAAATCACCTTCATCATTCTTTAACTTGGCTGGCATTGCAGCTAATCTACCACCATGGAATAGATTCATAAAGAAAGTTTCTAATACATCATCTCTATGATGCCCTAAAATAACCGCTTGGCAGTTTTCTTCCCGAGCAATATTATATAATATCCCCCGTCTTAATCTAGAACATAGAGAACAATAAGTTTTATTTGCAGCAATTTTATCAGTTACAATAGAATAAGTATCTTGATGTTCTATACGATATTTTAAATTATATTTTTCTAAAAAATTAGGCAATATTTCTTTAGGAAATCCTGGCTGCCCTTGATCTAAATTGCAAAAAATTAATTCTACTGGTAATAACCCACGCCATTGTAAATCTAATAATAAGGCTAATAACCCATATGAATCTTTTCCTCCAGATAAAGCTACCAACCAACGATCACCTGATCTTACCATATTAAAATCAGTAAAAGCCTGTCTTATTTGTCGCAACAAACGTTTACGCAACTTATTAAATTCTACACTATTTTTAACCGGCTTAAATAATACATGAGTTTCTGTGTGATCATCATCAGATAATATCGCCATATTAATTTCCTCACACAATAAACTGTTATCTCTTTACTAATATATACTTAAATATTACAAAAAAGGAGGCTATTAAGCCTCCTAATAAATTAACATTATTACAATTAACGAGAGTAAAACTCAATAACTAGATGCGGTTCCATATGTACAGCATAAGGAACATCAGATAATACTGGTACACGCAAATATTTAGCAGTCATTTTTCCATGATCCACTTCAATATAATCTGGTACATCACGCTCAGCTAATTGAGTTGCTTCCAATACCAAAGCCATTTGCTTAGATTTTTCTTTTACTTCAATTATATCACCAACTTTACAACGATATGATTGAATATTAACACGAACTCCATTAACTTTAACATGTCCGTGATTTACAAATTGTCTAGCAGCAAAAATAGTAGGTACAAATTTAGCTCTATATACAATAGCATCTAATCTTGATTCTAATAAGCCGATCATATTTTCACCGGTATCACCACGTCTACGTGCTGCTTCATCATAGATCTTACGAAATTGCTTTTCAGATATATCGCCGTAATAACCTTTTAACTTTTGTTTAGCTCTTAACTGTAGACCATAATCTGATAATTTGCCTTTACGTCTTTGACCATGTTGACCTGGTCCATATTCACGACGGTTAACAGGAGACTTTGGACGCCCCCAGATATTTTCACCCATACGGCGATCAATTTTATATTTAGACGATTCTCTTTTACTCATCGCATTTCCCTTTATATTAATAATTATGAGAAACGCACCCTCCTCTGTACTAATTAGCACTGACAGGATATTCCTCTGCTCGCCAGCAGTATCCACGGGACGCGTTTAAATTATCAGATATTGATAACTTTTTGAGTTTTAAACTTTTTCCAATAAAAAGTCAATAAGTTTAAATATCTTGATATTCTAAACCGAAGGCTTGGAATAATCTTTTACTTAAAAAAGAGACATTTTTAGAGGTTAAAGAAAAAATATCTTTAGATTCTCGTATATGATTATGATTATTTTTAAACAAACGCTTTAATTTTTGGGCAATTGCTGTTGATGGATCGATCCAATCAACTGGCCAAGCTGCACATTCTCTAAAGAAATTTAATAGAAAAGGATAATGCGTACAAGCTAAAACTACAATATCAGTTTTACGATTATCTATTACCGTAAAAACTGGTGATAATTCTTGTTTCAAAATATCTTTATCTATTTCTATACCTTTTAAATAAGATTCCGCTAATGCCGCTAATTTAGCACTCCCAACTAAATTTACGTGAATATTTTGCGCAAAATCTTTTATCAATTGCTGAGTACTACTTCTATTAATAGTAATTGGAGTAGCTAATACAGATATATTTAATGATTTGGTGCGTTCAGCTGCAACTTTAATAGCTGGTATAGTACCAATGAATACTTTCTCTGGATAAGTTTCTCTTAATTCATTTAAAGCTACCATTGAAGCAGTATTACAAGCAATAACAATATATTTACAATCAAATTTACTAAATAATTGAGCAAATAATTCTAATAAATGTTGTTTTAGATCATCTTGCTGCCAATTACCATAAGGAAAAGCTTTATCATCAGCTATATAAATAAAGCTATTATAAGGTAATAATATTCTAGATTCACGGAATAGGCTTAACCCCCCTATTCCACTATCAAAAAATAAGATTGAATTTTGTGTCATGTCTCTTCCTTTTTTGTTTTCTATATTAAACTATCCTTTTTTAAGCTAACTTTACTATGAACAGGCTCATATTTTTCTAAGGAAGATATAACACCGCGCAACAGACATATTTCCTCCACTGAAAATCCTGCTCTGGTCAGTATATCACGTATATTATGCGACATAATTTCTTTTTTTTCTAATGGTCTAAAATACCCCCTAAGTTGTAACGCATTCTCTAATTGTCTTAATAATCCATATAGATCTTCTTTTTTAGCAGGAATTTTTGGCGCAGAATTAAAATTAGTTTCCTCCTGATTCTGTAAGCCAGATTTCTGCCACTCATAAGCTAATAGTAAAACTGCTTGAGCTATATTTAAAGAAGAAAATATAGAATTAACAGGAAAAGTAACAATATCATCTGCTAGACTAACTTCTTCATTAGTTAATCCTGATTTTTCTCGACCAAATAAGATACCGACAGTTTGTTTTCCCTTAATTTTTTCTCTTAATTCTTGACTTACTGTTACGGGGGATTTAACCGGCTTATGGTTTGCTCTTTGTCTCGCAGTTGACGCATAAAGATAATTAAGATCACTAACAGCTGATGTTAAACTATCATATACCATAGCATTATCCAAAATATGATCTGCTTTGCTAGCAGTAGAATAAGATTTCTCAGAAGGAAAATCCGCTATAGGTTTTACTAAACGTAGATGCTGCAAACCAAAATTAGCCATTGCTCGTGCTACCATACCAATATTTTCAGGTAATTGTGGTTCAACTAAAATAATAACCGGAGTGGTAAATATGTTTAACATAATATTCTTATTCCAATAATGATAAAAATTTATAAATTATTTAATATATAGAGAGATTTATATATATTTTACAGTTGTTTATAGACAATTAAAATACTATACAAGGTAAAAAATATGTTATAAATATAAATCAAATAGCTACAATTAGGTAATAATATGGTTGAATACATAAATGCTTCTGATTACCCAATAAAATATACTGGTCAAATACGCCTTTATACTAATGAAGATTTCAATAAAATGCGAGAAGTAGGTAAAATAGCCGCCACATGTTTAGATGAAATATATAATTTAATCAAAGCGGGTATAACTACGCAAGATATTGATGATTTTGTAATGCAATTTGCAAAACAACATGATGTTATTCCAGCACCTCTTAATTATCGAGGATTTCCTAAATCTGTTTGTACATCAATAAACCACGTAGTATGCCATGGAATACCAAATGATAGAATGTTAAAAGAAGGTGATATAATTAATGTAGATGTCACTTTTATCAAAGATGGCTGGTATGGGGACTCTAGTCGCATGTACGCAGTAGGTCAAATAAAAAGAAATGCTGAAAGACTACTAGAAATAACGCACGAATGTTTAATGCGAGCTATTGAAATAATTAAACCCGATGTACCAATAAATGAAATTGGTAAAGTAATAGAAGATTATGCTACATCACAACATTGTTCTGTTGTAAGAGACTTCTGTGGACATGGAATAGGTAAATTATTCCATGATGCACCTAATATATTACATTATAAAAATAACGAAAGTGATGTAATATTAAGAGAAGGAATGATATTCACTATTGAGCCAATGATAAATTTAGGCAAATATGGTGTAAAAGTTCTACAAGATGGATGGACAGCAGTTACTAGAGATAGATCTTTAAGTGCTCAATATGAACATACCATTGGTGTTACTAAAGATGGATATGAAATATTTACTTTATCACCTAAAAATATTTTTTACACAGTGTGATCTTAATAATGAAGACAAAAATACTCAACCGTGACTACCGTCATGGACATAGATTACGTCTTAAACAAAAATTTATTAATGCCCCTGATGCTTTGCCTGACTACGAACTATTAGAATTACTCTTATTTAGTGCAATACCTAGAAAAGATACTAAACAAATCGCTAAAATTTTATTAAAAAAATTCAAAAGCCTAGAACAAATTTTAGCGGCAACTGAAGAAGAAATATTAGAAATACCAGGTTGCGGTAAAGCTGTTCTAACACAATTTAAAATTGTAAAAGAATTTATTATACGTTGTAATTATCAAAATTTAGTCGGTAGAGACATCTTAAAATCCTGGGATGATGCAGAATTATATTTTAAAGCCCTTCTCTCAACTGAAAAAGTAGAAAAATTTTATGTAACTTTATTAAATAATAAAAGACAAATTATACTTAACAAATTACTGCAAACAGGTAGCATCGACCAAGTGCCCGTCATTCCACAAGATGTATTATCTATCGCCTTAATACATAAAGCAACAGGTATAATAATTGCACATAATCATCCCTCTGGAGATCCATCACCTTCAGAGGCAGATATCATAATTACTGAAAAAATAAAACATCTAGTTACAGCAGCAGATATTGAATTCTATGATCACATAATCATAGGTAGGAATAAAATACATAGTATGTGTAATAATATCACTAAACCATATAAATACATATTCTGAAATAATATAAATATTCACCCTAATAGAATAGAAGGATGAATATTATATTTATAAATCTGTTTCTGAGATTGTCTTAGATAAATTATAGAATATATCTATCTTTTAAAGATAATAACTCATCGATATCCAATATTACTAAACCATATAAATATATATTCTGAATTAATATAAATATTCACCCTAATAGAATAGAAGGATGAATATGCTATTTATAAATCTGTTTCTAAGATTGTCTTAGATAAATTATAGAATATATCTATCTTTTAAAGATAGTAACTTATCGATATTCAATACCACTAAACCATATAAATATATATTCTGAATTAATATAAATATTCACCCTAATAGATATAAGGATGAATATTATATTTATAAATCTGTTTCTAAGATTGCCATAGATAAATTATAAGATATATCTCCATCCTCTTCTTTATCTTCATATATTACGCCTAAAAATTCCTCACCTATATAAAATTCACAAGAATCATCTTTCATAGGACGAGCTTTTACTTTTATCTGATCGTTATTAAAAGTTGTTTTTAAATAATTTTCTAATTTTTTTATAATATCAACTTTCACTATATTCTCCTAATATCGGGTTATTTTTTAAAAATTCTAAAGTTTCTTGTTTATAAATTTTATCCCCCACAGCAAGCATATGATCTCTTCTTGGAATTGAAATAGCTTTAGCATTTTTTATAATATCAGCTAGTTCAAATGGATCTCCTGCAATTTCATCTTTTTCACCAACGACAATTAAAGTAGCAGCCTGAATTTTTTCTAGTTCTGCTATAGTTAATTCTTCTTTTGATGTTTCAACACAAGCAGCGAGGGCTTTAAGATCACTTTTATTATGTTCAGCAAATTTTCTAAACATTCTTCCACGCAAATCAGTAACTTGACTTAAAGATTCAGCTAATAGAGCATGAGCAACTGTCTGCCAATCGCCCGTTCCTTTAGTTATACCGATGCCTAACCCCCCCATAATTAAAGTTTTTACTAATTCTGGTTTAATAACAGCAATAGTAGCACTTAAACGAGCCCCCATAGAATATCCCATTATATGAGCCTGAGAAATATTTAAATATTCTAATAAATTAATAGCATCTTGCGCCATAACCTTAGGGTAATAACACTTAGGATCATGTAACTTCTCAGAGCGACCGTGTCCGCGATTATCCATGAGAATAACTCGATATCCTGCATCGACTAGAAAATCCACCCATCCGGTAGCTACCCAATTAACATAAGCGGTGGAAGCAAAGCCATGGATAAGTAAAATGGGCTCACCTTTTCCTATTTCTTTCCAAGCAATATTTATACCATTATTATTAAAGAAATTAATATTTTCTATATCCATTTTAATCTCTACGATATTGACTCTTAACTTTTCTAATTATAAAGTTTTATTATCAATAAGAGAACCGTTTTTTAGTATTTTTTTTATTATAAACTCTTTATCCTGTTGAATAAAAGCAATACACACTTTATCACCATATTTAATATCATGTTGACTTGATTGCGTTAACATATTTTTATTAAATGAATATTTATCTCCTTTACCAAATGATTTGATAATACCGGATCCTTTTTTTTCATCAAATACTTTCACTTGGCCAAAAATATAAAATACTGCTTCTCTGTTTAACAAAGAGAGTGCTCTTTGTCCTACTTTTTGATCATACCAATATGCAAACAAATTTTACCCCTATTATATGTAAAATTTATAACATGGGGCAAAAATACTAAAAATCAATCAATCTTAAATTATGTTACGGATGATTACCACCAAACTTTAGGACTAAAACGCCCTACTTGCTGCTCAAGAGCATAGGCAAATTGCAATAAACCACCCTCATCAAAAGCTGGTGTTATTAATTGCATCCCTAACGGCAAACCACGATCAGAAAGACCTACCGGCACTGATATTCCTGGTAAGCCTACCATATTTAATGTAACGGTAAAAATATCATTAAGATACATTGCAATAGGATCTTTCTTACCTTGATCTTGCCCTAACTCAAAAGCTGTAACAGGAGTAGATGGCGTTAATATAGCATCAATATTATTATTAAAAGCAATTTCAAAATCCTTCTTTATTAAAGTCCGTACTTTTTGTGCTTTTAAATAATAATCATCATAATATCCTGAAGATAGAACATAAGTACCAATTAAAATTCGTCTTTTAACCTCATATCCAAAACCTTCCCCGCGAGTTTTTTCATACAAACTATTGATATCATTCGCTACTGCTCTTTTTCCATATCTTACTCCATCATAGCGAGACAGATTAGAAGAAGCCTCAGCTGGAGCAATGACATAATAACTTGATAAAGCATAACGAGAATGAGGTAATTTTATTTCTACTATTTCTGCACCAAGATCTTTATAACAATCGATAGTTTTTTGCCAATATTCAGCTATTTCTGGAGACAAACCTTCAAAATATTCAAAGGGCACCCCTATTTTTTTACCTTTAATAGATTTACCTAAAAAACTACTATAATCTTCTATTGGTACATTAACAGATGTAGAATCTTTAGGGTCATAAGATGCCATAGACTGTAATAATAAGGCTGCATCTCTAACATCTTTAGTTATGGGTCCAGCCTGATCTAAAGATGAAGCAAAAGCGATAGTTCCCCATCTAGAACATCTACCATAAGTAGGTTTTAAACCAACCGTTGCGGTAAAGGCCGCTGGTTGTCTGATAGAACCACCTGTATCCGTAGCGGTAGCCGCAGCACATAAACCAGCTGCAACTGCAGCCGCAGAGCCACCAGAAGAACCACCTGCTGTTAATAATGCATCACTATCCTCAGCTCGCCAAGGGTTTACAGAAGCGCCATAGCATGAAGTTTCATTAGATGACCCCATAGCAAATTCATCCATATTTAATTTACCTAAGCAAACAGCACCATCTTTCCATAAATTAGCGGTTACTGTAGATTCATAGTGAGGTAAAAATCCATCTAATATTTTAGAGCATGCTTGAGTATGCAATGATTCAGTAGCAAAGATATCCTTAATTCCTAAGGGGATTCCTTCTAGTAAACCTATATTACCATTTTTACGTCTTTCATCACTCTCTTTAGCCATCTTTTGTGCTTTTTCTGCACTAATAGCAACATAAGCATTTAATTTTTCATTAGCTTTATTTATTGCATCTAAGTAAGCATTAGTCAGTTCTACAGAAGAGAATTCTTTTTGTTGTAGACCTTTTAAGGCTTCAGCCACTGTATAATTAATAAGATTTGACATTATATGATCCAATTTACATATTTTAACTGTTATTATTCAACTACTTTAGGAACCAAAAAAAATCCCTCTTCAGTTAAAGGTGCATTAGCTAGAATATCTTTAACTTTATCACCATCATTCACAATATCAGGACGCATAGATAAATTTGTATGAACTATAGATGCTGTAGCTGTCACATTATTAGTATCAACTTCATTTAAACAATCTAAAAATGCTAATAAGCTAGTAAATTCCGCAGTTATTTTAGTTTTTTCTTCTTCTGTTAATGCTATGCGTGCTAATTTAGCAATATGTTCAATAGTTTCAATATCTATAGTCATTAGATACTCCTAATTAATGTTTTATAATTTTTTATCTTTAACATTTTTCTGTTAAATGTTCAAAAGATAGTTTAATATCCTACAATAAAAGACAATTTATGTAAACATCAGGTAAAATGCCCCTAATTAATATTGAAGATATTTTTACTTATCTTGCCAAAGACCAAACTATTGCAGCTTTAGATTTAGGTACAAAAACCATAGGTTTAGCCGTATCTGATTTAAGTCTTACTTTTGCTAATCCTAGAAGTTTACTGCAAAGAAAAAAATTTAGTCAAGATATTATTATTTTAAAACAATGGTTAACACAAGAAAATGTAGGAGCAGTCGCTATTGGACTGCCTTTAAATATGGATGGTACTTCTGGTGCACGTGTACAAGCCACAAAATCATTTGTTAGCAATTTTATAAAAATAATTGATATACCTATATTTTTTTGGGATGAACGATTATCAACTGTAGCAGCAGAAAGAACTTTATTAGAATATGATCTATCACGTAAAAAACGTAAACTGCATATTGATTCTGCAGCTGCAAGTTTTATTTTACAAGGCGTATTAGATCGTATTTCTAGATTATCTAATTTTTCTCAAAATCAATAATTACCTCTGACATAATTTCTTGAAAACTATAAAGCGAATTGGATAATCCATAACCAAAACGCCACGGACCTGCTAATCTAGTAGCGATAAAAATATCAGCTAACATATTCATATCTTTAATTCTTAATTCTGCCGCGGCTATGGATAATGCTAATTGTTCAATAAATAAAGGAGCTGTAGTTATATCATTCGTTGAGATACGAGCAGCGGCTTGTAGAACTTCTAATATGCCTTGCTTTGCTTGCCCAAAATTTTCATCAATCCAATTAAATATATAATCTAATTTATCCGGTGAAGCAGATATTTTATTCATAATAGAATCAGCTACGTGATTACTTCTATTATAATTTTCCTCAAAACGCATAACATTAGCTAATAAGCTATTAAAATATTCAGACTGCAACCAAGAATTAGCTTTAGCACAACGCAATAATTCTAATATAATCATTGGTGCGGCTCGACCAGCATAATAACGAACGACCGGTGTTAAAATAGAAACAAAAGCCGCTTCTTGGCGATTAACACTAGCTTGATCATATGCTCGCGCTAATCTTAATATTAGCACTGTTAATCCAGCAATTTCTACAGCAATATCAGCAATAATATTTTCTATTACCTCTGGTATTGTTTCATCTTTATATTGTTGCATTAATTCTAGTAGCGCTGAGCGCATTAATGCAACTAAAATTACTGATTGATCAAATTGTAAATGTCGATTAAATTCCTCCTCCTGAAAGATACCATCCCCCCCCTTACCTATTTGCCAGCCTAAACTACCAGAGAAATTTAAATATCCTCCCATAGTAACACCTGCATTTATCTTTTGTGGTGTACATATAATATCTATACCATTATTTTCACCTTCAGGTAAAAATCTAGGTACAAACAAATAACTAGCCTCTCCATCAACACTAGCTTGTATAAAAAAACCATCAGCTGTAATATTTTCCACCCATAATTTAACGTCTTGTAGCCGATAAATTTGTTGTGTGATTTTATTCCGATCCTCTTCAGCCGTAGCATTAACAAGCAATTTTCCATGCGGTAGTTTCACAAATGCTGGTAACTTTTGCAACTGATAAGATAAATCTAAATCAACTGTAGAAAAAATAGCACCATCTTTGTCAATCAAAGGTCGTAAAGTTGGATCATAAAATTTACTATTAATTAACGAAGGTAAAATTTGTCGAAAAAAAGGAGAATCAATAGCGATAGCAAATCCTGCGCTAGTAGCAGATAAATTATGCAAATGTGATGATTCTAATTGCCCTAATAAAAATAATTTTACACAACGCAATAAATGTCTATTATTATTTTCCTGTTCATTTAATGGACAATTATCTGCCCATAAAGAATTTGATAATGATTCAGCAACTGAATAACGCATCAAAGCATGATAAGCAGGATGATAATATACGTTATGCTGATAATTATCTTCTTGTAATGAAAAACGTAAATTAGCTTTATGTTCTGTTAATATCCTAACTAGATCTCTACCTTTACGAGAAGCAACATAAGCACCTAAGTTAGACAATTTAACTATAATATCATCTGCGAAATTATCCAGTTGCTTGTGTAAAATAGGATCTGATAAAAAATAATTTTTATTCATAAATTTGACCAATATATAATATTAAGTGAAGGAATCCACACTTCAATATATATAATAATAACTATTTTTTATATTAGAATCTAGCGATTTTTATCTCATACTTTAAATTAAAATAGATAGATACTTGAACTTAATAACTGAACGAGTTAAAATCACGCCATGAAAAATTTAAAATATATCCCTCACGATAATCACTTTCTAAGTATAAGTGATACAAAAATAGAAATATTACAAAAATTATTAACCAGAGCACAAGCTCTAGTAAAAACAAACCAACATTTGCAAAATAATTACGCAGAAAATAATAAATTTTTACAAATTAATATATTTTATGAAAATTCCACCCGTACTTTAACCTCATTTGAAATTGCTGGTAAAAGACTAGGTGGTCAGATAGTAAATATGGCTCTTGCTCAATCATCTATAAAGAAAGGGGAAGATCTATACGATACTATTATGACCATAAATGCAATGAATCCGGATATTATTGTAATGAGGCATCAAGATTCTGGCGCAGCTAAATTTATTTCCAAACATGTTTCTGCTAGTGTCATTAATGCAGGAGATGGCACTCATGAACATCCAACCCAAGCCTTATTAGACGCATTAACTATCATTGAAGCTAAAGGAAAAATTTCTGGTTTAAATATAGCTATTTGTGGCGATATTCTTCATTCACGCGTAGCAAGGTCAAATATCTTACTTCTCAGTCAGTTAGGTGCTCAAATAAGACTAATAGCCCCTTCACCATTATTACCTAATTGTTTTAAAGATGGAACTATTGCTTGCTATAATAATATAGAAGAAGGGATTAAAAATGCTGATATAATCATGATGTTGCGCATACAACATGAAAGAATGGAAAATGCGCTAATTCCATCTCTAAAAGAATATTCACATTATTTTGGTCTATCTGAACAAAAACTACAACTAGCTAAGGATGATGCTATGATTATGCATCCGGGTCCCATGAACCGAGGTATAGAAATTACTGATAATGTCGCTGATAGTAAAAGAAGCCTAATTAGAAAACAAGTAGAATTTGGTGTTGCCGTACGTATGGCAGTAATAGAATATTTACATCAAAATAACCTAGCTTTAAATAATGGTGATTAATATGTCAACTGATTACACCCTTATCTTACATAATGCTCATATTATAGATCCTAGTAAAAATATAAACGGAATTGGATCTATATATATAAAAGGTGCATTCATTGATAAAATAACTCAAGGTGAAACTAATATTGAACAAACTACAAAAACTAATGTTATTAACTTAAAAGGAAAATATATTATTCCTAGCTTAGTTGCTACTCATGTAAAAATTAATAAAATAGATAAACAAACTTTCAGCAATCTCGAAAATATGGCATTAAATGGTGGTATCAGTGATATTATTATCTCGCCCCAATTTTTACCAGAAGCTTATCAGGTTGAAACTATTGAGTTATTACAAGAAAGAGTAAAAACGGCTAAGGTTAATTTTCATTTTTTAGCACCTATAACCAATAAAAATACCTCTAAAAATTTAGCAGAAATAGGTTTATTAACTAAAGCTGGTGCTGTTGGCTTTGATACCGGAGACTTGCAACTTGATGATGCTTCTCTGATGCTGCAAGCTATGTCTTATATAAAAGACTTTAATCAATTAATCTGCATAACTCCACAAAATAGAAGTTTAACGACTTACGGATATCCAAATGATTGTTTAGCGACTACTTTATTAGGACTTACTCCAAATAATGAATTAGCAGAAATTATTGCCCTGGAACGTGATTTAAGGATCGCAGAAGCTACACAAACTAAATTACATGTTGCTCAAATTTCTACTAAAAAATCTGTAGAAATTATTCGTAATGCAAAAGAATATTTACCTGAACTAACTGCTGCTGTATCTATTGAACATCTATCATTCAATGAATTAGATTTAAGAGATTATAATAATAATTTAAAATTATCTATTCCATTACGTTCTGAAAATGATCGCCAAGCGTTAATAAGTGGATTAAAAAACAATATTATAAATATTATATCCTCGCACCATGTAAGCTATACAACCGCTGATAAAAGAACAACTTTTGCTAAATCACCGGTAGGTACTGCTAACTTAGATATATTGTTACCAGCAACATTAAGATTATATCATGATGGATATATTACTTTACCTAGATTAGTAGAATTAATTTCCACCAATCCCGCAAAAATATTCAATATCAAAGGCTCTTCTATAGATATAGGAGAAAGAGCGAATATGATAATTTTAGACACAGAAAAAATTTGGCGTTTTAGTCCAACCAACGCTATTGATTATGCTTATGTTGATGCTGCTTTTTTTGGCTATCATCACCCTATAATTTCTGGTAATTTCGTAAATGAACAATCTATTAGCGAGTTAAAAAATGACTGATAATATAGTATTTATTTATCCTAGCATAGCTATTATAGGCTATATATTAGGCTCCATTCCTTTTGGTTTATTACTTACTAAATTTTTTATTGGTACAGATGTCCGCGATATTGGTTCAGGTAATATTGGTGCTACCAATGTTTTACGAACTGGCAACAAATTTTTAGCTATGTTAACTTTACTATTAGATGCATTTAAAGGTTATTTATCAATAATTATAATTGAATATTATTTTAATTCTAATTTAGCTCTAATAGCTGGTTTTTTTACTTTCTTAGGACACTTATACCCTGTTTGGTTAAATTTTAAAGGCGGTAAAGGGGTTGCTACTTATTTTGGTATCTTATTTGCTATAGCCCCATTCATAGCTTTATTATTTACAATTATTTGGATAATTACCTTAGCTATAAGTTGCTACTCTTCACTATCTGCATTATTAGCAACTTTATTTGCACCTATACCATTTTTATTGCTTCAAACTAATATAATTTCTATAATGTTTATCGTAATGACCTTATTAATCTATCTTAGGCATAAAGATAATATAATCCGGCTAGCTAGAGGGGAAGAAAAGAAAAGCTTTCACAATAAGATATGAATCACAAAATATCTGAACAAAGTTATTACAACAATACTCAAGAAAAGCTATTTAACTACCTACGCCTAATAAGAAGTGATAACATAGGCAATGTTGCTTTTTACAAATTACTTAGTCGCTATACGTCAGCTGAAATAGCTATCGAAAATCTTGAAAATTCTACATTAAATAATAATCGTTACAAATTAATTGATAAAAAAATAATTGAAAGAGAAATTAATTTTGCTAATAAAAATAATATAACTTTTCTTACTTATGATGATCCTAGATATCCTATTTTATTAAAAAATAGTGATAATCCTCCTCCAGTAATATCTATAATTGGTAATATTGATATTTTTAATAAAAATTCTTTATCCGTAGTAGGATCTAGGAGTGCTTCTGCTGCCGGTCTCAAGTTAACCCAAGATTTTATCTGTGAATTAAACCAGAATGATATTATAATAGTTTCAGGGCTAGCAAGAGGCATAGACACAGCAGCACATAGAGCTAGCATAAAAACTGGAACTATAGCTGTATTAGCAGGCGGAGTAAATAATATTTACCCTATAGAAAATAAGGCTCTTTATCATTCTATTCTTGATCACGGTGGTGCTATTATCAGCGATGCTCCAGTTAATTATGTAGCCCGCGCATTAGATTTTCCAAAACGTAATCGCATCATAGCTGCTTGTAGTATGGGGCTTTTAGTAATAGAAGCAGCAGAAAAATCAGGCACATTAATCACTGCACGCTTAGCTAATGAATTAGGCAGATTAGTATTCGCCTTACCTGGTTCTCCTTTAGACCCACGTGCTACTGGTACGAATAATTTAATAAAAGCTGGCGCTATTATGGTTATGAAACCTCAAGATATTTTAGATAACTTATTACCATTATATAATAAACCAAATATCTCCATTACAAAAACACTAACTCAGAAAAAACAAGCATCTTTTAATTTTATGAACAATGATTCAACCATAGAAGTTAACAATAACTCTAAAAATATTTTTCTTCACAAAAAGAAAGATCTTAAACAAAAAGTTCTAGAATTACTCAGCGTAACACCAGTTAGTATAGATTTTCTCTCATATGCTACTAATAGTGAAATATCTGAACTTTCAATAGTTTTAACTGAGTTAGAAATCACAGGACAACTACAAAGATTATCAGGTAGTATGGTAGCCCTAAAAAAATAAAAATTCTCAACTACATTCTGTATACACGATATTTTTACCTATCTCAACAGCAATATTCAGGGCATGATAAATGTCAAAAAACCCTTCCTCTTTAGCCATGACACTTAATTGATGAGTCATATCAATGATATATTGCAACTTATCGTTGTTTATATTTTTTTGCATCTTTCGCCTCGAATTTAACGTTTATTAGTAAATATATTATATATTTAGGTTAAAAGTCTAAAAAGTCTATATTATTTTATATTAAATAATATATATAGAATAAATAGTAGATAGTGATATAAAGGAATAAATTATGAAACTTGTAGTTGTTGAATCTCCCGCGAAGGCAAAGACAATACATAAATATTTAGGAAATGACTATAAAGTATTAGCTTCCTTTGGTCATATACGTGATTTACCCTCAAAAAATGGATCGGTACTCCCCGAAGATAATTTTAGCATGATATGGGAAATTGATTCTAGTTCTAAAACAAGAATTACAGAAATTAAAAATGCTTTAAAAGACGCTGATACACTTATTTTAGCAACTGACCCTGATCGCGAAGGTGAGGCTATCTCTTGGCACATAATTGAAGTGTTAAGCGACAAAAAATTGTTAAAAGGCAAGAAAATTCAACGCGTAGTATTTAATGCTATTACTAAACAATCTATTCAACAGGCTATAGCTAATCCTAGAGATATCGACCAAAATTTAGTTGACGCTTATTTAGCTCGTCGAGCATTAGACTATTTAGTAGGCTTTAATCTATCTCCTATATTATGGAGGAAACTACCAGGAGCAAGATCTGCTGGTAGAGTACAATCCGTAGCGCTAAGATTAGTACATGATAGAGAAACTGAAATAGAAAATTTTAAATCTGAAGAATATTGGGATATACAAGCTGAATTACAAACAAATGAAAAAGAAAATTTTTTAGCTCGTCTAGTTGAATTCAACCAACAAAAAATTGAAAAATTAACTATTCAAAATCAATCTCAAGCAGAATCATTAAAAAACTTCTTAATGAATGCTGATTATAAAGTTGTTGATATAGAAGCAAAACCAATCCAGAGACACCCTGCTCCACCTTTTACTACATCTACTTTACAACAAGCAGCTTCTTCTAAATTTGGCTTTTCTCCTTCAAAAACAATGACTATTGCCCAAAAATTATACGAAGGAATTGATATAGGTGGTGAAACAACCGGTCTTATTACTTATATGCGTACTGATGGCATACAAATAACCCCTGAAATTTTACCAACTATAAGAGATACAATTAATAAATGTTTCGGTTCAGCATATGTACCTGAAAAACCACGTTTTTACGCTAATAAAGCGAAAAACACACAAGAAGCACATGAAGCTATACGACCGACTGATATCAACCAATTACCTAAGGATATTAAGTCATACTTAGATAATGATCAAGCCAAATTATATGAGTTAATTTGGCAACGAACTATCGCGAGTCAAATGAATTCAGCTATAATTGATCGTACTACTATCCAGATTTCTGCTATCGCTGAAAATAAAGAAGCAAAATTGCGTTCAGTAGGTTCTGTGCAAAAGTTTGATGGGTTTCTCTCCGTTTATAGTGATATTAAAACCAGTAATGATAATGAAGAAGAAAGTAAAAAACTACCACTATTAAAAAAAGATCAATTACTAGCCCTACAAGATATTCTAACACAACAACATCATACAGAACCGCCACCACGCTATTCAGAAGCTAGCTTAATAAAAAAACTAGAAGAAATAGGATTAGGGCGACCCTCAACTTATGCTACTATTTTAGCTACCTTACGTGACCGCAATTATGTTACAATAGAAAATAAGAGACTGATTCCTCAAGCACAAGGTAGATTGGTAACAATTTTTCTAGCTAATTTTTTCTCACGTTATGTAGAATATGATTTTACCGCCAGCTTAGAAGAAAAATTAGATTTAATTTCAGACGGTAAGTATAAATGGAAAGAATTATTAAATGATTTTTGGCAAGATTTCTCTGAAGCAATAGATAAAACACAAAAATTACGCATTACTAATGTATTGGATATTTTAAATGAAAAACTAAGTACCTTAATTTTTACACCTACAGAAGATAATCCTGACGGTAGGAAATGCCCTAAATGCGCTAATGGACAACTATCATTAAAAACAAGTAAATTTGGTGCATTTATTGGCTGCTCAAATTATCCTGACTGTAATTATACTAAAAAATTTCTAGGTGATAATGATGCAAATAACAATGAGGCAACTGAAGATAAAAGCTTAGGTAATGATCCAATATCAGGAGAAGAAATAACGTTACGTAATGGTCGCTTTGGACCTTATGTACAATTAGGAGAAGGAAAAACAGCTAAAAAAACTTCAATCCCGCTAATCTGGCAAAATCAAGAGTTGTCATTAGAACGCGCCTTAAATTTATTATCATTACCAAAAACTATTGGTATTCATCCAGAAACTGGTAAAGAAATTATTGCTAATTTCGGACGTTTTGGACCATATATTTTACATGACGGTAAATATACTAAATTAAATGATATAGAAGATATATTTAAAAGTGACCTTGAGCAAATATTATCTTTAATGGCACAACCTCCAGAAGCTAATAAAACAACCTCGAGAGCTAAATCTGAACCATTAAAACAACTAGGCTCGCATCCCGATGGTGGTGAAATTAATGTTCTTTCTGGTCGTTTTGGACCTTATATAAAATGGGGTAAGTTAAATGTAACAATTCCTAAAACTATTGAGATAGCAGATATATCTTTTGAAGAAGCTATAGAATTAATTAAAAACAAACAAGCTAAGCTTGGTAACGACAAAAAGAAACCAGTTAAGAAAACCACAGCAAAAGCTAAAACTACTAGAAAAACCAAGAAATAAAGAATTAGGATAATTAAAATGACTAAAAAAAAATTAAAACCACTTAGTCTGATGTCCTCATTACCAAAGAGCAAAGAAATTTTGCAATATTTACGTCAATATCCGCAAAAAAATAAATTAAAAGATATTTGTAAAGCTTTTAATATAAATGCGGAACAATTAAAATTATTTAAAAAGCAATTAATTAGATTGGTACAAGAAAAAAAATTAAAGAAAAATGCTAAAGCTTATATGCTTTATACACATGAAATATCTACAGCTGTAGTTAACATCATTAGTCGTAATAAAGATGGAGAATTAATTGCTGAAATGAGAAAAGGTAGTAAAGTTATTGATAATATAATTATTAATAACTTTACTGCAACGAAAAAAATCGTCGCGGGGGTTGGAGATCAAATAATAGCAGAAATATATGCTTCTTATGATGATAATGAAAATAAACAATTTTATGCTCGTATAAAAAAATTATTACCAAAAACTAATAATAAATTTTTAGGAGTTACAGATTGGAATGGTAAAGACTGGTATGTTTATCCAATTGATAGAAAAAACCCTACCTCGATTCTTCTCTTAACAGAGCAACAAAAATCAAGTATTTTCAATGGTTGCTTAATAGAAATAACGTTACAAGGACAAAAAAAATATGGTTTTCCTTTAGCTAAGTTAGAGAAAATTTTGGGGGATGCTAATAATGAAAAACAAATAAGTTATATGGCAATTCATAGTCATGAATTACCTTATATATTCTCTGACCGTGCATTAGAGGAAACCAGTAAATTAACCTTACCTAAATTTCCTAATAAAGATTATTTAGATTGGCGTGATAAATTTTTTGTTACTATTGACCCTAGCGATGCTAAAGACCATGATGACGCTGTATTAGTTTATCCTGACACTGATAAAGATAATATTGGTGGTTATAATATATCAGTAGCTATAGCGGATGTATCAGCATTCATAAAACCTAACTCAGAGATTGATAAAGAAGCATTCGAACGTGGTAATTCAGTTTATTTTCCTGATAATGTAGTTCCTATGTTACCAGAAAAATTATCTAACAATCTATGTTCATTAAAAGAAAATGAAGATAGACCAGCTTTATGTGTTACGATGAAATTCAATCGTAATGGCAATAAAATATCATATAAATTTCAACGAATTTTTATGCGTTCTCATGCTAAACTTACTTATCAAGAAGCTCAAAGATTTTTTGATAATCCATCTCTAGAAAAAGATAATAACTTAGCAATTGCTTTAAATAATTTATGGAAGTCATATAAATTAATTAGTAAAGCTAGAGACAAAAGAGCACCCTTAGATTTAGATTTACCAGAACGTAAAATTATATTAGATGAATTTGGTCATATAACCAAAGTTTTTATTCCAGATAGATTAGAAGCACATAAATTAATAGAAGAATTTATGATACAAGCTAATATTTCTGCCGCAGAATTATTACAGACCAAAGAACAAAAACTTTTATATCGTATACACGATAAACCAAGCGATACTAAAACTGAAAATTTAAAAATATTTTTAAAAAACTTTAATCTAAAATTCGATAATGAAGAAAATATTGATACTCAACAATTTAATAAATTATTAAAATCTCCATTAGCTACTGAACAAAAACATTTAATGAATCAGGTAATTTTACGGTCACAAAGTCAGGCTAAATATTCAACTAAGAATATTGGTCATTTTGGTCTTAATTTAGCTAATTATACTCATTTTACATCCCCTATCCGACGCTATAGTGATCTTATTATCCATCGTGCTATTATTAAAACACTAGAATTAGGTAAATATCCATTAGAAGAGCTACAAGAAAAATCATTAACGGAAATATCTGATAGTCTTTCATATAAGGAAAGACGTGCTATATTAGCTGAAAGAGAAACAATTGATAGATTAGTGGCCTGTTATTTATCTGATAAAGCTAATTGTCATTTTCATGCCTATATCAGTGGTATTACTTCTTCTGGAATATTTGTAACTTTAGATGAGTTAGGAGCAGATGGATTTATTCCTCTATCGAGTCTTAAAAATGATTATTATTTTTATGATGAGCAACATCATTGCTTAATTGGAGAAAAAAAGCGACAAGGATATCAGTTAGGTGACAGTGTAGAAGTTGTATTAAAAGAAATACAAAAAATATCTGGTTCATTATTATTACATTTAATTACCAAACCAAGGAAATTTGATTTTGCTATTCAGCTTAGATATCCTAAGATTAAACACAAAAACTATAAAAAAAGATATTAAAATATATTTTACACTTGACATTTTTTATAAATTTCGTCATTTTAACCATTATTTTCGAGATAAAAACTCTATATTAACATATTCTTTAATTGGATAAAATATCATGGCTAAGGCAAATACCATTAAAATTAAGCTTTTATCTACAGCAGACACTGGGTACTTTTATGTTACCACAAAAAATAGTCGCGTAATGACAGATAAAATGACAAAACGTAAGTATGATCCAATCGTACGCAAACATGTAGAATTTAAAGAAACAAAAATTAAATAAATAATTCTTCGGTAACTTTATAGGGCGTATTATATGCCCTATTTTATTATCTTGTATGATGTTTTTATGTTACCATATAGATTTAAAGCTAATAAATATAGATTCTTACATTTTTTCAAATATCGTATATTAATTTTAGCAATTTTATTACTCAGCATTAGCATAAGTTGGTTTGAAGATCGGTTACACCCTTACTTACCTGCTAGATTCGCAACTATTCAAGGTTATGCAAAAATAACTGACGGCGATGGGCTAAATATAGCTGGACAAGAAATAAGATTATGGGGCATAGATGCACCTGAAGCATTACAAAAATGCTATAAATCCAAAAAATTAACTAAACCAGCCGCTTGTGGAATTATAGCTATCAATACCCTTAAAAACCTAATTAATAAAAAACCAGTAAGATGCTTTGCTAAAAAAGACAATAAAAATAATATTTATGATAAATATAATAGGCTATTAGCTGTATGTTACGTTGATAGTACGAACATTAATAAAAGAATGGTTGAATTAGGTTGGGCTGTTAGTTATGGCGCCTACGAAAATAGTGAGAAATTAGCTAGAGAAAAACAACTAGGTCTTTGGAAATATGGATATTTTATTGAACCTAAAAAATGGCGCATGAAAAATAGACATCAATAATAATTAATGTCTATTAAAAATATCTGATAACATAAATAATATTACTATCTAACAAAATATAACTGATAACATAAAATACGATTAGCTAACTATTGTCTAGCTGATCATATTCACTATTATGAAAAATCAAAGCTGCATCTTTTACTATATTAGCGGCTAATGCTGCGGACATACCTTCTTCACTAGTTATATTTAAATTCAATAAAGGTTTTTTATTTAATTTCTCTGCTAATTTATTGGCTATTTTCTCATTAGGTAAAGAAGCTATTAAACAATGATCTAAAGCTTTACTATCGTAGCTATGTAATATAGCCGCGGCTACTACCGCTGTAAAATTATCTAAAATTACGGGTATTTTATTCATCCTGGCCGCTAATATTGCTCCTGTCATTGCAGCAAATTCTCTACCACCAAAATATTTTAAAATTTCAAAAGAATCAGTAAGATATTGTTTATGTAAATTAACTGCCTGTTCAATTAATTCTGCTTTATATGATAAAATTTCTTTTGTGTCTTGCTGTGTCATAACTAGCCAATCTTCTGCCTTTCCACCATATAAAGCAAAAGCTATAGTTGAAGCGATAAAATTATTCTCCCATCCTAGGCTAGATAAACATAATAGGTCAACATTATCTGCTGTAACCTCCATTCCAAAGGCCATAGTAGCGGCACAATTTTTTTCTGTCATAGATTCTTGCATTAAAAAATCATCTGCTGGATATTTTAAAGCTAAATCAAATATCTTTAAACTTAAATTATGAGATACACATATTTGGTTAGTCGCTGTTGAACCTTTAATATATAATTTAACTAAACTCTCTGTAAAATTATTATTTTTTCCAGCTAAATTATTCTCAATAACTGCATGTTTACCAGCAAAAATAGCTAACAAAGGTTTAGTGATTAAGGGTCTTTCTTTAGCTTTCCAACCAGATAAAAATATAGCTATTTCTCCTAATTTGCCCCATTTACCTGATGAATTTGCTTCTAGATCTTGTACTCTAGCAGTTGCTTTATTAATAAATTTTGTCTCTGCTTCAGTTAATTGGTTTAATAATTCTCTGAAAGAATTTAAAGGTTTCATCAATATTATCCTATATTATTCTATATTATTTTTACTAAAATCTATTTGTTCAAAAGCCATTTTAATAAGATCTGCTTGCACTCCTTCTTTTCTTGCATCGTTTGATAAGATACGTCGCCAATTTTTAGCTCCTTCATATCCATTAAAAAGGTCTAACATATGCATTGAGATATGTGATAATTTACCGCCATTTTTAATATGTCTATCTGCATAATCTACCATTATATCTATAACTTCAGCATAATTAACAGTTTTACTGTTTCTATTATAGATTGAATTATCCATTTTTGTTAATAAACGTGGATATTTATAGGCTTTACGTCCTATCATGACCGCATCAACATTGTTAAGATGTTCTGTTATTTGTTCTACTGTCTCTATCCCGCCATTAATTCCAACAAATAAATTTGGATGACGTAATTTAAAATTATAAACTACATCATACTCTAATGAAGGTACCTCTCTATTTTCTTTAGGGGATAATCCATTTAACCATGCTTTTCTTGCATGGATCCATAAAGCATCTACACCATTATCCACCATAATATCACCAATGGTATTTAATAGATCAGGGATAGGATGTTGATCAATACCTATTCTACATTTAACCGTTATAGGTATATTAACAGCTTTTTTTAACGCCGCTACCAAATTACCAACATGAATTGGTTGTTGCATTAAAGAAGCTCCAAATTGTCCTGCTTGCACTTTTTCTGATGGACAACCTAAATTAATATTTATTTCATTATATCCATAATCAGCAACAATTTTTGCTGCTTCAGTTAATTTAGTTATATCAGATCCGCCTAATTGGACCGCTAAAGGCTTTTCAATACTAGAAAAAGCTAATAATCTATCTCTAGGACCATGAATTATAGCATCAGCTACTATCATTTCGGTAAATAATAGAGTATAAGAGGTTAGTTGACGGTGAAAAAATCTACAATGACGGTCTGTCCAATCTAACATTGGTGCTACCGCAACTTTTGGTAAATAAGGATTTTGCTTAGATAAATTATAGTTAAAATTATTAACTAAATTGTTTAAATAGATCATATTAATAATCCGTTAACTTAAAGGGTTAAAGATATTGTTAGTTTACGACCATAGCAAAAACTAATATAAATTAAAAATGTTATTTTACTTTATTACAATGGATAGTACAAATTTTATATAATTGTTGACATATAGTTAATAGTAAAGTACAAACTGAAAAACATTTATTAATAAAAGGATTATTTTTTTTGAAAAGCTTTGCTGATCTTAAATTATCACCTAAAATTTTAACAGCCATAACAAACGCTTCCTACGAGGTTCCTACACCTATTCAAGAGGAATCTATACCGTATATTTTACAACGTATGGATATCTTAGGTATAGCTCAAACGGGTACAGGTAAAACAGCTTCTTTTGTATTGCCAATTTTAAATTTTTTAGAACAAAAAAAATCAAGGGCAAGATTACCAAGATTTTTAATCTTAGAACCTACCAGAGAGTTAGCAACACAAGTCGCTGAAAGTTTTCAACAATTTATTGTCTCGCCTGCACCAAAGATTTCTCTATTAATTGGCGGCGTTTCCTTTGGTCAACAAGAAAAAATTCTAGATAAAGGTGTAGATATTATTATTGCTACCCCTGGAAGATTATTAGACCATTTTAAAAAAGGTAAATTATTATTAACAGGATTAGAATTGTGGGTAATTGATGAAGCGGATCGAATGCTAGATATGGGATTTATGCCTGATATTGAAGAATTATCAGATATTATTCCACCTAGAAGACAAACCCTGCTATTTTCAGCAACAATGCCTGATGAGATACAAAAATTAACCAATAAATTTTTATTAGATCCTAAAATTATAGAAGTAGCTCCTATATCCTCTACCGCAAAAACAATTGAACAATGGTTAGTCCAATCCGAAGAAAAAGATTGGCATAAGAGGAAGATCTTACGTAATATTTTAGAATTAGAAAAAGAGCAAATACAAAATGCTGTAATCTTTTGCAACCGAAAAAAGGATGTAATAACCTTATTTCGTTCCATGAGTAAACACGGTTACGATGCTGGAACATTACATGGTGATATGGAACAATCTGATCGCTCAACCATTTTGAAAAATTTCCGCGAGGGTCGCCTAAAATATTTAATTGCATCAGATATCGCTGCAAGAGGTTTAGACGTACCTGAAGTAAGTCACGTATTTAATTTTGATGTACCTTTACAAGCCGAAGATTATGTTCATCGTATTGGCAGAACAGGTAGAGCTGGAAGAGCTGGAAAAGCTTTTACTATAGTTACTAAGTCTGATGAAAAATATCTAAAAAATATAGAAACAATTATCGAAGAAAAAATAAATTGGTTACAATTAAACAATGATATCTCAGATATTAAGACACAAACAATAAAACCAACAGAAACGACTGAAGCTATTGAAAAAACAAATAAAAAAAAGCGCAAGAAAGTAGCAGCGATTAATCCTTCTGACACTAAAAAAACAACTAATAACCAGAATAAAATTGAAAAAAATAAATCTGAAAATATAATATTAGGTTTTGGTGATAATATACCAGCTTTTATGCTGATTGAATAAATAATAATAAAGCAATAAAATCAATTATTCATTAGTTCGTTGACTTTGTAAAAAGTTATTAATTATAAACCTTAGCTAAGTTATAACAGTTTAAATATAAATAAACTTAGCTAATGAGCAGAATAAATTACTTATTGATTATATTATTCAAGCTATTCTTAACTCCTAATAGCTATTAATTATAAATATTAGCTAAGTTACAACAATTTAAATATGAATAAACTTAGCTAATAACCAAAATAAATTACTTATTAATTATATTATTCAATCTATTTTTTGCTTCCTGATAACCTATCAACTGCAGAATACTAGCTAAATCTGGACCATGCTCCTGACCGGTTAAAGTTAACCGCAAAGGCATAAATAAATTTTTACCCTTACGACCGGTTACTTGCTTAAGTTTATCACACCAATTAAACCACGTTTGATTATCCCATTGACCTGTAGGTAAATATTCTAAAGCTATTTTTATATAATTTTTATCATCATCACTTAATGCCACATTTATATCAAAGTTAGCTTGTAACATCTCCCACCAAATTTTAGCCTCGTTAACAAATGTTAAATTAGATTTAAAATTATCCCAAAATAATTTAGCCTTTTCACCTTCAATATTCAAGGCAGCTAGTCTATCTTTTACTTGCTCAAACTCATAACGATGAACTAATTGACGATTTAAATTAGGTAAATCATTTTCACTAAATTGAGCAGTAGAACGTGAAGTATCTTGTGATGATATAACTTCACTTAATGACTTCATATCATCATAAGCGACTACATTTTTAGAACTTCCAATTAATACAGCTAAAGATGCTACAGCCATCGGTTCAAATCCTGCATTTCTTAAATTACGAATAGCTAGATCTCCTTTTCTTTTAGATAAACCAGCACCACTATCCGTAGTTAGTAAGTTAAAGTGACCAAATGCAGGTGCTTTAGCGCCTAAAGCATTAAAAATAGGAATTTGTGCACCAGTGTTAGTTATATGATCATCTCCTCTGATAATATGAGTTATCTCCATATCAATATCATCAACAACTGATGGTAAAGTATATAAATAACTTCCATCGGCTCTTACTAAAACTGGATCAGATATAGAGCCCATATCTACTATCTGTTTTCCTCTAACTACATCATCCCACTCTATTAATGTTCTACGTACATCAAAAGGACTTTTATCAAAATTTGGTAGTAAAAAACGCCAATGCGGTTTACGACCTTCACTCTCATAATCTCTTTTTTCTTGTTCAGTTAACTTCAACGCATCTCTACCATATATAGGTGGTAACTTACGCGCTAAACGTAATTTTCGTTTTCGTTCTAGTTCTTCAGATGTTTCATAACAAGGATACAATAAACCCTTTTGTTTTAACTGTTCAACCGCATCATCATATAATTTTGTACGTTTAGATTGAAAATAAAAATTTGAAACTTCTATCTGCAACCAGTCAAGATCTTCCTTTATAGCAGTTATATATTCTTCTTTTGAACGGCTACTATCAGTATCATCAAAACGCAGAATAAAATTACCATTATTTTTTAAAACATATAGCCAATTAAACAAGGCTGCACGTGCGTTACCAATATGAATATACCCAGTTGGTGAGGGTGCAAAACGAACTTTAATCATTATTTTACTCTACTTTATTTGTTACCTAAATTTATCTCGATAAGAATTTGTTATAGGATATTGTCTATCAATACCTAAAGAGCGTTCTGTTAATTTAGTACCTATTGCGGCCTGACTTCTTTTATATTCTGATAAGTATAATAAATTTTCTATCTTAGCAACAATAGTTTCATTATAACCATCTGATATTATTTGTTTTAAACTTTTTTCTTCCTCTATTAACTTATATAAAATTTTATCTAATATATCATAAGGTGGTAAACTATCAGTATCTTTTTGATTATCTCGTAATTCTGCAGATGGTTCTTTAGTTAGAATATTTTCAGCTATTACCTTACCTTTAATACCTAATAAACCATCTATATAATTAGCATTTCTCCACCTAGCTAATTTATAAACTTCAGTTTTATATAGATCTTTGATAGGATTATATGCTCCATTCATATCTCCATAAAGGGTAGCATAACCTACGGCTAATTCTGATTTATTTCCTGTCGTTATTAATAAACTATTAAATTTATTAGCTAAAGCCATCAAAAAGACGCCTCTTATTCTACTTTGAATATTTTCCTCTGTAGTATCTGATTGATAACCAGCAAATAAAGATGACAAACTAGTTAAACTAGCTTCTACAGCTTGATTAATTGGAATAACATGATAATCTACGCCCAACAATTTAGCAGATATTTCTGCATCTATTAATGAGTCATCAGAAGTATATTTATATGGTAACATATAACAAGAAACATTTTCAGCCCCAATAGCATCTACAGCCATTACCGTAGATAAAGCAGAATCTATACCGCCAGATAAACCTACAATTACTTTCTTAAAATTATTTTTAAGGATATAATCTCTTAGCCCTAAAACACAAGCTTGATAATTTGCTTCTTCCTGATTTAATATTAAATTTTCATAATTTATCTTATTATTAATATCCAAATCATAACAAGCAGTATCTTCCTTAAATTGTGCTAATTGGAGGATACAATCTCCTGTTGCATTATATACGAAAGATCCTCCATCAAAAATTAATCCATCTTGCGCACCAATTTGATTAACATACACTAATGGTACAGAAATTTTTGTAGTAATATTTCTAACTAAATTATGACGTAATTTCATCTTATTAACAGTATAAGGCGAAGCATTCATAACTAATAATAATTCTACACCTTGCATTTTTAAATGAGATATTAAATCAGAATTTTGCCAAATATCTTCGCATATAGGCATAGCTATTTTTTTATCTCTAAAATTAATAACCCTGGGTAATTCAGCCGTGGAAAAAATTCTTTTCTCAGAAAATTCTTTATAATTAGGAAGATGATATTTATAACTTTTTGCAATAATCTCACCTTTATCTAATAATAAAGCCGCATTATAAATATTATTACTATCAACTATAGGAGAACCAACTAAAATAGCTGTATCACTATCTTTAGTAGCTTGCGTTAATTCCATGATAGCTAATTCACATTCCTGCAAAAAAGATTGTAATTTTACTAAATCCTGTGGACTATATCCACAAATAAATAATTCACTAAAAACGATAATATCAGCCTTAACTGCTTTCGCCTTACTATAATAATTTAAAGCTAACTTTAAATTATTAGCTATATCACCTACTGTTGGATTTAATTGCGCTAAGAAAATTTTCAAAATATTTTTCCTTATTTATTATTAGCTATTTTATCAGCTACAAAAGTAGCTAACTCTAATGATTGTTGTCGATTTAATCGAGGATCGCAATTGGTTAAATAACGTTCTGATAGCTGATCTTCAGTAATCTGATGCTTATAACCACCTAAACATTCACTCACCATTTTTTCAGTTATTTCTAAATGTATACCTCCAGGATGACTAGCCATTCTCTTATGAATCTCAAAAAAAGATGCTGTTTCTGATAATATATGTTCAAATTTACGCGTTTTATAATTGTTATATACTACATTATTACCATGCATAGGATCGCAAATCCAAGTGACATTATTTCCAAATGATTGTACAGCCTTAATTAAATTTGGTAAAACTGTTTCAATTTTATCATAGCCAAACCTAGTAATAAGAATTATTTTACCATCTTTATTATTAGGATTCAAAATATCCAATAACTTTAATAATTCTTCTGCGGTAATTTTATCATCACATTTAATACCTATAGGATTAACGATATTTTTACAAAATTCTACATGCGCATGATCAAGTTGACGCGTGCGATTCCCTATCCAGACCATATGAGCAGAGCTATTATAATAGTTACCATTAACATCGACTCTAGTTAATGCCTCTTCATAATTCAATAATAAAGCTTCATGACTAACGTAAAAATTTTGTTTATTCTTTTCCTTATTAACGAAATAATTCAATAATTTTAAAATATATTCTGCCTGATAATAGGCCTTAATTTGCCTACTAGGGTCGGGTTGCCGTTTAATAATATCCTCGGCTATATCGTTAATAATATCTCCTCTATAAGCTAGGATTCTTTTATTATCTTTATTTTCATATAGATTAGTTCTTGGCTTAGCAAATTGTCCTGCTATTCTACCTATATGTACAAAATTCTCATTACCGTCCCTAGATAAAATTTTTATCAATTGCTTAAAAAAATAATAAAAATTTTTCACAAAAGCATAATTATTGTCTGCAAATCGTTCAGCACATTCTCCAGCTTGCAAAATATAACCCTGCCCCCTTTGCACCTGAGTTATATCTTCAAGCAATTGTTCAATTTCATTTACAACTACTAAAGGGCGATATTTTTTTAAAGTCTCCTCCACTAATTCTAATTTTTTTTGATTATTATAAATTGGAATTTGTTGAGATTTCTTATACCGCCAAGAAGTTATATCTAATTTTTTATTATCTGTTATTTGCGTCATATTATGACCTGTTCGCTAACAACCGCCGATTTTTTGCCCCTCTACATAACAATAATTTGGCTGATACATAGTTACAAATTCTTCACTTATAGTTGGATGTACTGCCATAGTAGCATCAAATTGCTCTTTAGTTAATTTGCCTTTTAATGCAACCGATAATAATTGAATTATTTCGCCTGCATTTTCTCCTAGCATATGTGCTCCTACTATTAAACGACTATTAGAATCTACTACTAATTTCATAAAACATTTTGCATTTCTACCTGACAAACTATGTACCATAGGACGAAATGAAGTCTTATAAATTTCTACTGATAATAAAGAAGTGGCTGCCTCTGCTTCACTTAGTCCTACTTTTGCAATTTCTGGCTGAGAAAAAACCGCCGTTGCAATATATTCATAATCCGGGCTAGTAGGTTTATTATGGAAGACAGTTTGAATAAAACACATAGCTTCATGTATCGCAACAGGAGTAAGTTGGTAATGATTAGCTACATCACCTAACGCCCAAATATTATCTGCCGTAGTTTTCAAGTAATTATCTACACATATTAAACCTGACTGATTCAATATAACATCAGTATTTTCCAACCCTAAACCTTTTACATAAGGATGACGACCTAGAGCCAGAACTACAATATCTGTTTTTATCTCCTTACCATCAGACAAAATCACCTTATATTGAGAATCTATTTTATCAATTTTCGTAATTGTAACTCCAGTAGCAAATTTTATATTTTTTTCTTTCATCGCAGATTGTAAACCTTCACGTAAATCCATATCAAAAGATGATAATATATAATCTTTCCAATGCACTAAAGTGACGTTAACTCCTAAACCATGAAAAATATTAGCAAATTCTACCGCAGTATAGCCTCCGCCAGCAATTACTATAGACTTTGGTAATTCAGGTAAGTTAAATAATTCATTAGTTGTCAGTCCATGCTCCAATCCTTCAATAGGTAAATTAGTTAAAGGTGTAGAACCAGTTGCTATTAATATTTTATCAGCAGTAATTATTTTATTTGATTTTTGTAATTTAAGAGTATGATTATCTAAAAAAACGGCTTTATCTTCAAAAATCTCAACTTTTGCAGCTGACAAGCCTGACTGATAAATTTTTTCTAACCTTCTAATTTCTTTATCCTTAGCAGCAACTAATTTTTTCCAATCAAAACTTATTCCATTATACGCCCAACCAAATCCTTGTGAATCTTCAAACATTTCATGGTATCGAGAGGCATATACATATAATTTTTTAGGAACACAACCACGCACTACACAAGTACCACCAATTCGATATTCTTCTGCTAACGCTACTTTTTTTCCTAATTGACCAGCAAGACGAGCCGCCCTTACTCCTCCAGATCCTCCTCCTATTACAAATAAATCATAATCATATTCTCTCATTTTTCTACCTTTTATCTTTTGCTTCAATAATTTTAATATCGCCATTAGGTTGCGCTACTATTACTTTAGTTGCCATATCTATAAATAACCCATGTTGCACTACCCCTGGTATTTGTTCTAACTTTGCAGCTAAAATTTTTAGCTCTGATAACTTACTCCAATGTGCGTCTAATATATAATGTCCTTCATCTGTGATAAAAGGGATACTAGCTTGGTGTCTTAAAATAATATCACCTGTTAGAGAAAATTTTTCTGCTAATTGTTGTAGTGCTGTTTTAGTAGCTTTCCAACCAAATCTATTAACTTCTATAGGTAGAGGAAAATTACCAAGTTGATTAACCTTTTTACTTTCATCAATTATAACTACCATTTCTTTAGAAGCGAAAGCGGTAATCTTCTCTCGAAGTAATGCACCACCTCCACCTTTGATTAATTGTAAATTAGGATCAACTTCATCAGCTCCATCAATAGTAAGATCTAAAACTGGATGTTCCTCTAAAGTTGTTAGTGGTACGGTTAAACTTCTACATAAAGCGGCAGTTTGTTCTGAGGTTGCAACACCAACTATTTTTAAACCTTTTTGTATTTCTTTAGCGAGTAATTTCACAAAAAAATCTACTGTCGAACCAGTACCTATACCTAATTTCATATTATTTTTTACTAATGAAACTGCTGTTTGAGCGGCCTTTTCTTTTAATTCATTTTGAGATAACATTATATACCTATTCTGTAATTTATTATGGGTAACGCTGTAAATTTTAAATATTTAGCATCAATCAAAGCTAATAAATTTTTTATGTTTATTCCATGGTCGAGATATTGAACCATCTGTATATTTTACATCATAATTATTGCCATTAATATTTATAATTGCTGTACCCCACCTTGCTAAGTCATAGCTATTAATAACTAATGATGATTTATTATAACATCTATTATGATACCCTTTATAGTTTAATATTACAATATCTCCTAGCTCACAAGCAGCTTTTGCGCTACCATTATTCTCTGCAACGGTTATGATATCCCCATTTTTTAATACAGCAACACATAGACCTTTTTTGCACATGAATTGTCCATATTGTGCTAAATAATCCGTAGTTAAAGGAGGTAATAATTGATCTATTTTATAAAGTTGTATAAAATTTTTAATTCTTAATTTATTAGCTGAGTTATTTTTATTAATAGAGATAGCTCGCTTATCTAATATCATTACTAAATTATTTTTAATGATAATTATATGTGGTATTTTTTTAAAATAAAAACTAACCGCTGCTAATATAAAAAAGACAATAGAAACTACCGCTAACTTAGTTCTAAAACCACACAAACATAATAAGCCTAAAGTTGAAAAGATTAAAGTTGATACGGGCATATAGCCAAAGCTATTTTTATAACTCCAACTAGATACCCAATTAGCGACCATGATAACATATTCAATTCCCCACCCCATTAATTTAAAAATATAATAATCCATTCCAAATGGAACTAACAAACTAGCTATTAACGCCGAAGGCATAATTATTAATGTAATAATAGGAAAAACTAAAATATTACTTACCACGCCCCAAATTGCAATATTATCAAAATGATATAAAGAATAAATACCACTCGCAAAACCTATAACAAAAGAAGTTATAGCAATAGCTAATATTGGTATAAGAATATAATTCCACAATATCCTATAGAATTTAGCTATTCTTTTAGTAGCATATAATTTACTTAAATCTATCCAATTAATAGATGCCAATAAAATCAATGTAGCTCCAAAAGATAATTGAAAACCAGCATTTAATATTTCATGAGGTGAGAATATTAAAATAACCAATGCTGCGATAGATAAATTTCTTATTGTCAATGCCTGTCTGCCACATAACATAGCTAATAAAATAACGCATACCATTAAAAAGCTTCTAAAGGCTGCAACTGAAATCCCAGATAATAATAAATATAAAAATGCTACCATCAAAGCAGGAATAGCTACCATTTTTCTTATAGAATAATGCGAGGTAAATACTGGAAATAAAGCAAAAATATACCTGAAAAGCACTAAAATAAGTCCAACAACTAAAGACATATGCAACCCAGATATAGCAAGTATATGAGCTAATCCTGATCGCCTTAAATTATAATTAGTTTCTTCAGATATACCTCCTCTTTTACCGGTTATTAATGCAGCCGCGATTGCGCCTTTCTCTCCAGGTAAGACTTCATATATACGATGCGATAAATTAAATCTAACTTGTTCTACATATTGCATAAATTTATTGCTTAATGTTAAGTTATCTTTATGTTTTATCAATATTGGTTTATTTAAAAAAACACCTTGCGCACCGATAGAGTTAAAATATTGAGAAAAACTAAAATTAAAACCGGATAATCGTTCAGCACCATTAAAAGGACTGAGTCTTATTTTACCCGATAATTTATCTCCTATTTGTAAATCTCTAATTAGTTCATTCAGCTTAACTTGTATTTTCTGTGGTACATATGATAATTTAGGTTGTGAAGTATCTTGCGTTGCTAAAATTAATCTATAATTATTATTTTTAACTAAATTAATTTGCTCTACCTTAGCAATTATGTGAGTTGTTATTGCTGAAGGTATCATATTAGTATTTAAACGTATTGTTTCTAATTTTGCACAGGTCATACCCAATATAATAAAAAATATATAACTTACTAATATAAGAAGAAATTTATTTTTATTAATAAAAACCATCAAAGTTCCTATTAACAAATTTAATAAGATTAAACTAGTTAATTGCAATTCCAGATCTATGTGATAGTATAATAAGATACCTATAGCGAAAAATACGGGTATCCAATTAAAATATGTACCGTAAGAATATTCTAGAATAAAAAGATTTTTTATCGTATTGATAAAATTTAATATCTTAGCAACTATATTTATCTTATCTTCCACATATTTTATTTTATTAAGAGGATCTGGTGCTTGCATTTTAATAAAATTTCCTCTTATGATACCGGCTATATTCTATTGCTATTACATAATTTTATTAAATTATTTAATTATCATATTTTATCATTTGGAGCCATATATGCCAACTTCTAAAAATGTTATTACACGTTTTGCCCCTTCCCCAACTGGCTTTTTACATATTGGAGGAGCACGGACAGCCTTATTTAATTGGCTATACACAAAACATGTTAATGGTAAATTTTTACTTAGAATTGAAGATACAGATCAAAAAAGATCAACTCAGCCCGCAATTAACGCTATTATAGATGGTCTAAATTGGCTAGGTATCTGTTATGATGATCAAATTATCTATCAATCACAACGTATAGCTCGTCATCAAGAAGTTGCGATGGAATTATTAAAGACAGGAAAAGCATATTATTGCTATACCACAGCTGAAGAACTACAAGAATTAAGGAACAATAATCAAACAAAAAAACATCCTAACAAATGGCGAAACTCCTCTGAAACACCACCTAAAGATATTAAACCTACCATTAGAATTAAAGCCCCTACAACCGGCTTCATAACACTTAATGACGAAGTGCTAGGAACTATTCAATTTCCATGTGAAGATCTAGACGATTTTGTAATATTACGTTCTGACGGTACTCCAACATATATGTTAGCAGCTGTTGTAGATGATCATGATATGCAAATAACAAACATTATTAGAGGTGATGATCATTTAACCAATGCAGCTAAGCAAATAATAATTTATAACGCATTACAATGGCAAATTCCTAAAATGGCACATATACCATTAATTTTAGGAGAAGATGGTAGTAAATTATCTAAAAGGCACGGCGCATTAGGTGTGGATATCTATCAAAAAATGGGCTATCTTCCAGAAGCATTACGAAATTATTTAGCACGGCTAGGATGGAGTCATGGAAATGATGAAATTATAGCAACCAATAAATTAATTGAATGGTTCGATGTAAAAGATATAAATAAAAGTTCTTCAAGATTTGATTTTAAAAAATTAGAAGCAATAAATAGTCATTATATAAAAATAATGGATAATGAAGAATTATTAAACGAAATATTAAAATTATTACCATTGATAGATGATATTGATGTTATAAAAAATAATTTAACAGATGAAACTAAAAATATGTTACTATTAGCCCTCACTCCGTTAAAGGAAAGAGCAAAAACTTTATTAGATATAATAAATTCTGCTAAATTTATCTTTAAAAAGTTACCATTGGAAGTTACCGAAAAATCCAAAGAGATGCTAACCGACTTTAATAAAGATATTTTTAAAGACCTAATAAATATTTTTACTAATATAGAAGATTGGAATAAAAAAAACTTAGAAGAAGTTATAAAAACATATCTTAATGATAATAATTTAAAATTTGCTCAAATAGGACCATGCGTAAGAATAGCATTGACCGGTGATTATAATTCAATTTCAATTTATGATTTATTAATCATATTAGGTAAACAAGAATCAATAAAACGATTAAACTCACAATTAGATAAGCAAATAGTCAGTTGACCTAATAAAAGATAATCGTTATAAAATAACAGTTTTAAAATTAAAACAAAATATTATATCCAAGGAGGCAAAAATGTCTGATAATAAAGCCATACTAACAGTAAATGGTAAATCTATTGAATTACCAATATATTCCGGTACTCTAGGCCCTGATGTTATTGATATTTCATCACTTTACAAACAATCCGGACTTTTTACCTATGATGTTGGCTTTTTATCTACTGCAGCTTGCGAATCTAAGATTACATTTATAGATGGTAATAAAGGTGTTCTATTATATAGAGGATACCCTATTGAACAATTAGCTGAAAAAGGTGATTTCCTTGAAACTTGCTATTTATTATTACAGGGTGAATTACCTAATAAACAACAAAAAGAAGAATTTAATCATCATGTAACACATCATACTATGCTACATGAGCAAATGATTAAATTCTTCTCTGGATTCAGAAGAGATGCTCATCCAATGGCAATTATGGTAGCCGCTATGGGTGCATTATCAGCATTTTATAATGATTCAACTGATATTTCTGATCCTGAGCAACGTTGGCTGGCTTCAATACGTTTGATAGCAAAAGTCCCTACTATAGCGGCTATGACCTATAAATATCATTTAGGACAACCTTTTGTTTACCCTAACAACAATTTAGATTTTGCATCTAATTTCTTAAATATGTGTTTTTCAGTACCTTCTGCTGAGTATAAAATTAACCCTATATTATCCAGAGCTATTGATCGTATTTTCGTGCTACATGCAGACCATGAGCAAAATGCATCAACATCTACCGTAAGGCTTGCTGGCTCTTCAGGGGCTAATCCTTTTGCTTGTATTGCTGCTGGTGTTGCTTGTTTATGGGGTCCTTCACACGGAGGAGCCAATGAAGCTAATTTAAATATGTTAAAAGAAATCGGCTCTGTAGACCGTATTCCAGAATATATTGCTAGAGCAAAAGATAAAAATGATCCTTTCAGATTAATGGGTTTTGGACATAGAGTATATAAAAATTACGATCCACGTGGCAAAATTATGCAACAAACTTGCCACGAAGTACTTGCAGAACTAGATATGAAAGATGATCCATTATTGCAAGTTGCTATGGAATTAGAACGTATAGCACTGAATGATGAATATTTTATAGAGAAAAAATTATATCCAAATATAGATTTCTATTCTGGTATAACTTTAAGAGCGCTAGGTTTTCCACCTGAAATGTTTACCGTACTATTTGCTTTAGCAAGATCAGTAGGCTGGGTAGCACAATGGAAAGAAATGATTGAAGATCCAAATCAAAAAATTGGGCGTCCACGTCAGTTATATAATGGTTATCAACAAAGAGATTATAAGTCGCTAGATCAGCGCTAATAACTATAAATAAACAGATATGAATTAGTTAAATAACTATTCATATCTGTTTAGCATTATCAATAACTCATATAAATATTAATTTAGTAATCTTTAAGTTATACAATGAGACATTATTAATATTTACCGCAGGCTAGATAAATCAAAATAAGATAATTATTAGTTTCAACTTAAGCAAGCTAAACCAACATCATAACTTGATAAATATTATAATAATTATATTTTAATAAATTGATTTATCTATTCTTAATAATAACTTTAGTATCATTAGATACCAGTAAATATATTGTATGAATATAGATTGTATTTAGATAAGTACAAATTTAATATTTATCAAAAATCATGATAATTGATAAATATAGTAAACTCAAATTATTAAAAATATCTATCTATGCTTAATAATAGATTTAATATCATTATGTACTAATAATATCTCACATTAATATAGATTTTATTTAAATAAAATATAAAATTATTTATTTTAAACTTTATTACCTATATAAACAATTATATAGGTAATAAAGAAAAATTAGAATAAATTGACTATATTAAAATTATTATTTTTCTTCTTGCGGCATTACCATAGCAGCAATTTCAGCTTCTGCAGCTAATTGCTGTTCTACCTCTGCTCTACAGCTAAATTTTATCATCGTCCCACGTTGCCTTAATTTTTTTACATGGATATATAATTGATCACCTGGTACAACTGGACGCCGAAATTTTACTTTATCGATAGTCATAAAATATACTAAGCTTGGCTGTTCTGTTGCAGCCTCTAATAAAGTAATGGCCCCTGCTGTTTGAGCCATAGCTTCTACAATTAATACTCCTGGCATAATCGGATGCCCTGGAAAGTGACCTAAAAAATGAGGCTCATTAAAAGTAACATTTTTAATACCTGTAGCAGATTCACTACCTTGTATATCAATAATTTTATCAACCAATAAAAAAGGGTATCTATGTGGTAAAAGAGATAAAATCTTATTAATATCCACTGAATTAATTATATTTTTTTCTATAGCCATACTTTATCCTTAAATCACTAAATAAAACCAATCTATTAATTAATCTTGATAACTAAATTATTATATTAAAAATGGTTAGATATTCCAATACTCATAACCCTAACGCTATCAGTATCTCTTTTTCTCAATGGCCACGCCCAATCAATTCTAAAAGGACCAAATGGACCATGCCAAATAATACTAAAACCAGTTGAAACTCGCAAAAAGCTATCTAAAGATAATAAAGGATTTTCCTTAGTAGAAGGGTAAGGATTCCCAAATAATGAAGCTGAATCCACAAACACGGCACCTCTTAAATTCAATAGGTCAGCAACATAAGGAATAGGAAAATCTAACTCTCCAGTTGCGTGAAAATAAGTTGTTCCACCTAAATGGCTATTTTCTTGAACAGGACCAATACCACCAAAGTCAAAACCACGAATAATAGAAGTATTATTCTTAAATAAATCAAATATCCTAACACCTTTTGAAGATAAAGGAGCAACAAACCCAGCGCCAGCTTTCACCATAGCAATTATATCCGCTGTAGGTGAAAGAGTTTTAAAGTAATTAGCTTTAACCGTAGTTTTTAAAAATTGAGCATTACCACCTAAACCGGCTAATTCTTGTTGCCAGCGCAGATAAGTTCCTTCACGTGGTAAAACGAAATTATCAATTGTGCTGCGAGTTAAAGCATAACTTACAGATGAACGATACCAAGGACTATTATCAATTGCCTCTCTCATAGCGGGAGAAGATTGCTGCTGACCAACAGCGGTGTATGATTCTCTAGCTAATATATAAGAAACACTTCCCGATACATTTTCACTAACAGGAAAACTAACAGATGGACTTAAAGCTAGTTGAGTTTGTCTAGTATTAGACTGTACTACAGTAGAACCAGATAGAGATACACGACCACTCATAGGTGTACCCCATAAACGCGATTTATTATAGGATAGATTACCATTAAAGGAATAATTTAACCCGCCGCCAATAGAAAGAGATGCACCTTCACCGCGTCCTAAAAAATTACTTTGTGATATAGAACCTTGGAAGTTAGCACCACCCGCAGCACCACCGGTTACGTACCCAGCCGATGCTGAAATTTGACCAGTCGGCTGCTCTACTACAGTAACTATAACATTAACGCGATCATGTTTATTAGTCTGCCCTAGAGAGATTTCTACATTACTAAAGAAACCTAGATGAAGTAAGCGTTGACGTATAGATAACCAAGAAGCACGATTAAAAGCATCGCCTTCATTCACCGTAAACTCTTGGCGAATAACCCATTCACGGGTTTTTGTATTACCTCTAACTACGATACGATTTATATAAATTGGTGCACCCTGCACAAGCTGGTAAGATACATCTATAGTGTTATTTTCTAAATTTCTTTTAGTGCTCTGATTAATGGTAGCAAAGGGATGTCCATGACGAAGTAAATAATTATTCATTGCCAATTGGCTAAACTCTAATTGACGAGAATCAAAAACATCACCTTCATGAATATCAATTTTAGATCTCAACGCCTCAACATCAATACCTGAAATAAAATTATTTATTAAAACTTTACCAAAAGTATATTTTTTACCTTCCTCTAAATGGTAAGTTAGCACATATTTATTGGTTTCAGGATCAAAATGTTTCTCAACAGAATCCACATAAAAATCTGCGTAACCCCTCTGTTGATAAAATAATTGTAAAAGTTGCTTATCAACTTCAGTTTTTTCTTTAGTATAAACATCATCTTTCTTTAAAAAAGACAAAAAACCAGTTGATTTACTTATTATTACATCTTTTAATTGATTATCTGGAAAACTATGATTTCCAACAAATAATATTTTACCAACTCTAGCTTGTATACCTTCTTCTATTGAAACTACTAGATTTATATTACCTGGAGATACAGAAACTGGACGTATCTGAACTATCACATCTCCATAACCTTGTTTTTCATAATAATTTTTGATTGCTTGTTCATCTAAGGCCGCAGAATAAGCATTATAAGTACGACCTCTTTGTAAACTCATTACTGGTATTAAAACATTATCTTTTTGTAAGGAATTGCCTTCAAAAATAACCTTATTTATAGCATTTTGTTCGGTAACATTAACTAATAAAGTGTTATTATTTATCGCGATATTAACATTAGAGAAAAAACCCTGAGAGAATAATTTTTTAACAGCGATATTTATATCATCTCCGGTAATATCATCACCAACTTTAAATGGCAACAAATTAACAATTAATTGACTTCCGATAGAATGGTTACCTTCTATCTTAATTTTATCAATTACTTCAGCATTAACCGAATTTATGCTATATATTGTTGATAAAAATAAAAACAACAAAGCTGATTTTTTTTTAAGAAAATTTTGGTTTTTAACTCTCATTTTATCTCTACACTCAAAAATTACTTAGTTAATATAAACTAACTCAATCAATATTTAAATCATTTGTTGTACTTTATTAACTATTTACACTAATAACACACCTATATTTCATATATATAGCATTTCTTTGAAATGACGATAGAAATTTTAAAAATAATATTAAGCAAAGCTAATTTTATAAAGGACTAAAATTAGGAAAACTAATTTTTAATAAATATAATATTAAAGCAGCCACTATAAGCCCATCAAATCTATCCATAAATCCTCCGTGTCCAGGAAGTAAATTACTAGAATCCTTTACACGAAAATATCTTTTAATAGCAGATTCACCTATATCACCTACTTGGACAAAGAAAGATAAAATTACGGCTAGCCAAATTAAATTTAAATATAATGAATTACAATAAAAATAAGAAAATAATATAGCAATTATTACACTAAATAAAAAACTACCTATAGAACCAGAAATAGTCTTATTAGGAGATAAATAAGGAGCTAACTTCTTACCTCCAATAGCTTTTCCAAATATATAACCGCCTATATCACTAGCCCAAACGACTAAAAATAAATATAAAATCAAGTAAATATTACCATCACTTCCAACCCTTAATAAAGCTAAGGAAACCATAGGCAGAGCTGCATATAATAAACCAAATGCACTCCAGTAACGAGAGTTAACAAAGCCATAAATCAATAACAATAAAAAGCAGAAAAAAATAACAGCAAATACATAATTACTAAAATAAAAACTAGTAACTACTAATAGATACAAGCAAAGTGATAAAATAAATTCTTGTTTATCTTTTAAAACTTGTGTGATAGCTAACCACTCATAAAAAATAAACCCACCAATTATAAAACAAAAAGCGGTAAAATATATACCCCCCAAATAAATATTACTTAAAGTAATAATAACAAGGAGCAAACCAACCAAACTACGAAGTTGAAAATTAGACATGTCATTTCCTTTAAGTAATTGCACCGAAACGACGATTTCTTGACCGATAAGAATCGATAGCTAACTCTAATTCTTGCAAATTAAAATCAGGCCAATAGCAAGAAGAGAAAAAAAATTCAGAATAAGCAGCCTGCCACAATAAAAAATTAGACAAACGCATCTCGCCACTAGTACGAATAATTAAATCTGGATCTGGGATAAAATGAGTATCTAAATAACCATTAACCAACTTTTCTGAAATATCTTCTATTTTAATTACTTTAGACTCTATTTGATAGCAAATTTTTTTCATAGCTCTAACTATTTCATTCCTAGCACCATAGTTAAAAGCAATAACAAGATTTAAACCAGTGTTATCAGCTGTCACACGCTCGCTATGAGTGAGTAAATCTAATATATCGGCGGATAAAGAAGTTCTATCACCAATAATATGAATGCGAATATTCTCTTCTTTAATCTTTGATAATTGATTTTTCACAAACTGATGTAATAAAGCAAAAAGATCCTCTATTTCTTCAGATGGTCTTAACCAATTTTCAGAAGAAAAAGCAAAAAGAGTTAACCATTCAATTGACAATTCACGAACATTAGTTATCAAACTAGACAAAGCATTAGAACCAGCCTCATGACCTGCGGCGCGCGACAAACCTCTCTCGGTAGCCCAACGACCATTACCATCCATAATAATAGCTATATGTTTAGGCATTGAAAGCAATATATTATCCTCATATTTGCATAATTTCTTTTTCTTTGACCGCAAGAAGATTATCAACTTTATCTATCATATCATCGGTAAGTTTCTGAATTTTTTCACATGCAATATGTACATCATCTTTACTTAAAGTGGAGTCTTTTTCTAATTTTTTAAAATGATCAATTCCATCTCTCCGCACATGACGAATCGCAACACGGCTATTTTCAGCATATTGACCAGCTATTTTTACGAGCTCTTTACGTCTTTGCTCATTTAACTCAGGTAAAGGTAAACGTAATAACGTGCCATCGACAATAGGATTTAACCCTAAAGAAGATTCTCTAATAGCTTTTTCTACCGCTACAACCATAGATTTATCCCACACAGAAACAGATAAAAGTCTAGGTTCTGGAACAGAAATATTAGCCACTTGGTTTAAAGGTACTTTAGACCCGTAAGAATCAACCATAATAGGATCCAATAAATTAACAGAAGCACGCCCTGTACGTAAACCAGATAAATCATGTTTAAAAGAATCTAGAACACCGTTCATACGCTCTTCTAAAGATGATAAATTTAACAAATTATTCATTATGTTCTCCTACAATTTTAGTAAATCGCCCACGACCTTGTACTATATCTGATAATCCATTTTCAGATAAAATATTATATACTACAATAGGAATATTATTATCTTTTGCAAGACTTATAGCAGTACTATCCATTATAGTCAGATTTTGATCAATAACATCCATATATGTTAATTCATTATATCGAACAGCGTCTTTAGTTTTACGTGGATCTGATGAATAAACTCCATCAACCTGAGTTGCTTTTAATAATGCATCCGCACCTATTTCTGCCGCTCTTAAAGCAGCAGCGGTATCCGTAGTAAAGAAAGGATTACCAGTACCACCGGCAAAAATCACCACTTTTCCCTGCGACATATATTGAGTAGCTTTACGCTGAGAAAAACTTTCAGAAATTTGTGGCATAGCAATAGCTGATAAAACTACTGTATCAACCCCTAATTTTTGTAAAGAAGTACGCAATGCTAAAGAATTAATAGCTGTAGCAAGCATTCCCATATGATCTCCGGTAACTCTATCTCCTCCATGAGAAGCAACAGCAACACCACGGAATATATTCCCGCCTCCAATAACAACCGCTATTTCTACCCCTATTTTAGTAGCGAAAAGAATATCTCGAGCGATTTGATCTACCACAGAGACATCAATCCCAAAATTTTGTTTACCCATCAACGCCTCGCCAGAGGCTTTTAACAAGATTCTTTTATAAATAGCCTTAGTTTCCATAATGGACTTTCTTTGTAAATATTTTTTTATATAGATACACTAAACAGATCCTATTGTCACGTAGTCGAAATAATTTTTAATAAATATTTTAGCATATAAGTTAATAAATAAAATCATAGAAAAGATAAATCTTTCTTTTATAATAGCACATAAATTATAACACATTTGTTTTTTAGTTAAAATGAGTTAAATTTCCTTATTAAATATATTTTCTGCTCCTTATAAGGAGAAAACTAAAAAGAAAAAGATAAATCAAAAGCAACGGTAAATATCACTCAACGGTAAATATCTCTCAACGCTCAAATTAAAGATTTTTCCCTCTAATTACCAAAATGCGATAACAATCTAATTCTAATATTTATAAATTCGTTATTCCCCTCCCTATTATTAAACTTAAAGCTAAAATAAATTACTTAAACATATTTGTATGTTTAAGACAGCGAACAAAAAATTAAAACTATTAAAATTTTAAATTAATGCAAAATACTGCTAAAATCTTACCATCAAAATAGATATAAAAAGATTACGATATTTTCAGTATATAAAATTCTTAAATAACTAAGATATCTATATGTCGTTTTATAGGTACAGTATATAACATTTACCAAATATATTAATTTGCAATTATCACTTTTCAATAACTAACCAAGGTAAAATTACTCAACTAAAATGTATTTTTAAATTATGTTTATTTATAGATATCTATAAATAAACATAATCCATCAAACTATTTTAAAGCGTTATCATTTTAGAACTAAGAGATATTTCATAAGATGCGATATCTCTTATACGATCATCATGCGATACAATAATAATATTATTATCCTTAGCTAATTTTTTAAAAGTAGACATAATTTCTTCTACAGCCTCACTATCAAGTCCATTCGTTGGTTCATCAAATATCATAACTTTAGCATCATGATATAACATGCGAGCTATTCCTATACGTTGTGCTTGACCACCAGAGATATTATTACCATTTTCACCTAAGGTATTTTTTAATAAATTATCAATTTCTTTTTGACTAAATCCTGCTTTTTTTAAACAAACAAGTGCTTTTTCTTCATTGCATGTTCCTAAAGCTATATTTTCAAATAAAGAGCAATCAAAAATATCTACATTTTGATGTAAATAAAGAATTTCATTTTTTAAATATCCTGTAGTTAATTTTCCTTCATAAGGTTGTAATCCAGCTAACACCCTAGTTAAGGTTGATTTACCTTGTCCAGATGCACCAGAAATTAAAGTTATTCCTTTGTTAGAAATATTAATATCATTATAAATCAATTGATTTTTGCTAGATAATTTAACTTTTATATCTTGTAACTTAAATCCTTTTACATTTTTATCAAATGTATGATCTAACTTAAAGATATTTTCTGAAACTTTTATAAAGTTACATAATACCTTTGTTTCTGCCAATGAAGAAACAAAGCTAGTATAAGATTCTGATAAAGTTGTTAAAGGTACGATAAGCTGCATAAGCAATACATTAATAAGTACTATTAACGATACAAGTTCTGCTGTAGAACTACTTTTTAAAATTACATGATAATTTACGGTGAAAAATAAAAAAGCTAATAAAAAAGCTTGAACTACACCTAGAATAAACCAGCGTTTATTTATATTTAATACATTTAATTTAAAACTTTCCCAGCCATCAGATAATTTGCTAACCAACCATGGAGTTTTTTCAAAAGAGCGCAAAGATTCATGAGTTTTTACTCCTTCTGATAAAATTTTATAATTTTTAGCATAATCAATAGAAAGATTTTCTTCTAAAGAATGTATTTTTATAGAAAATACATAAGTAAAAAAGCAAAAGATTACCAATATAGTAAAAACTTGAATAGCTAATAATATACCAACCTTGTAATATATTATTAATATCATCATAACTCCTTCTATTATCGGAGGAACTATATTAAACAATAGTTGAGACATAGCCAATCTTATATTACCTATGCCACGATCAATAAAATTAATAGATTCACTTGAGGTAAATTTTTTAATTTCCTTGTCAGGAAGAGTATAATATTTTTCTAAAGAATATGAATATAATTTTTTTTGAATTTCCTGCTGAAAAGAACTATAAGAAAACTGTCTACCCGCTTCTAATATTCGAGCTAATGCCAATACTAAAGCATATAATAAAACTGCAGTTAATAAAATATTATAAGGCTTCAATGCCGCTTCAGCTATATTTGAAAATAATATAGGAAGTAGAACACGAGATAGACTAGTTAAAATAAATAATATAATAGTTACATAAAAGAATATTTTATAAGATACCGTTACTTTTTGCCATATTTTCTTAAATATTTTTAATAAATCTTTCATAAAATATTACCTCCCTCTAATTAATTTTATAGGTATACCTATAATTATTCACGGCAACTCTAGCTAGTTTAGCAAAAATTTATTTAAACATATAAAAAACCATTTAAGCTTTTCGAATTAAAAAATGTAATTTTTGATTATCATAAGATTCTATTTTTCTATAAAAAATAAAATATCTTCCTTTGTAAGTTTTTTAACAAATTATATTTTTACAAATATAATTTTCAAGGAAAAGCAGATTACTAAGTTTATGATAATTTTCTATACGTTGATCTGAAATAAATAAATATTTTTAAGCTAAAATAATCTTCATCAGATGGTAACTTACAATTCTAATAAAGCTTTGTTAGTTGCTTCTCATGAAAATTTATAAATGCTGTTCTACTAAAAAGTAGAATAGACTTTCTCAGATAAAAAGATACATGTACATGCTCCTAAAAAAGGAAATCAAAAAGATATCAATTACGTATACCAATCAACTCTAACATAAAATTTTAAACATGACAACTGAAACGCAATAATTGCCATTAAAACAATGAAAAAGATAAAAAAACCATAAAAAATAAATTATAACGCGTCTTTTAGACTATCCATCCTCCGCTGACTAGACTTCTATCTTTTCATAACAAGGAAAACCCTATGGTGATTAATTTTTAAACAATATTTATCTATCGTCTTCTATAAACGTCTTCTATAAAATAAAAGCTATTATAAGGGATGAAAATTTACCACAGAATAATTTTGCAACTTTTGCAATATTATTTTATATTTTGAATATTCTTAATAATCTTTTTAAAAATATCTAAAACCATTATTTTACGAACTGCAACTAAAACAAGGCTCAAGCTAGTTATAAATTAAAAAAAAACACTGTGCCAAAACACAGTGTTTTTATTCAAACTATTAATATAATTATTTTTTAACCATAGAAGCAACATCTTCAGCAAAATTTGTTACTTCTTTCTCAACGCCGTCACCTACAACAAAACGTTTGAAAGCCGTAATTTTTACTGGAGCATTAATTTTTTTCGACAATTCTTCTACTGCCTGACCTACAGTAAGATCTGAATTAATAACAAATGGTTGTGATAATAGAACTACTTCTGCAAAAAATTTGTTCATTCTACCTTCAACCATTTTTTCCGCAATATTATCAGCTTTACCAGATTGACGCGCCTGATCAAGATAAATAGCTCTCTCACGAGCAACTATCTCTGCATCTATTTCATCAGCAGTCACAGCTAAAGGATTAATAGCAGCAACATGCATGGCTACTTGACGACCAAAAACAAGAGCAGCTTCAGGATCTCCAGCTGTTTCCACAGCAACCAAGACACCAATTTTACCCATATTTTCAGAAGTAGCATTATGTACATAAGTAGCCACAACACCATTTTCAACTGTCAACTGAGTAGCACGACGCAAAATCATATTTTCACCAATAACAGCAACAGCTGAACGTAATGCTTCCGTCACATTTTCACTTGAATTAGGATAAGTAGCATTAGCTATAACGTCCACTGAACCTTCAGTAGATAAAGCAACGTTAGATATATCACGTACTATTTTTTGGAAATCTTCATTACGTGCAACGAAATCAGTTTCAGAGTTAATTTCTACCATTACCCCCTTATTACCTTCACGCGCAACACCTACAAGTCCTTCAGCAGCAGCACGACCTAATTTTTTATCAGCTCTAGCTATACCTTTTTTACGCAACCAATCTTCCGCAGCGGTCATATCACCATTAGATTCTATTAAGGCTGTTTTACAATCCATCATGCCTGCACCAGTTTTTTCACGCAAGCTCTTAACCTGAGAAGCAGAAATATTCATTTTGTCCTCTTTTCCTTGATAAAATATTAAATTATAAATTATAATTAAGCTTTATTTGGCTCTTCTATATTTGCTTCAGCTGCTATATTTGTCTCAGTTACATTTTCTAAAGGCAAATTTGCTTTAGCGCCTAAATCAACACCTGACATACCTTGTTGACGAGCTAAACCATCTAAAACAGCTTCTACTACAAGCTTACAATATAATTCTATTGAACGCGAAGCATCATCATTTCCAGGAATAGGATAATCAACTACAGAAGGATCAGAATTTGTATCAATAACAGCAATAACTGGAATAGACAAACGACGTGCTTCATTTATTGCGATCATTTCTTTATTTGTATCAATAACAAATAATAGATCTGGTGTAGAGCCCATATCTCTTATACCACCTAAATTAACATCTAATTTATCACGCTCACGGCCTAAATTTAATAATTCTTTTTTAGTAAGCCCTTGAGAATCACTAGCTAATAATTCATCTAAAGCACGTAACCGTTGAATAGAGTGAGAGATTGTTTTCCAGTTAGTTAACATACCACCTAACCAACGGGAATTAACATAATATTGTGCAGATTGTTTAGCAGATTCTGCGATAATAGATGCAGCCTGCCTTTTAGTACCTACAAACAACACACGACCACCTGCAGCAACCGTATCTGAAACTACTTTAAGCGCTTGATGCAATAAAGGAACTGTTTGTACTAAATCAATAATATGGACTTTATTACGAACACCATGAATATATGGCGCCATTTTTGGGTTCCAACGATGAGTTTGGTGACCAAAGTGAACACCAGCTTCTAATAAATCTTTTAACGTAAAATGTGGTAACGACATTAATCTTTCCTTTCCGGTTATATCTCCACGAACTATAAGGCAAAAGCCACCGGAGGTGTAAACACCAATATTCGTGTATGTGATAATTGTGCACTTTACACAATTTTAATTTTATTTACAAGAGTTTCCTAACAATTATAAAAATTTAATAACAAATTAACTATAGTTAGTTAATTTATGTTATGATTAAAAATTAAGAGGATTCTTGTAATGAGCAATATTCAACAAAATCTTAAAAACCTTAATATAGTAATTCCACAAGCTACTGTTGCTGTCGCTAATTATCAGCCTTATATCACTAGTGATAAATATTTATTTATTTCTGGACAATTACCTATGGTTGACGGAAAATTAAAATATAATGGCAAAGTAGGTCAAAATATATCGATAGAACAAGCAAGCGAAGCCGCAGCTTTATGCGCGATAAATGTTCTTGCACAAGCACAAGCAGCCTTAAATAATCTAAATAAAATTAAAAAATTAATTAAATTAACTATTTTTATAGCAACTAGCAATGATTTTACTCAACATTCCTACGTTGGTAATGGAGCTTCTGATTTATTTGTGAATATTCTAGGAGAAAAAGGTAAACACAGTCGCTCTGCTATAGGAGTTAACTCTCTACCATTTGATGCACCAGTGGAAATTGAAGCAATATTTGAAATAGAGAAAGAAAACAATGAAACAATATGATGATAATAATATTTTTGCTAAAATTTTACGCAAGGAATTGAAAGCAACTTTTGTTTGTGAAGATGAAAATATAGCGGTTATTATGGATGCTATGCCTCAAAGTAAAGGACATATGCTAGTGATCCCTAAAGTTAAAGCACGTAATATTTTGGATATTCCACCAGAATATCTACCTAATCTTATTTTACAAACTCAAAAAATTGCTAAAATTGCAAAAGACAAGCTTAATGCAGATGGAATATCTATTTTTCAATTTAATGAACCAGATGGAGGACAGACAGTATTCCATCTACATTTTCATGTTGTCCCACGCTATAAAAATATAGAACTAAAGACTCATGCTAGAACCTTTGCTGATCCAGATGAATTAGAAAATATAGCAAAAATAATCAGACAAGCTCTCTAAGCTATTAGATTGTAACATAATAGTATTATTTTAATTTATACTATTTTTACTTTCTGGTAGCATCCCTAATTTTAACAGAAAATCATTTCTGCCTGCATATTCTTTTGTTCTATTCTCTGACTCTAAATCTACCGTAAATCCTTTAGTAGTTGTATTTTTATCTAATTTTTTTTCTATAATACGTAATTTTAAACTATCTTTATTTAAACTAATAGAAACTAAACCACCTTCTTTTAATTTACCGAATAATATTTCTTCAGCTAAAGGTTTTTTAATATATTTTTGGATAACTCTAGCTAAAGGACGCGCGCCCATATTTTTATCATATCCTTTTATCGCTAACCAATTAATCGCTTCATTAGTTATATTAAAAGTTATCTTACGATCTATTAATTGTAATTCTAAATTATGTAAAAATTTCTTAACTATTTTTTTAACAATATCTGTCGTTAAACCACTAAAAGAAACAACAGCATCTAACCTATTACGAAACTCAGGTGAGAAAATATTTTTTATCTCTTCCAGAACGTTATTACTTCCTAGATGATTTCTAAAACCTATAGTTTCTTTTTCTAATTGCATTGCTCCAACATTAGAAGTCATTATTAAAATAACATTTCTAAAATCTATTGCTTTACCATTATGATCTGTTAATTTGCCGTTATCCATCACTTGTAATAAAATATTAAATAAATCACTATGAGCTTTTTCTATTTCATCTAATAATAATACGCAATGTGGTTGTTGATCTATAGCATCTGTTAATAATCCTCCCTGTTCAAATCCAACATAGCCTGGAGGTGCTCCTATTAATCTTGAAATAGAATGTCGTTCCATATATTCTGACATATCAAAACGAATGATAGGTAAACCAGATAACTGAGCTAAATTATTAGCTACTTCAGTTTTTCCTACACCTGTAGGTCCTACAAATAAATAACTACCTATTGGTTTGTTCGGGTCAGACAAACCAGCTTTTGACATTTTTAACGCCGTTGATAAAATATTTATCGCTGTATCTTGACCATAGATCAATTTTTTTAATTTATTCTCTAATTCAGCTAAATTTTCTTCATCGCTCTTAGAGAAAGCGTGTTGTGGTATTTTTGCAATGGTAGAAATTGTTAATTCTATATCTTTTTTAGTAATTATACTTTTACGATGCTCTGCTGCTAATAACATTTGCCTTGCACCAGTTTCATCTATAACATCCACTGCTTTATCTGGTAATTTTCTATTAACTATATATCTATCAGCAAGCATTACAGCTGCTTGTAAAGCCTCATCAGTATAATTAATTTTATGAAAATTTTCAAATAATGGTTTTAAACCTGTAACTATTTTTATGGTTTCTTCAACTGTTGGCTCCTTAACATCAATTTTTTGAAAACGTCTTACTAAAGCTGCATCTTTTTCAAAAAATTGCCTAAATTCTTTATAAGTAGTAGAGCCTATACATCTAATAGCTCCTGAAGCAAGAGCTGGTTTTAATAAGTTTGCTGCATCTAATGCGCCACCAGCGGTTGAACCAGCACCTATTATAGTATGAATTTCATCAATGAATAATACTGCGTGAGGATGATTTTCTAATTCTTTAACTATTTGTTTTAATTTCTCTTCAAAATCACCTCTATATTTAGTACCAGCTAATAATAACCCCATATCTAAAGAAAATATTACTGTATCTTTTAAACTCGCTGGTACTTTTTCTTCTACAATAAGTTTTGCTAAACCTTCAACTATAGCAGTTTTTCCAACACCAGGATCACCTACAAAAATAGGGTTATTTTTAGAACGTCGACATAAAACTTGAATAGTACGTTCAATTTCTTTTTCTCTTCCTATTAAAGGATCTATTCTACCTAACTTTACTCTTTCATTTAAATTAATACATGTAGCAGATAAAATCTCATAATTTTTTATTGGTTCCTCAGCTTTATCTAAGGGTTTGCTTTTTTCAACAGAATCATTCTGAGAGGGAAAAATAGAACCAAACATATCAAATTTCTTATAATTACTACTTATTTCCTTTTCATTTTCTATATCATGAGATTGTACTAAATAAGACATTACTTCATAAATAGTTAAATTTTGTTCTTTCAATAAAAAAGCAGCATAACTTTCAGATTCTGAAAAAATTGCCATTAATACATTTACCGAATTTACTAGCTTTAAACCCATTTGCGATTGTGATTGCATTACTGCTCTTTGGATTACTCGCTGAAATGCAGCCGTTGGTTTAGGCTCTTGTTTATAAGTTAACACAAAAACGGCTAACGATTCTTCTAAATATTTTTTAACATTATTAGTCAATTCTTCAATATCTACTTGGCAAAAAATTAAAGCAGCCATAACCTCTTCATTATTAAGCAAACTATAAAGTAAATGTTCTAAGGTAACATACTCATGTTTATAATCACTAGCTATCTGTAAAGTATGTTGCAAACTATTCTCTAAATGCGATGAAAATGGTGGCATAAAATTCCTCGTTTCTAAAATAGAAATAATATTATAGTAAAAGAATTTATTTATGCTTCTATGGTTCCAACATTAGATAAAAAAATTGTTAATCCTTGATATAATTACTATTTATAAACTAATTATCAATATAAAACTAATAATCAAATTATTTTAAAAGATTATGTTATGAAATATTATTTTAAAAAATACAGCATTATAATTTTAAGTTTAATATTTTATATTAATCAATCAATAACAGTAATAGCTACGCCACGAAATTTTCATAGTCAAAAATATGCGGCAATAGTAGTAGATGTAAATACAGGAAAAATTTTATTTCAAAAAAATTCAACTATAAAAAGATATCCTGCTTCATTAACTAAAATGATGACTTTATATCTAGTATTCGAAGCTTTAAAAGAAAAACGAACTAATATAAATCGTAAAATGAAAGTTTCTGTAAAGGCCTCTAAACAACCACCAACAAAACTAGGTTTAACTACCAAACAAACAATAACCGTTAAAGACGCTATCTTAGGTTTAATTGTTCGCTCTGCAAATGATGCTGCGATAGTATTAGCAGAGCATATAGGTGTAAATGAACAAAGATTTGTTAAAATGATGAATGTTAAAGCAAAAACATTAGGTATGCATAAAACAAAATTTACTAATCCTTCAGGACTTCCAGATTTAAAACAATATACTACTGCTGAAGATATGAGTATATTAGCTATAGCCCTTAAACGAGATTTTCCAGAATATTACTATTTATTTTCTACTAAAACCTTTAATTATAGAGGTAAAACTATTTATAACCACAATAAATTATTAGATAATGTAAGAGGTGTAGATGGATTAAAAACTGGATATATCAACATGTCTGGTTATAACATTGCTTCATCTATAAAACTAGCAAATAAAAATGTAGTAGCAGTTGTGATGGGTGGTAATAAAGCATCATCCCGTGATCAATATATGCAATTTTTGCTGAAAAAATACTTACCCATGGCTTCAAATAAAATACCATTTAATAAAAATGAATTTAATTCAGCTATACCTAAAAAATCCGCTACCATACCAATACCAGTATTATCAAAAAATAGGCAAAATTTTATCGATAAACATAATAAACCTACAGTTCAAATAGCTAAAAATAAAACAGCTCTCATTGTACCTACAATTAACCCACAAAGAACCAAACAGATAGTTATTCCTAAAAATAGACCTATACAATCTGATTGGGCAATACAAATTGGATCTTTACCTACAAAAGAAGCTGCCAATACACTATTGAAGAAAATTATAAATGACACAAATAATCTATTAGTAAATAACATTCCAGAGGTCTCTACTTATATTAAAAATAGAAAAACCTTCTATAGAGCTAGATTTCTAGGTTTTAATACAAGAAACCAAGCTATTAAAGCTTGTAGTATTATCAAAACTAAAAAATACGCTTGTTATAGTATAAGAATGAATAGTCCGTGAGAGATAAGACATGATAAAATTTAAACAAAAAAATTACTATAGAGCTACTATTTCAAAATTAACTATAATTAAAAAATATTTTAAGTTCATTAATTTGTTATATATTAATTTAACAGCAATCAATAGACCATTTTTAGAGTTATTATTCTACAAATTACCCAAATCAGAACGTATATCCCTACCACCCGTCTATATAAAAATAGAATTTTTATCTGCTAATAAAAATTATAAAATTAAAGCCCCTTTTATAATAGATAATGATTAAATATAACTAGCATAACTTAGCATAAAGACCAATTATTTAATGCTGGTCTTTATGTTAAGTGAATTATAGAATAAATTAAAGCTGATTATCACTCATATCTTCTAATATATTATTAGCTAAATCATTATTATGACATTTCTTTCATCTATTACAAGATCATCTATCGCGTTAGCATTACAACAAACTTATACAATAATGATACCCGTTCCAGCTAAAATTAAATAATCTACTATCACACTATAAAACCTTGCAAAATATCAACTTTACCTGATATCGTAATCGAAATTAATAGTTTCGTAATTTATTGAAACTAAATTGCAAATAACAATATTCAAAAAAGTGTAATAAAATTTACCCTAATTAAACGAAAGACCAGCTAAATAGCTGGCCTTTCTAAGACATAAAATATAAAAGTAAATTAAAGCTGATTATCACTCATATCTTCTAATATATTATTAGCTAAATCATTATTGTGACATTTTTTTCTTTCATCTACTATAAGATCATCTCTCGCTTTAGCAATACGACGAATTTGCGCTATAGTGCCTCCCGTTCCAGCTGGGATTAAACGACCTACAATCACATTTTCTTTTAAACCTTGTAAAGTATCAACTTTACCTGCTACGGCAGCTTCAGTTAATACTCTAGTAGTTTCTTGGAAAGAAGCTGCAGAAATAAAGGAAGGTGTACGTAAAGAAGCTTTAGTAATACCAAGTAAAACTGGTTTACTGGAAGCTGGGCGTTTACCTTTAGACTCCAAGAATTGATTAACCTCATCAAATTCTATTTTATCTATATTATCACCTACTATATAATCAGAATCTCCAGCATCTGTTACTTCAACTTTTTGCAACATCTGACGAACGATAACTTCAATATGTTTGTCGTTAATAACAACACCTTGTAAACGATAAACTTCTTGAATTTCATTAACCAAATAATTAGCTAAAGCTTCAACGCCTTTGGTAGCTAAAATATCATGCGGTGCTGGATCAGCATCTAAAATGAAATCACCTCTCTCGACAAAATCACCATCCTGCAGATAAAAAGGCTTACCTTTAGGAATTAGATATTCTACTGGCTCCATTGTTTTATCTTCTGGTTCTACAATAATGCGTCGTTTGCTTTTATAGTCACGACCAAAACGTATAGTACCAGTAATTTCAGAAATAATAGCATGATTTTTTGGACGACGGGCTTCAAATAATTCAGCAACACGAGGTAAACCACCGGTTATATCTTTTGTCTTTGTGCCTTCCATAGGAATACGTGCGATTATATCAGCGGCCTTAATTTTTGCACCTGGTTCTACTGATAAGATAGTACCCATAGACAATTGGAATCTAGCATCTGAACCATTACTTAATTTAATAATATTATTATCTTTGTCTTTAATAATAATAGCTGGTTTTAGATCAACTCCTCTAGGGTTAGCTCTCCAATCAATGATCTGCCTTTTAGTAATGCCTGTAGCTTCATCAGTAGTTTCAGCAACTGATAAACCATCAACCAAATCTTCAAAGGCTACTATACCCTCTACTTCACTAATAATTAATCGGGTATATGGATCCCATTCAGCTACGCGTTGACCACGACGAATATGTTCACCATCATCAACAAATAATTTAGCTCCATATGGTAGATTACGCGCTAAAAATTTATCAGCACTAGAATCTTTACTATTTGGATCTTTAACTACAACTGAAACATTACGACCCATAACGATCAATTGCCCGTCCGCATTACGAATAACATTTTTATTTCGTAATTCAATGATACCATCATAACTAGAATCTAAATAAGAAGTATCAACAACTTGCGCTGTACCGCCTAAGTGGAAAGTACGCATAGTAAGCTGAGTACCAGGTTCACCAATGGATTGAGCTGCAATTACACCTACAGCTTCACCATAATTCACTAAAGTACCCCTTGCTAAATCACGACCATAACATTTTGAACAAATCCCTACTTTATTTTCACAAGTAAGAGCAGATCTAACTTTTACAAACTGAATATCTGCTTTTTCTATTTCTGCTACATGGCGCTCTTCTATCATTTCACCTCGGTTAATAATAACTTTATTATCATGAAGTGAAGCAACATCTTCTAAAGCTACACGACCTAAAATACGCTGACCAAGAGTAGCAACTACCTGACCAGAGTCAATAATCGCATGCATGGTTAAACCATTATTAGTGCCACAATCTTTATCCATAATTATAGCATCTTGAGCAACATCCACTAAACGACGTGTTAAATAACCTGAATTTGCTGTTTTTAACGCCGTATCAGCTAGACCCTTACGAGCACCATGCGTAGAGTTAAAATATTCATGAACTGTCAAACCTTCTTTAAAATTAGAAATAATTGGAGTTTCAATAATTTCACCAGAAGGTTTTGCCATCAAACCACGCATACCAGCTAATTGTTTAATTTGGTTCGCCGAAGCACGAGCTCCTGAGTGAGACATCATATAAATAGCATTCATAGGTAACTGTCTACCGCTTTCTTTATCATGACGAACAGCACGAATACTCTTCATCATTTCATCAGCAACACGATCAGTACATTTACCCCAAGCATCAACTACTTTATTGTATTTCTCACCTTGAGTTATTAGACCATCATTATATTGTTGTTCATATTCTTGTACTAGCGTTTCAGTTTGAGAAACCAAAAGAGATTTAGTTTCAGGAATCACCATATCATCTTTACCAAAAGAGATACCAGAACGACAAGCATAAGAAAAGCCTAGTTGCATAATACGATCACTAAAGATAACAGCATCCTTTTGCCCACAATAACGATAAACATGATCAACCATAGCTGATATAGTTTTTTGGGTCATCTCTTTATTGACTAAATCGTAAGTAATTTCATGATGCTTTGGTAATAAATCAGAAATAATAAAACGACCAGGAGTAGTTTCATATATTTTACTGGCTGGATCACCATTTTCATCAACCGTCTTAAAGCGAGCACGAATTTTTGAATGTAATGTTACTATTTTATTTTCAAGGGCATGCTGTAATTCACCCATATCAGAAAATATCATACCTTCGCCAGGCTCATTCTCTAATATAATTGATAAATAATAAAGTCCTAACACCATATCTTGAGAAGGCACAATAACAGGCGCTCCACTAGCAGGATGTAAGATATTATTTGTAGACATCATTAAAACACGAGCTTCTAATTGTGCTTCAATAGATAAAGGCACATGGACAGCCATTTGATCACCATCAAAATCCGCATTAAAAGCTGAACAAACCAATGGATGTAACTGAATTGTTTTACCTTCAATTAATACAGGTTCAAAAGCTTGAATTCCTAAACGGTGTAATGTAGGCGCACGATTTAACAAGACTGGATGTTCACGAATAACTTCATCCAATATGTCCCATACTTCAGGACGTTCTTTCTCTACTAATTTTTTCGATTGTTTAACAGTAGAAGATAAACCTTTTGCATCTAAACGAGCATAAATAAACGGCTTAAATAACTCTAATGCCATTTTTTTAGGTAGACCACATTGATGTAATTTCAACGTTGGACCTGTAACAATAACAGAACGACCGGAATAATCAACACGTTTACCTAATAGATTTTGACGAAAACGACCTTGTTTCCCTTTTAACATATCAGATAAAGATTTAAGCGGACGTTTATTAGATCCTGTAATCACACGACCACGACGACCATTATCAAATAAAGCATCTACAGCTTCTTGTAACATACGTTTTTCATTACGAACAATAATGCTAGGTGCTTTTAACTCCAATAAACGTTTTAAACGATTATTACGATTTATCACACGGCGATAAAGATCATTTAGATCAGATGTAGCAAAACGACCACCATCCAATGGTACTAAAGGACGTAAATCCGGTGGAATAACCGGTATCACTTTCATGATCATCCATTCAGGACGATTACCAGATTCAATAAAATTTTCAATTATTTTTAAACGCTTAAGTAATTTTTTTTGCTTAAGTTCTGAAGTAGTTTGCGATAATTCCTGACGAATATCTTCAGCAATTTTAGGCAAATCCATAGCTGCTAAAATTTCATAGATAGCCTCAGCACCTATCATAGCAGTAAAACGATCTTTACCATATTCATCAATAGCCTGTAAATATTCATCTTCAGACAATAATTGATGCATTTTTAAGTCAGTTAACCCTGGCTCCAATACAATATAATTCTCAAAATAAAGAACTCTTTCTATATCTTTAAGCTGTAAATCAAGTAAAGTACCGATGCGGCTAGGTAAAGATTTTAAAAACCAAATATGCGCAACGGGGGCTGCTAATTCGATATGCCCCATACGCTCTCTTCTAACACGTGAAAGTGTTACCTCAACGCCACATTTTTCACAAATGACGCCTTTATATTTCATGCGTTTATATTTACCACATAAACACTCATAATCTTTAATTGGACCAAAAATGCGAGCACAAAAAAGACCATCACGCTCAGGCTTAAAGGTACGATAATTAATTGTTTCTGGCTTTTTAATTTCTCCATAAGACCAAGATAAGATCTTTTCTGGACTTGCTATTGATATACGAATGGAGTCAAAAGTTTGTTGCACTCCCTGAGGGTTGAATAGATTCATGACCTCTTGGCTCATGCTGCTCTCCTTAAAATGGGCTTTCCCTTTTAGTTGATAACAATATTCTAGTATTCTAAAATAGATGATTCCTAACCGCTCTAAATAGAGCGGTTACAATAAATTATGATGAAGGTAACTCTAGATCATTACTCCTATTCGCTACTGTAAATAACTCACGAGTATCATCAAGCTCAATGTTTAAACCTAACGATCTCATTTCTTTTACTAGCACATTAAAGCTCTCAGGAATACCTGTTTCAAAACTATCATCACCACGAACAATAGATTCATAAACCTTAGTACGACCTGCAACATCATCAGATTTCACCGTCAACATCTCTTGTAATGTGTAAGCTGCACCATATGCCTCTAATGCCCAAACTTCCATCTCACCAAAACGTTGACCACCAAATTGCGCTTTACCACCTAATGGCTGTTGGCTAACCAGAGAATAAGGACCTATAGAACGAGCATGTAATTTATCATCAACAAGATGATGCAATTTAAGCATATAAATATAGCCTACTGTAACTGGACGATCAAAAACATCACCGGTACGACCATCATAAAGAGTAACCTGACCAGAAGTATCCAAACCAGCATCTGCAAGCATTTGATTAATATCACTTTCATGAGCTCCATCAAATACCGGAGTAGCTATAGATACACCTGTTTTCATCTGTTCAGCTAAGCGAACTAAACTTGCATCATCATATAATCTTACAGGTTCATTTCTATTATTATCTGGAATAACTTTTTCAATCTCCTGTTTTAAAGGAGCAATATCACCTGTTTGACGATAAGATTCTAACATGTCACCGATACGTTTACCCATACCAGCACAAGCCCAACCTAAATGTGTTTCAAGAATTTGTCCAACATTCATCCGACTCGGAACACCTAAAGGATTTAAAACTATATCAACTGGTGTTCCATCTTCTAAAAATGGCATATCTTCACAAGGCATAATTCTAGAAACAACACCTTTATTACCGTGACGACCAGCCATTTTATCCCCTGACTGAATTTTACGTTTAACAGCAACAAAAACTTTCACCATTTTCATCACACCTGGAGACATTTCATCTCCACGCTGAACTTTAGCTACTTTATCAGCGAAACGCTTTTCAATAGCACGTTTAGCCTCCTCATATTGCTTACGCATAGCGTCAACTTGAAATTGCAACTCTTGAGATTCAAACGCAAATTGCCACCACTGAGAGCGAGGATATTCTTTTAAAATACTATCAGTTAACATAACACCTGGAACATAACCTTTAGGGCCAGTAATAGCTGGATTATTAACTAATATATCAAAGAAACGAGCGTAAACATTTCTATCTAAAATAGCTTGTTCGTCATTCCTATCTTTAGATAGACGCTCTATTTCAGCACGTTCTATAGATAAAGCACGTTCATCTTTTTCAATACCATGACGATTAAATACGTGCACATCAACAACCGTACCATAGGCACCTGGAGGCATACGCATAGAAGTATCACGAACATCAGAAGCTTTTTCACCAAAAATCGCTCTAAGTAATTTTTCCTCTGGTGTCATAGGACTTTCACCTTTAGGGGTAATTTTACCTACTAATATATCACCTGGATGAACTTCTGCTCCAATATAAACGATACCAGATTCATCTAAATTTTTTAAAGATTCTTCTGAAACATTAGGAATATCATTTGTTATCTCTTCAGGACCTAACTTAGTATCCCGCGCAGCTATTTCATATTCTTCAATATGGATTGATGTATAAACATCATCTGAAACCATACGTTCAGATAATAAAATAGAATCCTCAAAATTGTAACCATTCCAAGGCATAAAAGCGACGAGAACATTACGCCCTAAAGCTAAATCACCTAAGTCCGTAGAAGGACCATCTGCAATAATATCACCATTTTCAACTATATCACCAGTTTGAACTAATGGACGTTGATTAATACAAGTACTCTGATTAGAGCGACGGAATTTCATCAACTGATAAATATCAACACTAGAGCTAGAAGGATCTAAATCACCAGTAGCACGGATAACTATACGAGTTGCATCCACCTGATCAACAACACCATCACGAACAGCAACAATAGCTGAACCAGAATCACGAGCAACTATAGATTCCATTCCAGTACCAACAAAAGGTGCTTCAGAGCGAACCAAAGGAACTGCCTGACGTTGCATGTTAGAGCCCATCAACGCTCTATTGGCATCATCATTTTCTAAAAATGGAATTAAAGCTGCAGCTACAGACACAATCTGCTTTGGAGAAACATCCATAAGATCAATATTTTCTTTTGGCGCTAAATGAACTTCTCCACCATGACGACATACAATAAAATCTTCTTTAAAGCGACCATCGTCTGTTAAAGTAGAATTAGCTTGCGCTATATAATGTCGAGTTTCTTCCATAGCAGAAAGATAAACAATTTCATTAGTAACTACGCCATCAATAATTTTACGATATGGTGTTTCAATAAAACCATACTTATTAACATGAGCAAATGTTGCTAAAGAATTAATCAAACCAATGTTAGGACCTTCAGGAGTTTCAATAGGACATATTCTACCATAGTGGGTAGGATGAACGTCACGAACTTCAAAACCGGCTCTATCACGAGTTAATCCACCAGGACCCAAGGCCGATAAACGACGTTTATGTGCAATCTCTGATAAAGGATTGGTTTGATCCATAAATTGAGATAATTGAGACGATCCAAAAAACTCACGTATAACCGAAGCTACTGGCTTAGCATTAATTAAATCTTGTGGCATAACAGTATCTACATCACTAGAAGACATACGCTCTTTTATAGCGCGCTCCATACGTAATAAACCGATACGATATTGATGTTCCATAAGTTCACCTACTGAGCGAACTCTACGGTTACCTAAATTATCAATATCATCAATTTCACCATTGCCATCTCTCAAACCAACAAGAGCTTTTATAATAGCTAAAATATCTTCTTTACGTAAAGTTCTAATACTATCATCAGCATCTAAATTAAGACGTATATTCATCTTAACCCGACCAACAGCTGATAGATCATATCTTTCAGAATCAAAGAATAAGGAATGAAATAAATTCTCAGCTGTCTCTAATGTAGGAGGCTCACCTGGACGCATAACGCGATAAATTTCAAATAGAGCTTCTTCACGGGTTTCATTTTTATCTGCTACTAAAGTATTTCTAATATAAGCACCTACAGTAACATGATCTATATCTAGCACATTCAATTCATCTAAATTAATTTCTTGAAATAATTCAAGTGCCTTTTCATCAATTTCATGCCCTGCTTCGAAATATATTTCACCGGTTTCATAATTAACAATATCTTTAGCTATATATGCGCCCAATAAATCATCTTCTGAAATTAAAATATTCTTAAGACCTTTATCTGATAACTCACGAGCCATACGAGAGGTAATTTTTTTACCTGCCTCAACGACAACTTCTCCTGTTTCCGCATTAACAAGATCTACAACTAATTTTTGACCTTTATAACGTGCAGCGACAAAAGGTTTTGCCCAACCATTTACACAGCGTGTATAGCAAATATTATTATAGAAATAACCTAAGATATCTTGTCCGTCCATACCAAGCGCTTTTAAAATACTAGTAACTGGTATCTTACGGCGACGATCTATTCTAGCATAAACGATGTCTTTTGCATCAAATTCAAAATCTATCCAAGATCCACGATAAGGAATAATACGAGCAGCAAATAGAAATTTACCTGAAGAATGAGTTTTACCACGGTCATGATCAAAAAACACACCTGGAGAACGATGCATTTGAGAAACAATAACACGCTCAGTACCATTAATAACAAAAGTAGCATTGCCTGTCATTAACGGGACATCGCCCATATAGACTTCTTGCTCTTTAATATCACGGATAGAACGTGATTTAGTATCAGGATCGACATCAAAAACTATTAAGCGAAAGGTAACCTTAAGAGGAGCGGCATAGGTCAAATCACGTTGACGACATTCTTCAATATCAAATTTTGGTGCATCAAATTCGTAACCAACGAACTCCAACATCGCATTGCCTAAAAAGTCATCTATTGGAAAAACTGACTTAAAAACTGATTGCAAGCCCTCATCCGGACGACCACCTTCAGGTTTATCCATCATGAGAAATTGGTCATACGATTTTTTTTGAACTTCTATCAGATTCGGCATTTTAGCAACATCAGGGATATTACCAAAAACCTTACGTATACGCCTACGACCGTTAAAAGACTGGACTTGAGCCATAATTGCTCCTTAATAACTACCTTAAATCAAAAAAGTTAATATTATTATATAATATACCGCTTCACTAAAGAATTGGAATGGGAGACCCCATTCCAACAAAATATTTTATTTTAATTCAACTTTAGCGCCTGCGCCTTCTAAAGCTGCTTTAATTTTTTCAGCTTCATCCTTAGACACACCTTCTTTTACTGGCTTAGGTGCTCCTTCTACTAAGTCTTTAGCTTCTTTTAGACCTAAACCTGTAATGCTACGTACTTCTTTAATAACATTTATTTTTCCAGCACCAGCATCAACTAAAACAACATCAAATTCAGTTTTTTCTTCTACTGGAGCAGCAGCACCACCACCAGCTACAGCAGCAACTGCAACTGGAGCAGCAGCAGAAACGCCCCATTTTTCTTCTAATAATTTTGAAAGTTCAGCTGCTTCTAAAACAGTTAGAGCAGAAAGTTCATCACAAAGCTTATTTAAATCAGCCATTTTTATATTTCCTTTGAATTTAAGGGTTTAACTTTAATATTATAATTAACAAATCATTATGCTGCTTCGTCTTTACGAGAATAAGCACCAACAACGCGAGCAACCTGTGAAGCAGGTTCCTTAACTATACGTGCAATACGTGTAGCAGGCGTTGTTATCATACCTAACAAGCGACCACGCAACTCGTCCAAGGAAGGTAACGCCGCTAAAGCATTAACTGACCCTGCATCAAGTTGTGTAGAACCCATAGCTCCACCAAGAATAACAAGATTATTATTAGTCTTAGCAAAATCTACAGATATTTTAGGCGCTGTGATAGGATCTGCAGAATATGCAATCAATGTTTGTCCATTAAACAAATTTGATACATCTTCTGATGCTGTTCCCTTAAGAGCAATTTTAGCAAGACGATTTTTAGCAACTTTTACAGATCCACCTGCATCACGCATTTTTGAACGAAAGTCATTCATTTGTGCCACAGTAAGACCTGAATAATGTGCTATGACAAATGAACCTGACTCCGCAAGAGTCTTGTTCAACCATGTCACAAATTCTCGTTTTTCAGCTCTTTCCACATTGTCCTCCATTAATAAGCAAAGCTTATAAATTGAATTAGATTTCGCATTATTACGAAACCAGTGAGGATCCTGCCCTCTTAGCGGCTATAAAACCATCAAAGATAAACCCGATAAACCCTATACTAATTAGCATATGATCTCTCCACGTCTCATGAAGGCGATTAATTAAGGAATTATATTCCACCTACAATCTCGGACAGGATATATTTGAGAGAAAACTCTCAAATAAAACACCCAATAAAGGGCAATTATTCTGCATATAAAGTAGAAACTTCTACCTTAACACCAACACCCATAGTAGATGAAATAGAAACCCGTTTCAGATATTCACCTTTTGCACCTGAAGGTTTCGCTTTAAGAACTGCATCACAAATAGCTTTAATATTATCCACCAAAGCATTATCAGAAAAAGAAACTTTTCCTATACCAGCGTGAACTATACCTGCTTTTTCAACGCGAAATTCAACTGCGCCACCTTTCGAGGATTTAACAGCAGAAGCGACATCAGTGGTAACAGTACCAACTTTAGGATTTGGCATTAAGCTACGTGGACCTAAAATCTTACCTAAGCGACCAACTAATGGCATCATATCAGGAGTAGCTATACAACGGTCAAAATCAACCTTGCCACTATTAACTACTTCAAATAAATCTTCAGCGCCTACTATATCTGCACCTGCAGCCTTAGCCTCTTCAGCTTTATCTCCACGAGCGAAAACCGCAACTCTGACATCACGACCAGTACCATGAGGTAGATTAACAACTCCACGCACCATTTGATCAGCGTGACGAGGATCAACGCCCAAATTAAAGGCGACCTCTACAGTTTCATCAAATTTAGCGATAGCACGCTCTTTCACTAAAGAAACAGCTGTTTCAATTGGATATAATTTTTCGACTTCATAGCCTGTTCTAATTTTTTTAAGGCGTTTTGCAATTTTTTTCATTTTATTACTCCACTACCTCTAAACCCATAGAACGAGCTGAACCGGCAATCATTTTAACAGCAGATTCAATATCGTTAGCATTGAGGTCTTTCATTTTAATCTCTGCTATTTCACGCAATTGAGAAACAGATATCTTACCTAAAGATTCACGACCAGGCGTCTTAGAACCAGACTTAACACTAAGAGCCTTTTTCAAAAAATATGAAACCGGTGGTGTCTTCATTTCGAAATTAAAAGACTTATCCTGATAATAAGTAATAACTACAGGAATCGGAGAACCTTTTTCAGAATCTTGTGTAGCAGCGTTAAAAGCCTTACAAAATTCCATAATATTAATCCCGCGTTGACCCAAAGCAGGACCAATCGGGGGAGAAGGAGTAGCTGAACCAGCAGGAACCTGCAATTTCAACTTACCAGCAACTTTTTTAGCCATTCTTATGCCCTAATAAAAATATTGATAAACATCAACATTAATGAAAATTAACCAAGGAAAACCCTCAGCAGCACTAAAGTGGTACAACCATTAAGCCAGCTAATAACTTAACAATCTCCCACCATATATTAAACATTCATAAAATACAACAAATAACTTTATATAACAATAACTATATAAAAAAATAAAATTTAAATCACATATATTTTATATTTTACAAATATCAAAAAATCCAATAAAAATCAAATTTTTTCTACCTGACCAAAATCCAATTCAACAGGGGTAGCTCTACCAAATATAGAGACCTCAACCTTTAAGCGAGACCGTGTAAGGTCTACTTCCTGCACAATACCATTGAAAGAAGCGAAAGGACCATCAGCAACTCGAACCTGTTCACCAATTTCAAAAATCAACGTAGAACGAGGAGATTCAACCCTTTCATTTATCTGCGCCAATATTTCATCTATTTCATGATCAGCAATAGGTACAGGCTTAGAATCTGAACCTAAAAAACCCGCAACTTTTGCTGTAGATTTAATAAGATGATAAACTTCATCAGTAAGATCAGCACGAACCAAAATATAGCCGGGGAAAAATTTACGCTCAGAATCAACACGACGACCACGACGAACTTCGACAATTTTTTCAGTAGGAACAAGAATATTCTCAAACAAATGACTCAAGCCCTTTTGAGCAGCTTGCTCCTTTATGGATTCAGCAACCTTACGCTCAGAATTTGCGTAAGCCTGAACTATATACCAACGCACAGCCACTAAGACCTCCTACTAACGAAAAAGCCCAACGAGGAAAGACACACCACGCCCAGCAATAAATGAAAAAAATTGATCAATAACAAAGAAAAAAATAGCAGATAGAAAAACTAGAATCAAAACCATCACCAAAGAAACAACGGTTTCTTTTCTAGAAGGCCAAACAACTTTACGAACTTCAGCACGTACCTGCTTAAAGAATTCTACAACACCAGATTTAGACGCCATGTTCGCTAACTCGCCAATAAATACATTAAAATTTGATACCCAATCTAACATAAACAAGATATAAATACAAGCATTATCCTAAAATTATAAATGGCAGGGGCAGCAGGACTTGAACCCGCGACCTACGGTTTTGGAGACCGCCGCTCTACCAACTGAGCTATACCCCTTAAATACGACAAGCGTATTTATTATTCAATAATTTTAGATACAACACCTGCACCAACAGTACGACCACCTTCACGAATAGCAAAACGAAGTTTTTCTTCCATTGCTATAGGAGAAATAAGAGTAACATCCATTGCAACATTATCACCTGGCATAACCATTTCAACATTTGCTGGAAGAGTAACAACGCCAGTAACATCGGTTGTACGGAAATAAAACTGTGGACGATAATTAGTTAAAAATGGTGTATGACGACCACCTTCTTCTTTTGTTAGAATATAAGCTTCTGCCTGGAATTTAGTATGAGGAGTAACACTACCAGGTTTAGCTAAAACCTGACCACGCTCAACACCTTCACGGTCAATACCACGCAATAAAGCGCCTACATTATCACCTGCTTGACCTTGATCAAGAAGCTTACGGAACATTTCAACACCTGTGATAGTAGTTTTAACTGTATCACGGATACCTAAAATTTCAACTTCCTCACCAACCTTAATAACACCACGCTCAATACGACCGTAACAACTGTACCGCGACCAGAAATAGAAAATACATCTTCTATAGGCATTAAGAACGGCTGATCAATTGGACGTTCAGGAATAGGAATGTAAGAATCAATAGCAGCAACTAATGCACGAATAGCATCTTCACCTATTGTCTTATCACTATCTTCTAAAGCTGCAAGAGCTGAACCTCTAATAATTGGAATTTCATCACCAGGAAAATCATAATTAGTTAAAAGTTCACGTAACTCTAATTCTACTAATTCTAATAATTCTTCATCATCAACCTGGTCAACCTTATTCATGAAGACAACCATAGCTGGAACACCAACTTGGTGAGCTAGCAAAATATGTTCACGTGTCTGCGGCATTGGACCATCGGCTGCTGAAACAACGAGAATAGCGCCATCCATTTGAGCCGCACCAGTAATCATATTTTTTACATAATCTGCGTGACCTGGACAATCAACGTGGGCATAGTGACGATTCTCTGTCTCATATTCAACATGGGCTGCTGAAATAGTTATACCACGTGCTTTTTCTTCTGGTGCAGCATCAATTTGATCATAAGCTCTAAACTCACCAAAGTATTTTGTAATCGCAGCGGTTAATGAGGTCTTACCATGGTCAACGTGACCAATAGTACCAACATTTACGTGCGGCTTTGTTCTCTCAAATTTACTTTTAGCCATTTGACCTGACCTTTCTACGAAAGCTTGATATTATATATTCACATTAACTAATCATAGGATAAAATGGAGCGGGTAGCGGGAATCGAACCCGCATATTTAGCTTGGAAGGCTACTGCTCTACCATTGAGCTATACCCGCAACAATAACTAATTCTCTACAAATGGTGGAGGGAGTTGGATTTGAACCAACGTAGCATACGCAACGGATTTACAGTCCGTCCCCTTTAACCACTCGGGCATCCCTCCATATAGAGATCTACGATTAGTATTTATCGATAGTATTTTATGGATACCCACAAATTTCACCTCGATAAGCTACTTTATGCCTATATTCTTTTACTATGTCAATAGTTTATCGTGTATATAATAAATATCTTTTATTTTATAACCATTCAATTATAAGTTTTCAACAGAAGGATTTTTTTTTATGTCATCAGACGCTAAAAACTCTCATTTCGCGCGATTAAGAAGACAATTTCGTGATCAACAAACTCGAATCAAAAACCATAATCATAAAAAAATCTGCCATGATAGTCAGCTAAAAGATAATGAAATTTGGTTATATGGATTACACACTGTAGAATATGCTTTAAAAAACCCTAACAGAAAAATAATAGAATTATTATTAACTAAAAATGCTGAAAATAAAATAAAAGAAAAAATAGATCTCAACAACATTGATTATAAAAATATATCTATCAACGAAATAAATAAATACGTCGGTGAACAAGCTGTCCATCAAGGTGTATTAATGAAAACCTTACCATTAAAACCAATGGAATTAAATAAATGTAAAAATAATGATTTAATTCTTCTCTTAGATCAAATTACAGACCCACATAATGTAGGCGCTATTATTAGATCGGCCGTAGCTTTAAAAGTAGATAGTATAATAACCACTCATAAACACAGTGCACATGAATCGGCTGTGTTAGCTAAATCAGCCTCAGGTGCTTTAGAATTAATTAATTATGTAACTGTTAAAAATCTTTCTCAAGCTATATTAGAGTTAAAAGAAGCAGGATTCTTTATTATTGGATTAGATTCTGAAGGAGAACAATCTATTGAAGAAATAATAGAAGGAAATAAAATAGCTCTAGTATTAGGTTCAGAAGGTAAAGGACTGAGACATAAAACCAAACTCAACGTTTCTAAGTTAGCAAAATTAGAAATGCCAGGAGAAATAAAATCATTAAATGTTTCAAATGCTGCAGCTTTGTCTATTTATATAACCCGGAATTACTTAAATAGAAAGTTAACTTAATAAAAAACTTGATAGTAAAAAAACCAAATATAAAACCTATTAAATGTACATCTGTGGCTATATTATTAAAACCATCAAAAATTGAAAAAAATAAATAAGATACATTCAATAACAACCAAATTACAATGAAAGACATTACTATTTTGTTATATCTAACTTCTTTTAATGATAAATATTTATTATTAAAATCTAAAGTGTGTCTTTCATTAATAAAGAAACCATAACGAGCTGCACCGCCTACAACGGCTGAAAGCACACCTGATGCGCCGACTAGAGGAATAAAGCTATAAGGTATTAAATAATAATGTCCTAAGGCACAGACAACAGAACTTATCAACCAAAATATAACAAAAGTTATCGAACCTAGTTTCTTTGCCAAAATACTACCAAACGATAGTAATATGCCTAAATTTAAAAATAGATGAAGCCAACTAGAATGTATAAAAGAATAACTAACCGCAGTAAAAAAGCTATTTAAAGAAAAAATTACCGGCACGAACCCAAAATAATAAAAAAATATATATTTATTAGTAATAAAATATTGATAAATTAAAAATATTATCAGTAATGATAAAGCAAAAAACTTAATCACATTAGAAATTAAAAATAAACTTTTGTTAGTATAATGATAATTTTTCATAGAGCTAAACACTCATATCAACTAATAATATTACGATTCATCTATATTTTGACATTTTTTTAACCAAACATCATAAACGGCATGATCAACAGCATTTATTCCTGGACTATTCGCAAACATCCAACCAGAGAATAGCGATTTAACTTCATTATCTAGAGTTATCACTTTTATAGAGACAAAAGCGTCTGTTATATCTGGCTCAGTAGGAGCGCTAGTATAACAAACTTTTGGCGTCACCTGCAAAGAACCAAATTGATAAGTTTGTCCTATAGGTACAGAAAAGATTTTTACATTACCGCTAATTTTATCTAAACCATAAAATTGCGCCCTTGTATTTTTAATACGTTGTACTGGAGCATAATAATTATCACTCCATGGTAAAATGACCTCTTCTTCATATCCTTCATCTAGATCTTGCTCAGGAGTAAGTTCATCTAACATTAAAAAATCACTATTTTCTAAATCAGAATTATTATTTATTGCTTCAGTAGGAGCTAACAAACTACGATTCAGATCTAAAGATTCTCGTTCTTTTACATTCGATGAACGCTCTTTTACGTCAACATACTCAGCTTCGCTTACACTAGTAGCCCGCACCAACGATAAACTACAAACAGAAAATATAATCATCAATTTGGATATTATAAAAATTAATTTTGTGCATCTTTTCATATTTATGCAAATATCCTATTAATTTGTAAAGTTATTTACTTTTATCAGCTGGAGGAATCCACGGCTGATAACTCTTATCCTCACTAACAGCCTTCCCTGTTACACCATTAGGACGATAAGCCAAAAGAGTTGAAGTCAGATTAGGCACATGTGGCTTTTGCCAATCATACGGCTGATAAACTTCTTCAGATGGAGCTATATCAACGCGATAATGCAACCATCCATGCCATCCTGGAGGAACCAAACTAGCCTCTGATAAACAGCAATATATTACCCAACGCTTAGGGCGACCATCTATATTTTTTGAACCCTGATAATATTTATTACCAAATTCATCTACTCCTACAAATTTTCCTTTACGCCAAGTAAAAAAATCAGTTCCAAGAGTAGATCCATTCCACCAAGTAAAAATTTTCTTTAACCAATTCATATTATTACTCTAGTTAAAATACAATTATCATAAGTCCAATTTTTTTTGCACCAATTCATTAACAGCTTGCGGATTTGCCTTTCCTGCAGTAGCCTTCATTACCTGACCAACAAACCATCCAACTAAGGCTGGTTTTTTAGCTAATTGAGCAACTTTATCTGGATTGTTAGCTATAACTTCCTCAACAACTTTTTCAATTTCTCCAAGGTCAGTTACCTGCTTCATTCCTCTTTCTTCCACTATTTGCTTCGGTGATCCACCTTCTTGCCAAATAATTTCAAAAAGATCTTTAGCTATTTTATTAGAAATAATTCCTTCCTGTATTAGGTCAATTATCTCTCCTAACTGCACAGTTGATATAGGTATATTTTCTAAAGTCAAATTATGACGATTCATTGCCCCTAATAAATCATTGATTATCCAATTAGCAACTAACTTACTATCTCTGTTAATTACAACTTGCTCAAAATAATCAACTATCGCTTTTTCAGTAACCAATATAGCAGAATCATAAGCAGATAGACCATAATCTTGCATAAATCTCTTACGTTTCTCATCAGGCAATTCTGGTAAGGATTTTCTAATATTTTCTACATATTCTTCTGTCAACTGCAACGGCAATAAATCAGGATCAGGAAAATAACGATAATCGTGGGCTTCTTCTTTAGATCTCATAGATCTAGTTTCACCTTTAACAGGATCAAATAATCTTGTCTCTTGCTGAACAATTTTACCATCTTCTAATAAGGCTATCTGGCGTCTGGCTTCAGTTTCAATTGCCTGACCTACAAAGCGAATAGAATTAACATTTTTTATTTCACATCTTGTACCAAATGGCGCTCCTGGTCGTCTAACGGATACATTAACATCAGCACGCAATGATCCCTCATCCATATTTCCATCACATGTACCTAGATATTTTAATAAATTTCTTAATTTAGTTAGATAAGCCTTAGCTTCCTCTGCTGATCTTATATCTGGTCTAGAAACTATTTCCATTAATGCAACACCAGATCTATTAAGATCTACATATGACATAGTTGGATGTTGATCATGCAACAATTTTCCTGCATCTTGTTCTAAATGCAATCTTTCTATACCAATTACTACATCTTCAAATTCACCTTTAGCATCTGGACCTACAGAAACTAATAAATTACCCTCTCCTACTATAGGATAGAAAAATTGTGAGATTTGATATCCTGAAGGTAAATCAGGATAAAAATAATTTTTTCTATCAAATACTGAATATAAGTTAATTTTAGCACATAAACCTAATCCGGTTTTAATAGCCTGCTCAACACAATATTCATTCAATGACGGCAACATACCTGGCATAGCAGCATCTACTAAAGAAACATTAGCATTAGGCTCAGAACCAAAATCAGTACTCGCCCCTGAAAATAATTTAGAAGCAGATTTTATCTGGGCATGAACTTCCATACCTACCACTATTTCCCAGTCACCAGTGGCGCCTGGGATTAAATTCTTTTTATTTGTATCTCTTGTCTCGACTATTGTCATTATTTTACCAATTTATAATTATATTCTTACTATATCTTAAATATAGCAAGAATATATCTACTAGTTACTACTTTTTGCAGTCTTTTTTACAGTCTTCTTTTTCGCTGGCTTATTTTTTTTATCATTATCCATGGAAAGCTGCATTAACTCTTCTTTGGATACAACTTTATCAGTCACCTTTATTTGAGACAATAAATGATCAATGACTTTCTCTTCAAAAACAGGAGCTTTTAACATATCAATCATTTGTGGATTAGATTGATAAAGTTTATATATTTCTTGCTCTTGACCAGGATATTGACGTAACTGATCATATAAGGCACGTTGCAACTCTTCTTCTGTTACTTCAATATTACCTACTCTACCATATTCAGACAACACTAGACCTAAACGCACACGGCGCTCTGCTAAACGTCTATATTCTGATTTTTCTTGATCTTCGTTTAGATTTTCACTCTCAAAAGTTTGGTTATTATGTTTCATTTCCTCTTGAACTTTAGCCCAAATATTTTGAAACTCACCTTCAACTAATTCTTCTGGAAGAGTAAAAGTATAAATTTCATCTAAAGCATCTAAAATATTCTTTTTAACTTTTTGACGTGTAAAACTGCCATAATAACTTTCTATTTGTCTCTGGACAGCTTCTCTTAATTTATCTAAATTTTCTAATCCTAATTTTTGCGCTGCTTCATCACTAAGTACTACAGGGGCTGCTGATTGCACTTCATGTATTTCAACATCAAAAGTGGCTTTTTTACCAGCCAAATTTTCAGCATGATAATTTTCTGGAAAAGTCACTTCAATAGTATTTTTATCTCCAGCCTTCATGCCCAGTAGTTTATCTTCAAAACCAGGAATAAAACTATTAGAGCCTAATATTAAATGTGCATTCTCTGCGGCGCCACCTTCAAAAGGCTTATCATCTAATTTACCAAGGTAATTAAACTTCAATCTATCACCTGTTTCTGCAGCACCTTCTTTGACTGTAAAGTCACGTGTATTCTCTAAAGTTTTTAAAATTTGCTCTTCTATTTCTTCTTTTGTCAGTTCTATCATTTCTCTTTCGACAGAAATAGTCTGAACATTTGAAATATCTATTTCTGGCAGGACTTCATACGCAAGACTAAATACTAAATCTGCCTTACCAGCGATAATATTATCTATTTCTTTTTTATCCTCAGTAAGTTCAACTTTAGGTGTAACAGCAGGACGCTCGCCTCTTTCTTCCAAAATAGAATGACTAGCTTTAGTTATGGAATCATTTATTAATTCGGCCATAACTGAGGTACCATACATTTTTTTAATATGTAAAATAGGAACGTGCCCTCGACGAAACCCCTTCAAATCTGCGGTACGACTTAATTCTTGAAATTTTTCTTTAGCTTTTTCTGCTAGTTCATCAACTTTCACAGTAACTTGAATTTTGCGTTTTAAGCCATCTTTTAAAGTTTCGGTAAATTGCATTATAATTTTCACTTCTTTAAGATTATCGACAATATATTAATTGCTAATTGAGACTATTATAAAAAATTCGCCTCACCAGAATATCTATTTATTTATCAGATATTCTCACTTAAAACAAGTTAGTTTTTATTCATTAATAAAAAAAGCCAACTCTGACAAACTTTATAGATATATTAACGAAGCAAATTAAAAATTTATTTAAATACAATTAATCAGGACATAAAAAAATCTTTACAGATACTAATCCTATCTCAAAGATAATAATATATCTCAAAAATTTTTAATATACACCATACTCATATTGTTGCTATTCATTAAATAATTATAAAAATTCAGTAAGTTATTTAAATATTTTTCTACAAACTTACAAGATAACTAATATTCTATCTCATCCTCCATAAATTTTAATAGAATTAATATAAATTATTTTTTAATATTAAATTTATAACAAAAACTAGTAGATCACTATACCGCAAAAATTTAGCCCCTTTCTATACCCCTCCAAAGGTTAAAATTTTCATAAATTAACATTAATTACTTATTATCTATAAAATATTATTATTAAGCTAAATATACTATTATCCAAGATAAGAACGGCACACCAACAATATCAATTAAAATTGATCCTGTAATAGGAACAATACGGAAAGCTTTAACAGAAAGAGCCTTATATTGTTCACATACACTAGTCATATTAGCCACCGCATTTGGCTGGGCTCCAAACCCATGACCGATTAAACCCGAGCACATAACCGCGGCATCATAATTTTTCCCTAATAACCGAAAAACAACAAAAACTGTTAAAGATACCAGGAATATCACTTGAACTAACCAAATGACTAATAAAGGTAAAGCAACTGCTTTCAGTTCCCATATTTTTAATGTCAACATTGCCATAGTTAGAAATAGACCTAATGCAGAATTAGAGATTAACTCTAAAGAAGGCTGATCTAATTTAACTACGTTAAAATAATCATTCAGATTACGAAAAATTATAGCAACAATCATACCGGCGGAATAATTTGGAAGACGAAAACCAGGAATTAAAGCTTCAATCCAAATAATAAGATAAATAGAAACAACCATTATTCCTAACACCACAGCTAACATTTTTATGAACGAATCCAAAGAAACGCCTTCAAGCGTTTTTAAAATAGATTTTTTATCTATTTTTTTCTCATCAATCAGAGCATCAACTTTAATAGGAACCTTATGCCTATTAATCAAATAACTAGCAACTGGACCACCTAACAGACCGCCGACAAATAGACCAAAAGTAGCAGTTGCAATAGCCACAACGACAGCTCTTTCATGTCCATATTCAGCCGCAAGAGTGCCAAAGGCGGCGGCACCCCCATGTCCCCCTGTTAAAGATACTCCCCCTGTCATAATCCCTAATATAGGATCTAATCCTAACATAGTTGCTAAAGATAAACCTAAGTAAGTTTGTGATACTACTAAAAACCAACAAATACCTAAATACACTAGTAATAAACGACCACCTGATCTAAGTAAACGAAAACTACCCCCTAAACCAATAAGAATAAAGAATGCGACCATTAGATAGGGCTGTAATATATTATTAAAGCTTATATCTAACAAGCCAGTTTCATTACCTATCCAAAAAAGAATACTAGCTATAAAACCACCGGCTACCGGTGCTGGAATACAAAAACGTTGCAACCAAGATGATCGCCTTTTTAAGTGTACACCTAATAATAAACATAAAGATGCCAGAAATAATGTTTCTAGTGAATTTAATTGTACAACCATAGATCTCTTCCTTTATTAATTAATATCATAACTATAACCAGTAATTACGACATACATTGTACGGTCTTGCTATACAAACTTTTAGCGCTAACGCATTATATACCTCTCCAAAATTAGCATAACATTTTAGAATATTACATTATATCTAAATAAAATATAAGCATAATTATTCATATAGCTAATATACTTAATTAGAGATAAATTTATCTCTACAGATTAGCTATTACATTGAGCGTAATAATTTATGAAAATTACGAGTAAAAAATATTTATAATATTACCTTAGGACTAGAGCTTATAATAACAGCTATTATCATAAGCCTTAATCATAACTATTAATATTCAATATAGAAAAGCTGAGCAATTAGATTTTATTCACATCAATAATAATATTGAACTATTTTTATCAATATATTAACAAGCTATAGATGATGACGCTAATCAAACCACCAAATAACTAATATTTTCTATATAAGTCATAAGTTCTTGTATTTTCAGTTTTATCGATAATCATTAACTCAAATCTATTAAATTAATCATCATAAACCATAGGTATATGATCTGCTATTGATTCAATATACTTTACTTATTTTAGCAGTTAATATAGGTTGAAAATAACATAACAGTGCAATAGTGAAAGATAATATAGATAACCATTCCCAAACGCTGAATCCTAAAAGCCCATTATTATATATAAAATTACCAAAATAGCTCCCAAAAAGCCCGCCAAAAGCTCCTGCAAGACTTGTAATACCAAAAGCCGTAGCTACCATATCTGACCTAATATTTGTACATTCAAAATCTAAACGAATTTGTGAAATAATCTGAGCAAATGAAAATAAAATTACAGCTAACAAAATCATACTATAATAATTGGTAAAACTGATTATTAAAAAACAAAACATATATAATATAAATATTAGAATAAATGGCAGCTTACTAGACTGATTGCAGGCCCATGTAGAAACAAGAGACTGGAAAAAAATAACTATAGCAGCATTTATTATAAAAATAAAACTTACTAAGCTAGTGCCAAAGGACTGGCTTACTTTTATAGGGATAGTAACCTCTAATTGAATATATAAAGACGTCACTATAAATGTAAATAATGCTACAGATAACATTGACTTATTTTTAAGTAATAAGAAAATCTGTCCTAAAGAAAGTGCCTGATTTGTATAACCATTTAAAGGTGGTTTAAGTTTACAATTTAAAAAAGTAAATAGTAAAAAGCTTACACCTACAATTGTGAATAGAATGGCTGGAGAAAAAGAAAATATCGCCATACCCGCCACGGGACCAACAGCACCTCCAATATTAGCAAATATAGTTCTTGTTGCTAAAACATCTATTTTTTCATCATCTGAAACAGTTTTAACAAGAAAAGACTTAGCTGCTGGTACATATATACTACTGCCCAAAGATATCAATATACAACATATAAGTAGCAAGTAAAAATCACATACATGCCCTAGTAACAAATAACCTGGTATTCTGACCAATAGTCCAAATATCATGGTACCTTTAACATGCAGATAATCAGACATAATACCGCCAAAAAATGAACCAGCACGTTGACACCAGAAAGCAATTCCAAGTATTAATCCTATCTGCGCAGAAGTTAACGTATTAATTTGCTGTAGATAAATAGCTAAAAATGGTACCACCATATACATGGTGATATTAATTAATAAAGTTGTCAATAGAACAAGTTTGATACTACTATGATAACGAAAAAACCTTTTAAACATCAGCAGAATCCATTAAAATTTCCAACTTATTCGCTTCTGCTAGAACATTCAGAAGCGCTATTTCGCTTGAGTCTGCATGAGTTAATAAAACACCAACCATTGTACCTTGATCAATGATATTGTTAATAAGCTTATGCTCATACGCGATAGGATAAATGTGGGGTTTTTCTTTGTTGATATACTTCGATATTATTTTACTAAAAAGACCGGCATTCTTAGCATATATATTTACTAGGCCGATATTGGTCATAGGTCTAAGTTTTAAATCAAATACCTCTGGTTTTCTCCCTAGAGCTATTTCTATAATCTCTTTATAAAAGTTATAATTAAAAGATTGATAAAGAGCCTCGCCTATTTGCCATCCACCAAGACGAGGTTTTACTTCGACAACTTCAAATCCATTGGCTGTTACAATAAAATCAGTATAAGCATATCCATCTTTATAGGATACCGCATTTAGTATTTTCGCTATCCAATCTTCAACACCATTAAGTTCTTTACAATTAGTGTTAATTTGTAACGAAAAGGCTAACTCCATAAATAAAGGCATATCACTTAACACAAGATTAGTTACAGCCAATGTTTTAACATTGCCATTAAAGCTTATAGTTTCTAAACGGAATAAAGTTCCTTGTATATAGGTTTCTATTAATACTTCTTTTAATAAATCTTGCCGGCTTATATCAGATAAAATCTTTTCAAATATAGTAGCATTCTCTGCTAACCATACATTTTTGGAGCCAGTACAACATGGATCTTTGATAATAACAGGATAAATTAAATCTTGCAGAATGGTTTGCTTTTTTGTATCAAAAATACAAAAGCTAGTTTTAGTTAAACCTGGCGACGATGTTTTATTGTTTGAAAGAGCTAAAATAACCACCCTATCTAGCTCAGTTTTATTTATAAATAACTTTTGAAATAATTCTCCCGAAGTGCCACAACATTGCCCTTGGTAACTCATCCCCATATGCCACCCATTATTTATTTCAAACTTATTCTATCAAACTCAGATAAATTTGTATATTAGATTATTTAGATCAACAAACAATTATCACCCATTCACTTCAACGGCTTGGTTTCTCATATTAGAAGAAAACTAACTCTTAACCTATATATTGCTAAAGCTTTTCTACTCACCTCAATATGTAACAAGTTTTTAGACCAATTACACCAAATTTCACACATTTATGAACGTTCATTACATAATATTAAATTACTGTCGATCATATTCAGCCAGCAATTGAGTATATTTTTCTACCAAATCAAGTATAAATTTACTTTTCAATAAGCGTAAATTTTCTATTTTATTACCAATAAATTCAACTATCAATTTTATAGCTTGTGGTTCTGAAATATTTAATAAATCTGCTACATAACTAACTCTGCTACACTTAGATAAATGTAACGAAGGACTAGTAAAAAAGGTAAGCACATCAAATTCTCTTGGCTTATTTTCACATAAGTCCCAATCCACCACAAAAAAATCACCTGTTTTAGTTACCATGATATTATCAGCATGCAAATCTCCATGTGATAACGTTACCTCTTGCTTATTTCTTTCTTCAAATATCTTAACAAATTTTATAATAATATTTTTCTGAGATTCCGAATCTAACTCGCTTAAAACTTTACCTTTTATAAATTCCCACTCAATTTTATCATGGTCAATTTTTAATAATTTAGGACTAGGATATAAAGAATTAACGTAAGTTTTATTAATTAAATTATTATTGATATAATTAACAGCAGGATATTTTTGAATATACTTAAAGTATTGATATTCTCTATGTAAATAATGAAACTTACCTGACTGTGAGTTCTTACGGCTGACTTCTTTTATCTCTTCTCTAAAGCTATATAATATTATCATCGCTAAAACAAAAATCATAGCAAGAAAAATAGCTAAATATAAATTAGAGACCTGAAAACCTACAGAAAAATAACCGTATAGAAAACTAAAAATAAACAAAACTAAATAAGTAAAAATAGAACAAATAGATAATATAGTAGCAACAGCATTAACACTGCTTAACGAATCTATTAAAATAGCTGAAAAATAAGCCCGATAAGCGGCTTTAAAAATAGACAATACTAAAAAGCCGATCAGCAAAGCAACTGACGATACAAAAGACATGAGTCCAAAAGCGATAACAGCAATTAGTCCAATTACAAAAGTAGGAAATAATGGATTATTAAAATTAACAAAATAACTTTTAAAAAAATTATTCGAGTAGGCAGAAACTATATTTCCCAGAATAAATAAAATAGCAACCATAATTGATGCTGAAAAAGGTATTAGTTCTGCCATAGCTATTGAAACGACCCTATTATTTACCATAACAGCAAAACCAGAAATAGCTAATAAAAATATTATAGTTAATCGATAAAAACTCAATAACTCTTTACCGCTATGAATTAATAACTTTAATGGATTTGTCGCTTGCTTTGCGGTTAATTCTTTTGTTGCACAGGACAATTTATGAAAAATAAATATAGCTAACAACAATGAAATAATTTGAAAAATTATAGGTAAATTTGGATGAATATAATAAAGTACACCGCCCAGTAAAATTAATATACTAGTTACATAATAAGTAAAAGCCGCAATAGAAGCTTTCACTGAAAAAAGATCACTATCTTTTGGCAATATAGACAACAATAAGCTATCCTCAGCGCCAGAAAAACAATTAGCTGAAACAGTAATTAATAATAAATAACAGATATAAGCCGTTTGTCCAGGTAATACTAGCAAAGCTATAAAAGAAAATAAAAATATAGTTAAGCCAATGTATATAAGCTTTTTATTGCCGTATTTATCTGCCAAGACACCTAACGGAATTTCTAAGAACAAAGGTAACAGAAAAAAATAACTACCGAGCAAAATTATATCCGCTTCAGAAAGCATCAAAGACTGAGATAAAAATAGAGGTAAAACAGCCACAATTAATGCTGTAGATTTAGCAACTGAATAAATTTTAAAATATTTAATATTATCCACAAAATACCTTGCCACTATAATTCTTATAAACAAATACCGCCGTTATGGAAAATACCCCAGTTTACTGCTCAAGCTATATATTCAGAGTTATTTATTCCCACAAATGACTTTAAATAAAACATAAAATAATCTCACCATTGCAACTCATACCATTCATGAAAGTGTAAACGGATAAATTGCTTAGAACACAATATAATTAAGCATTATTAAATAATACTTAATTATAGTCAACATTATAGTTTAAAACATTCTTACAATCTTACGAGATTATTTTGTCATCAAAAGGTTAATTTAAATATTCACTAAAGATGAATTCTGCTCATAGAATTTCTCCAAGGAGAGGTAAACAAATTATATAAAGATTTAATCTTATATCATTGTCATATTTGGAAAAACTTACCAAAGAAAAATATATTAATGGGTTAAAACTAATAAAATTACTATCCCGTCCCTTTTAATCGAATGAATTAATTCAATTTGATGAATAAAACCGATTATAAGTACACAAGATAAAGTAAACACTACTAAATAAGGATAAACACCTAATCCAAAAGTTACCTACAGGAAAATACAATTTTTAGGAGAGAGTAATTAAAAAGTTGGTGCGGATGGCGGGCGATTTACCACCTTTTTTAATGTGATTCGTACCCTTACAAACACATAGTAAAAGCCTTGCTTTTCTAGGGATTCAATGATAGTTTTAAATTTCAAATTCATAAGATGTTTTATGTATAATTTCATCTAAATTAACGGTTCAATGGTAAGTAAAAAGGTGAGAATTTGAAATACTGTCAGTTAAATAATTTTGTTGTAAAAAATGCTCCTAAAGGTAGATATTGTGATGGGGGTGGATTATGGTTAGAAAAAAGCAATCTAAAAGCTGGTGTTTGGTTTTTGCGCTACTCAGCTAATGGTAAACGTAAAACTATAAGTCTAGGCTCTATACGATTTGTTAGCCTAAAAGAAGCAAGAGAAAAAGCTGTAATATTACGTAAAAATATTCATGATGGAATTTTACCTAAATCTAAATCAGTAGAAAAAGAAAATAGTTTAGAAAAAATTATTTATGCTTTGTTTGAAAGTAAAAAAGATACTCTAAAAAATAGCAACCATGAAAAATGGCTTAGCCCTCTCAAAGTACACATCTTCCCTAAAATTGGTAATATGCCCATAGAAAAAATTAATCAAGATATTTTATACGATTGTTTAAAGCCTCTTTGGCGCGATAAGAATGAGACTGCTTCTAAGATATTGGGTAGAATTAACCTAGCTATGAAATATGCTGTAGCAAAAGGTCTTAAGGTGGATTTATTAGCTATTCCTAACGTTAAGATATTATTAGGTAAAAGCCTAGAATCCAATAATCATATACCTTCTATGCCTTGGCAAGAAATACCATTATTCTTTGAATGTTTAAATAATGAGTTAATCAGTAATTTAGCTTTAAAGTTACTTATTTTAACTGGTGTAAGGAGTGGCTCTATACGTAATATGCGTTGGTCACAAATTGAAGGAGATGTCTGGACGATACCAGCAGAATATTTAAAAGGTCAATTAGGTAAGATTAGTGATTTTCGTGTACCTTTATCAAAACAAGCTTTAGAAGTGCTAGCTATAGCAAAAACACGCCAAGTAGATGATTTAGTGTTTTCTAGTTCAGCAGGTAGACCAATATCTGATGCTACCATGTCTAAATTTATGAAAGATATTGGTTTAGATGCTCGCCCTCATGGTTTTAGGTCTAGTCTTAGAAATTGGTTAGCAGAAGAGCTAAAAGCCCCTTATGAAATAGCAGAAACTATTTTATCTCATGTTATAGGTCAAAAGGTACAACGGGCTTATTTAAGAACTGATTTTTTAGAACAACGCCGAGAAATAATGCAAAAATGGTCAGATTTTGTTGTTGACAAAAAAAGGTAATTTTCGTATTCTGTTGCCTCACTAGCTTGGCAACAGATGAAGCCCCACCATAAAAGCGGGGCTTTCTTGTTTACTTTTTTATCCATTTCGCCATAAACACGCCATTTAGGCTGAAGTTGATTTCAATTAATGCATATTGTTTCATATTTTTTGTTGTGGTAAAATAGATTGGTTAGAGCAAATTAATAAAAATTTATACTTAAAGGAGCTATTCTGATGCATGAAGTTCAAAAAATAGCTAACTTTTTTTTAGAGAAAGCAAGAACTGAAGATATCTATATTTCTCCTATGAAAATATTGAAATTAGTCTATTTAGCTTATGGATGGGTTATAGCACTAACTAAAAAAAAGTTATTTTGTGAGAAAATAGAAGCTTGGGGGCACGGACCAGTTATTCCATCTTTATATCATGAATTTAAATGTTATGGTAATAGGTCTATAGCAAATTATTCTAATATTTATGATTTAGATAGCGGAGAAATTATAACTCCTACCCTAAGTAAAGAAGAAAGAAAGAGCGATACTGGAAAAATATTGAATATAGTTTGGGAGTCATATAAAAATTATTCTGCTTGGCAGTTGCGGGAAGAATCGCACGTAGCAGGAAGCCCATGGCATAAGGTTTATGATTGTACTAACCCCTATTCTAATCCACCGCTTAAAGACGAGGACATTAGAACATATTTTGAAAGAACCATAAATGTCTACATCAGAGAATCTAGAAAAAAGCAATGCCATTGATATTTTAAATAATCCTAAAGAGGTAAAAGAGGTAATAGCACATCTTCAATCTAATAATAAATCTTCTGGTGATACGGTTGAAGTGCATTGCCCTAAAAGACAAGTTGTTTATTTTTCTATTACCGAGCATGAAGCTGAAATGCTACAACAATATTGTGGCGATAATCAAATTTTAGCTAGTATAATATCTTTTTTCGCTACTTCTATTGCAGGCACAGTGTTAACCATGTTTTTAGAAAAAAAATTTACCATTATAGTTTGTGTAATTATTGTTATTTTAACTGTTTTGTGTGCTTTTTTGGCTTTATGGTACTATAATAAAAAAACAAGGTCTGAAAAAATGTGGGTCAAGATTAAAACAGAATCTGGGTTTTTTGACAAAATAAAATAAGTTTCAGATTCTGTTGCCTCACTAGCTTGGCAACAGATGAAGCCCCACCATAAAAAGGGCGGTTAATATTAAAGTATTATTTACCTAGATTACTGCTGTAAGGTAGGCTTTTAATATAATCTTCCATAAATTGCCAATCTAGTTCGCCCTTTTCTGTAACAGGTAATTTAATTTTAAAATTTTTCATCCTGTTCATACCCCATTTCCTACCATAGCCAAATCTATATTTTTCTTTTTCTATTAAACTACTAATAAATAATCCTCTATATGCATTTAAATTACTACTGGATAAAATAGTAATATCGGTAGTAGCGTAAAAAGAATTAGCTTGGAAAAAGCAAGAACCTACAGAGCCATTATTAGCTATTGTTATTTGATTACCAGCAAATAAAAACTTTCCATTGCTTATATATATATTCACTCCATTATTTAATTCAGATGAGCTAATTAAAGGAGTGTTTCCTATTTCACAATTAGTAACAATTTCTTTACCCCTTTGTAGAGTGAAAATATCACCTAAGGAAAAATCTAACCAATTTTTGGTATCAAACATTACTTTACTATTTATACAAGGTAAATTAGATGGCATTTGCGGTATTTTTATGTTTTCTACCCAATCCGGTATAGATTCTATCGAGGGAATCAATAAATCTCCTAATGTTTTATTAGCTTGTCTACCATAATTATATCTATAATTATTAACCCTAATAGTATAACAATAAAATAACATTTGAAGGTCTGATAAATCTTGTTTAGGAAGCAAGTAAACTAAATCTCTGCCACTATAGTATGGTTCTTTTTGTAAGAAAGCTTCACAAACTGAACCACTGACAGCAACAGAAATACTGTTAGCAGGATTAGGTGTTACATCAGACAAAGGAGATACATAAGCTGCAACTCCATTATTTTTAGCAGTTCGAGAAACAAAAAAAATACCCCTTTCTACACAATCAAGAGTGCTCAACTCCAGATTTGTACCATATTTAATATGAAATAGATCTTTTAGTTTAATCAGCGTCATTTTTAAACCTAAAAGCTACATATTCTTTGATTGTTTTAATAAAATCTTGTTCGTTTAATAAACTATAATCAGTTTCCATATATGCTTCAGCGCACCATTCATCTTCATAACTCACACATTTAGTAACACATAAACCAGGTATATTTTTATGATTTTCAAAGGCATTTAACCATTTTTCTTTAATTTTTTGCCATTGCCCTTTATCTTGCCTACCTTTATTTTTCATTTTCACAAAACCATCATCTTTAAAATAACCAAAGAATGTTTCTTTATTTTTAGAGTGTGGTTTACCAGCGGTAAATACCAAAATACAAGTAATAACCCCTACTGGGTGAAATAAATCATTTGGCATAGAAAAAACAGCATTTAAACTATGTTTTGATAACAATCTTTCTTTAACTAATACTACATCTTTTTTCTCGGAAACCACTGTAGACATTTGACATATGGCTACAACTCTACCATCAGAACGAACACAATCTAAAGCATGTTCTATAAATTCTAATTGTTCAGCAGCATTTCCATCTTGATAAGGAGGATTCAAAAAACTAACTGTTGGTTGTAATTTTTGTATCTCCTTAGTAAAGTTACGACAATCTCCATGAAAAATATAACTTTTTCCATCGCCTCGCATCATCATATTTGAGCAGGCATGAGAAAACATATCGCTTCTTAATTCTACTCCTAATAATTGTTTAGATTTTATCTCATTTTGCTTATCCGTGTTATGACCTGCCTTACTTAACATATAGTTCATACTAGATACTAAAAAGCCACCTGTTCCACAACATGGGTCATAAACAATATCATTTTCAGTTAATTGAGCAATATCACAAAAAAATTCTGTAATGTGAGCAGGTGTTAAAACCAGTCCTGTTTTTTTATCCCCTCCAGCATATCTAATAAATTGAGTATAAAATTTACCTAATACGTCAAATTGATTCCTCTTAACATATGGGAGAATTTCATCTTCTATATTAGATATTAAATCCCGCAAGATAGTATTATTTACCTCTCCTTTATTTTTAACAGATACTTTTTCATCTATAAAGCATTTATTATTTTGAATTTTTCTATATTCATCTATAATAACCTTAATTTTATTTGCATCTAATTTTTTCTTTCTTAAAACCTCTTCGCAGTACTCAAAAATTCTTTTTAATAAGTCTTCATTACTAGTATATTCATAATATTTATAAGCACCCCTAAACGCATCACTTTGCAAAGCTATTAATATAGCGCTAATCAACGTACATCTTTCAATCTCTGGTATAGAATATCTATGTAATTGTTCATTATATCTAATAGCTGTGGAAATTAATTCTGCTTCTGTTATAGGGTTTTTTTGCTCTAATATTATATTGGATATTTGTTCTGGACTTAGAAAAATTTTATCTTGTATTTCAATAGGTGATATATTTCCTTTTAACCACAAAAATGTTGAAATTTTTTTCTCTTTTTCATTCATACCACTAACAGCAATAGCTGTTACGGTAAAATCATCTTTAAGATAAGATGCATATAACAATACACCATCAACAGCATAATCTTTATATTTATTTTTATTGGGGCTTTCGTGGCAAGCAACATTTGCTTTACATTCAATGACAATAACTTCATTAGGTTTATTACTAAAAGAAATAATAAATTCAGGATAACCGCGCCCAGTACCGCGTTTTGAAGCTCGCTGTAATAATTTATCTATTTTAGGACTACTCGATTTTTGCTCATCTATTATGATAGATTCATCATTATAATAACCATTTTTGCGCAACATATCCCTAACTAGATTTTCTGTTACTCTCTCATTCACACTAAAACTCCAAAATATACTTAGTCTAGTTATTAAAATTTCATATAATATGTATTAGCTTATTATAAGCATAAAAAGTTAATACATATTATATAGACATAAATATTCATTACATATACCGAAACCTATGTATAATCAACAATATTCTACTCCTACATCAACACTTACCCCCTCATCCGCTTAATTACCGCGAACAAAGTTAATCCAATACCAAGCAAGGTTAGGATGGCAAAGAGATAACGTAAAATGGTAAAATTTTCTGATTGTGGCTGTATTTCTCTAGCTATTTCGGTAAAGGTTGCACCTAAAGCACCTATAGAGGTAACAGCAACGGCTTTACCCTCTTTTGTTTTGCTTATCTGCTCTTGTTCGTCTCTGTCACAATCTACACATTGAGAGGCTACTCTTGAACCTTTAGCCCATAAGCCAACCTCTGCTGACCTACGATTAACTAATCCTTGCGATATTTTGCCACCGCTATAAGTCCAACGCATTAGCTCTTGCGGAACAGCATCATAGTTACCCTTATTAAGCTTCTTTAATAACTTGGAACCCTTAAAAGCCGTAACACCAATATTAAAAGCAAAAGAAACTAAACAAGCAAATTGATTATCTGTTAAATAAACCTTTACATATTTTGCAACAACCTCTTCAAATCTAACTAAATCTTGCAATAAGAGCTTTTCTGCTTGATTACGGCTAATCTTTTGTCCTAGCTTTACATCTTTTCCTGTATGACCGTAACCTATAGTTAACACACCGGCAACATCACGATAAGTCTCTAAACGTAGACCTTCCCATTGTTTAATACAAGAAAGACCATATTTACTTATTTTTCGCATGTTTACTCCATAAAATAAAACAATAACATGGAGCAAATAAGCGTAACAGAGTCTATAGACTATATTTATTATATATAGAACAATACGTATAAAACACATATATTTAAATTATTTTATGGAACAAACAACGATAATTGACATTCTATATAATGTATATTATAGTACACATATTATGATAAAAATAAAAACAACTGATATTTTTGACCATTGGTTAACATCCTTAAAAAATGAAAAAGCCAAATCTATCATAACAGAACGATTAGTACGGTTGTCCAATGGTTTATTAGGTGATGTTAAGTATTTCAAAGGTATAGGTGAACTACGAATAACTCACGGGAAAGGTTACAGAGTTTATTTTATTAAAAGAGGTAACGAGATTATTATTTTGTTAAATGGTGGAGATAAATCTACCCAGCAAAAAGATATCGAAAAAGCTTTAAAAATAGTAAAGGAATTAAAAAATGGAATTAAATGATTTCAAAGCAGAAAACTACTTAACTACTGCCGAAGCTCAAAGAACCTTTTTAAATGAAGCCTTCAAAACCCAAGATGCTAAACATATAGCTAATGCTTTAGGTATAGTAGCTCGCGCACAGGGTATGTCATCAGTAGCTAAAGATGCTGCCTTGAATAGAAGTGGTCTGTATCGTTCTTTAAATGAAAATGGCGACCCTAAATTATCTACACTAATTAGTGTATTAAATGCCTTGAACTTACAACTTGCTTCTTATCCTTGTGATATAACTAAATAATAGGCTAATCTCACGTCCTTAGAATATAATGTTTGCTTTACATAAACACAACCACCAATAACTAGCCATAATTACCTAACTTTTATATGGTAAGCTACGGCATAGTTTTTAGGTCTGGTTTCACTACCGCCAATATATTCTGAACGGATTAGTCTGTCATTACCATCACCATGTAAAGCTAGACCAGTAGTACCAAAAAAACTACCAATCGACAATTTAGCATAATAACCTGTCGAATAATTGTTATCATGTCTATGACTTTTTAATTCATCTGTTTGATAACTTCCTATACTTCTATCCTTACGGTCAACGTCTAAGCCTCTACCACCATCTAGACCTCGTAAAAAGCTACCGCGTAAATCAGGTAATTTAAAATAATCTACATCTCTTATCCAAGGAATAGCCCTAATTTGGAATTTACTAAAAACTTCTCTTATCTGCGAAAGTTTCGGCTCTTTACCATCATTATTTTTCCAATATCTTACAGAACCTCTTACCTTTCTATATTCCTCTTCCCAATAGATATAATTAGATACTAATCTAGTAAATACTTCTAGCAAATCTGTCTCAACAACATTTTTATCTTTATTATTATTTATTAATTTTTGTGATAAGCCACTCATTGAGCTGACATTATTATTTATTGTACTATCACTATTTCTTTCATCTTTTTGTTTAAATAACTCTATGTTTGCTAATAATAACGATAAATATTTTTTTATCTCTTCATCTAACTCCTCATTAGCTGGATTGGTTAAAAACTCTTGGCATATATTTTCATTTAACCTATTTAACTCAGATTGTTTATCCCACCAATCATCACCTATAAGTTTATATAATTCTGGATAATCTTTTTTCGGTAATGATTTACCATTACAATACATCCAACCGCCAATGTCTTTTGTATGAGCAAAGGCACTTATCATACCTATAGGAGTGGAGACAACTTCATCATTAAAAGTTAATTCTTTTTTTTCAGTAAAAGTTAAATTATTTTCTGTCTTACCTACAATAGTCTTTAATTCAAAAGCATTTGCTTTATTATCTGTTTTAGGAGATAAATTAAAATAAGCTGTACCAACACCATTTGTAAATACTGTTTTATCAGTATTGATTACAGCATAATTACCACGCTGTTCAGAGACAACTAACTCTATTGAATGGTGTAATTTAATATCTTTATTACATTTATTACTATTTAAGGTAGCACCTAAACCAACACGCACTTCTGCTTTATCTTTAATATAAGTTGCTTCAGCACGAAAGTAACCTTTAGCATCAACATTACCCAGACTTAAATCAATAGAATTAATCCTTCTAGCTAATGCAGTTAAACCATCGTTAGTCTGTTCTAACTTATTAATTAAACTATCTTGCACTTGGCTGATTGCGCCATCTAGCTCAGTTTTATTATTATCAACCTTAGCACTTAAAGATTTAGTAGCATTAGTAACGACCACTATCTTTTGCTCATATTTTGCACCTTGGTCTGTTAACTTTTGGGTAAAATGCTTTGCACCTTGTTCAATTAAATTATTAACTTCTTCAATATCTTCTTTTTGCTTTTTAGCCAGGTCAGCCGTAATAAAATCTTTAATGTCTTTTTGTAATAAATCTTTTGATATTGGTCTAATTTGTTGGGTAGTAATTTCTTCCCAGTGTGACCAAATAAATTCTTTAGTTTTTTTATATTTACCATATTTAGCTCTAACCTCATATTTAGTTAAAGGCTGTAAAGCGTTAGGGCTAGTAAATATCTCTCCCTGACTTGGTCTATCTGACCTACCAGAATGAATAGTTTTTTTACTAGCAGATTCTCTTATTTCAAATTCAACAAAATCAACATCTAAAACATCCTTATCCCATTTAATACGAATACCATTGCGAACATCAACACCTCGGGTATCTTTTAAAACCTCCGCAAATACCATAAAATCACTGATAGATTGTTTTATTATTACATGTTCAATATCTGGTGTATAATCTAAAGGCTTTAAATCATCTGCATGCGGAAGATAATGATTAGGGTCAACCTCAATCATACGAAGTTCAACCGTTAAATCAGCTTTATGTAAAACATAAATAATACGAAATAATTTCTTTTGATAGTTAAAATATTCAGAAGTCCAGCTTATCACATCATTAGGCTCTAAATGCCAATATTTACTTGGTAACGAAATTTCATGAGCTGAGGATTTTTTACTTTCATCGATAAAAGAACGTAACAATCTTTTAATTTGGTAACCACTATGAACAGCTTTATAAGTGATATTAGCACCACCTTTACGTTTATAAGATAGTTTCTTTTCACCCTCTTCTTTATCTATTGTGATAGTTAATTCTTTCTTAGACCAATTTTCTTTAGGCTCTGAATAACTAGCGACAACTTCTCGTATATTTTGCGTAGTATCATTAAAAGGACTAAATATTAATTTACCATCAGCTAATAAGTCACCATCTGTAATATGTAAAATAGGCTCATCTGGAGCACCAACAAATATTTTAAATTTACCGAAACTTTCTGAAAAGCTACCAGCACAAGCAAGTAATAATTCTGTTATTGCATCTCCTACTGGTTCACAAGTGTTAATTTCTAAACCAGAACTATATTGTGGTTCTATAGTACCATCTTCTAATACAATTGGCTGTCGACATTTTTCTATATATTTAATCCAATCTTTCGTAATTAACTCTGTTGCTTGTGGGTCATTCACACCAAATAATATCTCATCGCCAACCTTAAACCCTCGTAAAATATTATATATTTGCACTGCTGGTAAATTATCACCATCACCCACCCCAACTCTTAGGGTCAGCCCAACGTTGCGAACCATTACCGCCGACACTACTATCTTTAGAAGGGTCATAAAGTTTAGCGCCTTCAATTTCAAATCTGAAGATAGGAAAATTATTGCTCTTTGATGATATTTGCGAAGTCATAATAACATAAGCAACATCTTTAACTATATTTGTATCTTTCCAGTCCTTACCTGCAACTGATTGTAAATATTTATCGCTTGCTGTTTGCGTACCATTAAAAAATTTTACCCAATGACGCTGACTATTAGTTCCACTGCTCTCGCTAGTATCATCTGTACCTTTAATATAAAATACTCTTCCTTTATGACTATTATAAGGGTCAGAATTAGTAAAACTATTAAGAGTAAATTTAACATCATCTGCCCAAAAAGCGTTTATTCCCTTGATAGGATGGTCAGCTAAAGCTATTACTTGAACTAAATATTCATCATGGTCACCTGTAGTAGTGGCATAAATAACTGAACCTGTTACCATAGTGCGACCAACTACAAGGGTACGTGGAACTTCACCAGTACCGCCAAGAGTAGAACTAACCGATGGAGTGCTACGACGCGAAACTCCCCACCTTATTGCCTCTGCTGTAACACTGATAGCCAGACTAGTTAGAAATGAAATTAACATATTAGAATGCTCCTATATCCAATGTTCACCATTCCAAAAAATGTCCCATCTGTAACGAAGAGCTTTGTCTCCTGCCCCACCCCAAGAAAGTTTTTTCTCGCCAATGGTTTTTGTATGAGAAAAACTATAATCATTCTGTTGTCTTTTAAGTTGGTCTGCTTTACTTCTTTTCTTAATGCCAGCTAACGAAAGCTGGTAAGCTTGACTATTTAAACTAATAGAAATTGAACTTTTATTATCTGAGCTTATCTCTTCTTGGCTAGCAATAATTATACCCGTCAAAGATAAGGTAAAATCTTTATACAATAAGCCGGTAGCAGGATTCAAAAAACCAATATAAGCTGTTAGCTTTTCATTCTTAATTGCTTGCGAGGTAAACAAACGCCGTAAATTAATATCTTGGGTTTTAATATTTAAATTATAATTTTTAAAACCTAATAAATTATCGCTAGGCACATCTTCATTAAAAAAAATATCACCCACCCCTTGACACTTATAACTTTTGCCATATATCTTAATTTCAATGTTGTCTGTACCAGACCAAAAAAACATCTCGCTTCCTTACCTTCAATAACTACAAAATTAGCCATCATTATTATATTTGCTGATAATAATGATTTTAATTCCTCCATATCTAGCATCATATTTCAACCCCTGAAAAAGTTAGCTTACCTATCTTATGGCTCGTCTTATTAATTTTTACGCTTTTAGGGTCAATTTTCATCAAAACATAAGGATTATGTAAAAAAATCTTAGATACATCACTTTTACCAACGCCAAAAGATAAAGCCGGCTCAAAGAAAATTTTATTATCTTCTATTTCTAAAGCTTGATGTAATGTTACTTTATCTTGCCAAATCACACATTAAAAAAAAAGGTAATAGTAAATCTTTAGCATCTAAAGTAATATTTTTTAGATTAACAACCTGTTTAATAGGCAAACTCTCAGGTAAGTTATTAGATAAATCAGGAGCATAAGCTTTAAAATAAAAGCCTTGGCTAATAAGTAAATTTATTAAAGATTTTGCATGTTCAAATTCTGCTAAAGTTAATATTCTGGAGTTAATAGAAACATTCCATTTAGGAGTAATATTATTATATTGAACTGTCTTGCCAGATTTATCACTTATAACATCTTTCACTAAGTTAAGCGTTAAAGCAGAGACATAAAAATAACTTTGTATATAATCATCTATACCCGCTATCGGTTTAGCTTCTGGAATATTCAGAATATCTATTATTTTCATAACATCCACCCTCTAAACTTTATAATATTTATTGCGTTGTTGTAGGTTCATAAAGTTATTTACACCCTCCTTAAATCGCCGATTATCTACGATATCTTCAACACTCTCCTCCTAACAACAACATTTTTTATTTGCTCAACTAAGCCAGTATCATCTTTTTCTACATTAATGCTAAAATTGAAGATATTAGAAGATTTTTGCGATTGATTAAAATGCTGTACCTTAGGTAATTGCGGTAAACCACCTTTAGCTAAAGCTTCTAAATTTGATAAACCAATAGCTTTAACGGCATGTTGTGGAAATACATATTCACCAGCATGAACTAAACCTTTAACTTGATATTTATGTCCATCACCTGTATAACCACCATCACTATAGCCAGCTAAGCTTTTTAAAGCACCAATTATTGCTCCACCCCAACCACTACCTGCACTACTATTACCTAGAGCATTAAAAAATAAATCTAAACTCTTATCCATTAATCTAGAAGCTAAATTACCTAAAACATTAGCCGTAGCATGACCAAAAGCCTCAAAAGCCTTCTTACCATCAAAAATATTTCTGATTAATTCTTTAGTTTGACTATTAACATCACTTAAAATATTTTTAAGTTCTTTAAATCTATCGTTCTTTCCTCCCTTAAGCTGTGCATTTTCTGCTTTACCCGCATATATTTCATCTATATTTTCTTTAGCTTCTTGTTTCTTTTTTTCTTTGTCTTTCTTATCTAAACCTAATGCTTCTATCAAATCATATTCTTGGCGCAGTCTTTTTTGTTTTTCTAATTCTAAAGTTATTTGTTCTTGAGTTAATTTACCTTGCTTTAGTAAATCATTTTCTTGTTCAACTAACGCAATTTCTTCTTTAAGTTTTTGCTGTATTTTATCAAAACCCTCAAGAGCTTCATTTCTAACAATTTTTTTTGCTAACTCAGCTAATTTCTCTTTTCTCGTGTCGTCCAAAGTTATAAGTTGTTTAGTTGCATCTGACACTAATTTATTATAAATAGTCTGTTGTTTGGTTTCTTCTTTCTTCAAATCTAAAGATTTTTCTTGTGCTTCTATAAACTCATCAAATGCTTCTTTAGAAGGGTTCGTTTTATTGGAATTTATAATATCTGATATCTGCTCATTCAATTTTGTTAAATTTATCTTGTTTAAATCTTCCCCTAATTGTTTTGCTAGGTTTTCCGCTTGTCTCGCGTCTTGTTCAAGAATACCGCCTTTAATTTCCGCAAGTTTAGCTAAAAACTCTTTCAAAAACTGTTCATAAGTGATAGCTTCTTCCTGCAGTGATTTATATAACCCTACAATATGCTTTTTTGCGTCATATGGTAAATTCTTATAAAATTCCGCTATAAGCTGGTGACGAGGAATTAATTCCCCTCCAGATTTATTAAGCTTCTCATAATTCATAATCAATTTTGCTGTTACACTTAAACTATTATTTAAAAGATTTAATATTTTTTCTGGAGGCTTCTTATCTGCAATAGCTTGTGCTGTTTTGTTTACTTCGTCCCATACAGGTTGACCTTTTCTAACTTTTTCAATAAGAAATAAAAAACTTTCTCCTAAGTCTTTTATTTCTTTATTTGCTCCTTCAAAAGAAGTCTTAAGCTTCGCTATTGTGTGAGGTAAAGCCCCGCTGTGTTTATCTATTTTTTTAATTTCTTCCCTAGCCTCTTTTATATCTTTGGCACTGAAATTAATCTCAACGTTAGATACTTGGCTTTTAACCTTCAAGGCTACCACACCTAAAGCTTTCATCTCTTCGGTAATTTCTTTTGTAGTGTTAGAAGCCTGATTAGCATATTGATTATATGTGTACCAAGCTAAACCAACTGCACCTAAGGCTAAACCAGCACCATTTAACATTGGTGCTAAAAATTTTAACCCCTCTAACGCTGAACTAGCGCGTCGTATATCTTTTAATGATTTAACATATTTTACTGCTGAATTTGTTGCTTCAATAGTTGTTATTGTTATCCCACCTAAAGCACGAACTAACACACCAGAACCAAAAATAAAACCAACTGAAATAGCTATATTGGCTAACGTATTAAAATTATTAGCTAAAAAATTTATACTGTCAGCTAAGGCTCTATTCGCTATATTTACATTATTACTTTTACCAACAAAAATAGCCAAAGCTGAACCTAAATTAGTGAATGACTGAGCTAAAGTAATTGGTAGAGCTTCCATTTCTTTTTGCATCTCAGGAATAGCATCTATTAAACCTTTTATCATTACTTCAGCTGTTATTTTACCTTCTCTTGCCATAATGCCTAACTGATGAGTAGTTTTACCTAAACTCTTAGCCCAAGCACCGGTAACCCTACTTGCCTGATTAGCTAAGGTTCTAAATTGACCCATACTTAAGTTACCTTTAATAATAGCCCCTTTCAGAGCCTGCATAACTGGTATTGCCGCTTGACCACTGGTACCAGAAAGCAATAATGCCATATTAGAAGCTTCTAAAAATTTAACTTGTTCTTGACTAGATTTGCCTAATTCACCCATGACATCGGCTAATTGAATAAAATCTTCTGCTGTTTGTTTAAAAGAAAAACGAGTTCTTAAAGCTGTTTCTCCTAATTGCGATAAAATACCATTGGCCGCACCTAAGTCACCCGTTACTAATTTAATACGACCTGCTAAAATCTCCCATTCTTCAGCTAATTTTAAAATTTCTTTACCACCAAAACCTGCACCTAAAGCTAACAAAGGTGCTTTCATCGCATTAACTAAACCTTGACTAGTGGCTTGCATCTTTTTGGAAAAAGCCTTAGCTTGACGTTCAATATTATTAAAGCTTTTATTACTGATACCTTCAACCCTAGCCATACCACGCTGGAATTCTTTATCATTAACACCAAGCTTTACTATTACTGCATCACTCATTGAACTTTCCTTGTTTTAACTGCTGTTAAAAATGACTCTATATCGTCATCATCAAAAGAGGGCTTTTCAACCTGAGGATATTTAATTTTGATATATCCTTTAATCATATGAAAAAATTGTTCTAACGATAAACAATCAATCTGGGTAGGAGAAAGTCCTACAACCGCTCCCCACCCATAAAAATCTACCTCACTTAACGCTTGGCTTTTTTTTTGCTGGTATCTTCTTTAACTTCATCTTCTACAGCCCCAGTTAAAGCTGTGGCTATAATGCTACCACAAGCATTAACCGCAGTTAAAATTGGTTCTTTATCAAAAAAACTATCTGATATTTCTTGTGCTTTAACCTCATTTAAACCACCGCCACAAAGGGCTAAGTAAATTATCGCTTGCACATCTGCAACACTCCAGTTACCCAAAGCTAAACGCTGAGAAATATTACCTAAATTATCAGATAACATTTTCTCTAACTGCAATAATTGTCCTATCTTTAACTTAAGCGGATATTTTTCTTTATCTAAAATCAATTGCATTATTTTATCTCCTGCTTTTTATCAACCTTAGATAATAATACTGCTTTTGGCTTTTCATCATCAGCTACAGCATCTGCAGTTCTACTAACCTGTGACAGTTCCACCGCTTTAAGCTTTTCATCATCAGATAAAGCATCTGCACTTACCTCTGGGAATAGATTCACATCTTGTAAATCTTCATTTGGCTTAGGGTCTAATTTATCTAAAGTTTCTATAGTTAATTTTCCGGTACCTTTAAAATTAATAGTTGCTTTAACCCAGCTAGTTTTTTCAGCACCAATCTCAAAATTTTCTATATGAGCCCAACCTTTATAAATTATTGCTTGCTTTGGAAATTGTACTACCATCTTTATTATCTTAGGCGTGGAGGATAAAAATGCCTCTTGCCATGTAAGTAAAAAATCCTTATCAATTGCAAATTCACTATTCATCGACCAAGCTAAAGTTGTTGGCATTACCGAAGTCCATGGTAAATTACCATTATCATTACAAGTAATTTGCTCTTCTTCAGCAAAACTTTTATTAATTTGTAAAGCTCTAGAATTACCAACACAAAAACTTTTAAATCTTACTTTCTTCTCACCGTCCATCTGGATTATTTCACCTAAATAAACGATGATTTTCTCACCTCTAATGCGGGTGTTATCTTCTGTTATTACTTTTTCTGCCATTTCTGCCATTTTATTACCTCTCTATGGTTAATGTTAAAATCCCGTGGCTAATTTCGCCATCTCTATCCAATAACGACATGGATTTAATCTCTAATACTTCTGCTATTAGAACATCGGCTATTGATAATTTACCTAACAAATAATGCTCTAAATCTGAGGTAAGCTGCTTGATATTTTTACTCTCATCAGAAGCCTTACTCCAAATATCAATTTGAACACGCATATCAAAAATAATTCTGTCAAATTCGGTAGTTTTATCAGTCCAAAAACTACCAAAGGTTACATAAGGTAACTTTGGATTATTAACTGGAAAATCTGATATATTTATATCTTCCCAGCCCTTTAAGCTTTTTATCTTTGCTGTTAAAGCATTTTGTACATCTAAAGCTACTGACATTAATTCAGACCTGTTTGTTTCAATTGTTTAACTTTGCAATTTAACTCTTTTCTTATCTTTGCTTTTATTTGCTTCTTTCCTCCATTCCAAACTGGAAAAAAGAAAGGCTGTGCTGATTGATTTATTGTGCCAAATTCAACAAAATGAAAATAATAAGCATCTCTATCTCCTAAATATTTATCTCTAGTACCAGCACTAATATAAACTCGATATTCGCAATTATTTTTATTGAAAGAACCAGCTAAAATATCATTAGGGCGAGCGCCTGAAGCCCAAGTCCAACCGATAGAATTTTTTAAAGCTTCACTATCTACTGGTACTCTTTCACGCATTTGGCGTACAGTTTTATTAGCTTCTTGCTCCATAACCTCAAACGTAGCTTCTAACATTTCTATTTTACGCTCGCGCAATAATTTAAGCCGCCTAGTAAAATTACTTACCTTATCTAAACTAGCTGTTATCACCTTTAATATCCTCTAACTCTAAGATTAAATATTTTGCGTCTCTATTATCTGGAAAAATTGATAAAATATTATATTTACCCATAGACTCTAAACAGCCTGCATCATCAGCATTTATACGCTTACATATATCTCCAGCTTTTAAGCTTTTAGCCTTACAAATATCTCTTATCCTTAATGATAATTTCTTGCTTTCTTGCAAGGCTCCTGCTTGGTAAATTTGAACCGCTGATTTAACAAAAAAACTGCCCTTAGTTTGATAAAATTCTTTAAATTCTTTACCAATTATACGACCATGCGCATTTTCTACTAATTGCTGACGGTAAAATATAACTGATGCATGTAAAGCTCTCATTGTCTTAAATCCTTATCTGTTTATAAGGAAAGATTAAACGCTCATATTCTTCTAATTCGTAAGCTTTTATCGTGCCTTTTTCGCCTCTAAACTCCCACATACTAGCAACATGTAATCTTAACGCTTGGCGTAAAGCATGCGGTAATGGATAAGCTAAAAAACTACCCCTAAAAGAAAAAGAAAGCCTAGTAATGTCACTATAATTATATTGCTTAGGATCAGGAGGATTAATTGTTATATAAATAGAATGACCTTTAGATTCTATTTCGTGACCATGGTCAATACCTATAGTGATATATTTATCACCTTCATAAAATGATAAACCAGATATCCGACTAGATAATTTAGCAACTGGCAACTCAATAGGCTCTCTAGTAAATTCTCCCTCATAAGTTACATTCACTTCTCTTATAGGATAATCAATTACCTGCTCTAAATGCTCTTTTGCTGATAAAATATAATTTTTTAGCTGAAAACCTTCTTGCGCAGTAATTCCATCAAGACAACAATGTTTGACAAAATCATCATATTCTGCAGTATCAATTTCTTCAGAAAAGCTAAAAGTAAAATTACCTTGCCTTTGAATATAAAGATTATTCATTCCAGCCTCGCAAAAATTAGTGAGTGTTGCCTACCTTAAAAACATAAAGATAGGCAACAATTGTCAATTGCTATTAAGCACTCTTACCTGATTTACTACCTTCGATAATATTAACACTAGTGGATTTCTCATCTGGAACATTTAGATTTAAATCACCATATACAAAAGATGCTGGACGCATAACAGCTAATGCAATACGACGCTCCGCAAGTAAGGTTACTTGGTTACGGGTAAAATCGTCATTTTCAAAACCTAATTGTAAACGAGTAGTCCAATTGTCAAACAACATTGCCCCTAACTTAAAAGCACCAACTAAAAATTTACCTTGCTCAATAGATTCTGTTACAACTACAGGAATACCCCACAAATTTTTGGCATTTTCTTTGAATGGATCGCCAAATAAATAACGACCAACCGCATCTTTCTCACCTTCAAGATTAGCCCAGTCAATAGGATTAACAACAATACCATCAGCCTGATAACCAGATAAATATACTTGATGTTTAGCAAGACGCAGATTATCTAAAGGTGTGCGTAAATTATTATTAAGCTTAAACTTTTTATTATCTTTAAAAGCAGTCGCCACCGATAAAATACCTTTGATATTTTGACCATCACCTTTACCATGCAATAACTGATGTTCTTCTGCTATATCCAAACCATAGATTAATCTATTACCAACCATGGATTCTAACATACCGACATCAGATAAGGCTTGCTTACTAATTTTCATAAAATGAGCAAGAGTCTTAATTGTTGTACTTTCAGCAGATAAAGTAAAATTTGACTGCGGTTTCTTATCACCTTCAGCAACCATACCGGCTTTATTATCAAAACTAGTTTCAACTATATATTCAATAGCATTACTAGTGGTTTTACCAATTGGTAATAAATCACGAATAGTAAGTTTTTGTCTTGGTAACTCAACAACACCTGCTAAACGATGTGGCATAATAGCAGAACCTACAGAAGAGGCTCCTGTATTAATAACACTTTTTAACTCTATAGAAACGCGGGAATTCTTATTATCACCAGTAATAAAAGCTTTAACTTCTGGAGCTTCTACAAATCTTTTACCTAAAGGCTTACTTTGTTCATCTGATAAATCTAATCTATTTAATTGTTTCTGAGCTAATTCTAAAAAATTATCCTTAAGCTCTTCAACGGATTTTTTTAAGTTCTTATTTTCTTCTTCAGATTTTTCTAACTTACTATTTAAAGTCTTAGTTTCTTGTTCTAAAGACTTTTTAAAAGTCTCTTCTAATTTCTGAGTTTTTTCTTCTAAATTTTTAGTAGATTGTTCTACCAATTGTTTTACTTCTAATGTTTCCATTGCTATGATTTCCTTTTGTGATTTAACATGCTCTACCCGTGCCAGCTCATTACAAGGTAATGTAACCGGAGATATTTCTTGTAATTCTATTTCTTTTAAATGTTTGGCTCCGCCGATATATTCATAATCTTTAACGAAATAACCAATAGACAAACCAGATAAGGCACCAGCTTTTAATAACTCGTAAGTCTCCCTACCTTGAGTGGTACCAGTAACAAGCTTACCCTTTACAAATAAGCCCTTATCATCCTCTTTTACTTCTTGCCAAACACCTATAGGACTATCTCGTTTATGTTGCCAAAGCATCGCAACATTTGTGCCTTTACTTTTATGTTTATCTAAGCTTTTCTTAAAAGCTCCCTTAACAACAACATCATTAGAATGGTCAACCACACCAAAAACAGAGGCATAACCACTAAATTCACCTGTTTCTGCTAACTCTTTAACCTCTAATTTAATTGCCTTTGTTTCCATCAGTTGCCTCCATTGGATTTTGAGTAATTGGAACATATTGCATTTGCATTCTAGGAATATCGCCTCCTGTAACTGGAGATAAACCTTCTAAAGCCCTAGCTTCATTAATGGTCATAACTCCACTAGCTAACATCTTCTGATAATTTTCTGCTCGGGTTTTACTATCGGCTCTTAATAAACCTTCAAAGTTAAACTTAATCCGATAACCTTGCTTACGTTCAGATAAATTAAATAAGGATTTTTCAAAAGCTGACTCAATTCGCTTAATACGTCCACGTAAACAATATTGTAAAAACATAGCGTTAGTAGCTTCAATTCCACCACCTAATGAACTACCCTTAAAAGGAGCCCCTACCATATGTGGAGGAATACCAAAAAAACGGCAAATTTCTTCAACCGCAAAAATACGGCTTTCTAACATTTGACTTTCTGAAAAATTAGCTTGAATAGATGTAAGCTTTGTTTTAGGCGGTAAAGCAAGAGTTGTACCACCGCTTTCACTTAAAGGAGCAAAATCAGCTAATTCTTTTTTTATCTTTTTATATTGTTCTTTAGTTAAATCATAAGGAAATTCCAACACATGTTGAGACATTAAACCATTAATAAAAAACTTCCTTGCTACTTCTTCACTGGCACTGGCATGTTCAAAAATACCCTTACCAAAAAACAATGGTTGCCAAGCTTTAACAATACCGCCACCACGACCTTTAATCTCAATAATATCAGCAGAAGTTAATTTTTCGGTTTTATGATAATAATAAACTTGCTCATTTTCAGTAACACGGCTAACATCATCAAACTTTAACGGTATCAAAGAGATTAATTTATTTCCAGCTATAGTCTTTTTAATATAAGCAGTCCCGAATAATTCTAACGAAACCACTATACAAGCAAAAAAATCTTCTTTAGTTTGATGTTCATTCGGCGAAAATTTTAACAAGTCATATAAAACACTATCCTTATTATCAACCTCAATACCTTGCTTATCCCTTTTTAAAATCTCAATCGGTAAAGTAGCTATAGTATCTGCTATAAGATTAATACATGCCCAACCTGCAGATATTTTTAATGGACTATTATCACAAATATTATGCGCATTAAATAAATCTGTAACACTTATAAATTTATCTTCTGTTTTTTTCTTTCTAAAAAAATCCAATATAGCCATATCAATCACCTATAAAATCGCTGAAATAACTATCTACGGAATTAGACCGCACATCCATTAATTGACTCATCAATATATGATGTGCATTAAATAAACCTATTAACGGGTCAATCTTCGCTCTACCGCTGATTTTCTTAGTGATATAAACGGCACTGCCACGTTGTTCTAATTTGGCATTACCAATAACCCATTCCATCAGTAAGCTACCGCTATGAAATAGATTTTTATCTTTGATAAGTTTTTCAATCTCTTGAATAGTACCGCTTAATTTATAACCTTGTGGAACTGCAGTAACAGCTCCAGCTATACCATTTTGAGTAATAGTAAAACCTGCATTTTGTAATTCTAATAAAACACTAGAAATACCGGCACTATCTACACCAATACCAGCAATAGCAGGTAATTTACCACTAGCATTAACTTGCTTTACTAAATTAACAATAAAGCTAGTTTCTTCACCGCTTTTATTATAAAAGCTTAAGCTACCTTCCCGCTCAAAATCAGTTAATTGTACTGCTATATCTTTACGACGTTCTAAAATTATCCTATCGGCTAAAGCATGGAAATAACTATAATATTTACCTGTAGAGGAATTTAAACCAAGCACACATAAACCTAGTAAGTCATCTAAACCACCACCATCAATACCAATAGTTACCTTATCGCTTTTGGCTAAAAGATTCTCAACTGAGGCTAACGAATAATCTATACAATCCTTCCAATAAGGAGCAGCTCCCCAAACTTCACCGGTTAAATCAGTAGCAATTTGCACGTTTAAATGTTGTGATAAAAAACGATTTAAACTAGCCTCACCTGCTCTATCGGCTTCATTAAAAGCCTCTTTTAAAAAATCTAAATTAACGGATAAACCTAAATTAGGTGTTACATATTTCCAAAGATTAACATCGCGCCATTGCTCATCATCACCTGATTGAACCTCTTGCGGAAATTCATATAATATTGGCAGGGTTCTCGTGTCTCTTATTTCACCATCACGTATTTTCCTAGCAACTTGTAACTGTTCTTTAAATACTCCTTTAGGAGCTTGGTCACTTTGCGTAGTAATAGTTAAAATAAAACCTTCTGCAACACTAGCCATACCACCACGTAACTGAGTAATAACTCGTTCAGCCTGTGGCAAAGAAGCAATAACATGCAATTCATCAATTAATACAGCAACTGGTTTTACTCCGGTAAGGGTTTTAACATCAAAGCTTTTAACTCTTAAAACTGCTCCGGTTTGTAAATTTTTAATTTCTCTCTTATGGTAAGTAATATGAAATAAATTACTTAAATACGTATCTATTTCAATCATTCCGCATAATTGTTCAAATGATATCTTGGCTATATCCAATGTAGGAGCTACTATTAGCATTTCTGCATTAGGGCGCTCATTTAAAATCAGATTAACTAACATTATCGCCGCACCGCCAGTAGTCTTACTATTCTTCTTAGGTACAAGGCAAAAAATATGATTAATCATTCTTACCTTATTTTTACTATCCCATGAACCAAATATCGCACGAACGATATCCCTAAACCATTCACCCGCTGAATCTTTCATTAAAGGAGTGCCAGCAACATCTGGTAAACAAAGACGATTAAAACAAGCAACTGCAAAATCTGCTCTTTCCTTATTAAGTGGTAAATCAGGAACTAAGCTTTTACCAGCCTGTAAAGATTCCCACCAATTAGGAAATGATAAATCCCATATTTATTATTTTGCATTTACCCAACCTCGAGGATTAAAATTATCTGCCAATTCGCTAGCTTGTTCCTTTTTACTAACATAGCTAGACCTTTCGTCGCCTTTAATCATTTTTAAAAGACTTCTTACTGCGGTTTCTTTTCCTTGTTTGGCATTTTCTAATAAGAAATCTGTTAGCTGTTCTTCTTTTTGCAAAATAAAATATTCACGCATCGATAATAAACCAGCAAATGACACCTGAAATACAGATAGCTCTAGCTTTAGCAAAATTGCTATTTTTTCATCTGACCAATTTAAACCCAATAATTTTTTAACCTTCTCTAATTCTTCTGTAGAAGGCGTATAAACACCGTTACGCATTATTCCTTGGGTCATTACCGTGGAAATATTAGTAACTTTCTGTGGAAAACTTGCGTTTTTGTTATTTTTTCCTTGCTTAGCATGTTTCATAATTGCAAAAATCATCCCAAAATCAAAGTTTTTTTTAAAAAAAAAATCTCCAGAGTGCCCCCCCTCCCGAACAAAAGAGAGCCTCCTAAAAAGCTAACTATTACCCCCCCTTTTAATTATTTTGTCGCATTTTCTTAGCCAGGGAGGTTTTCTTATTATGGCAAGAAGCACATAAAACCTGCAGATTACCTAAATCTGTACGGCTTCCACCATCTTTTATCTCTTTAATATGGTCAACATATAAACGTTTGGTGGAGTTACACCAGCTACACTTATAACATGCACGCTTTAAAGCCTGCTTACGTAATGATAACCACTCCATAGAACTATAAAAACTATCCTTAACCCTTGGCATAAAACCAATGGAACTAACACTACTGCCTATAGATGATTTATTAAATGATATCTTCATACAACCAATTTACTACCGCTATAAACAAAGTAACAGAGTCTGTAGAACGTAATTTTAAATAAAATTGATAAATAATAATATTTATAACTATCATATTAAATTTATTCTTATTGTATAAACAGATACATGCTAGTATAACACTACCTTTGATTGTTTGTTAATTCGTTATAATTATTAATTATTTTATGAGGTTATTATGAAATTAAAATATTTGTCTTATATTCTACTTGGTTCAGTCTTCTCAATGAGTCAAGTATCTGCTACTACCGTAAGTAAAAAAACCGACTTACCAAAACCATCTAATAGTAAAGTTTTAGACAATAATTGGTCTGGAGCTTATGCAGGTTTGCAATACTCTCTCGCGATAAATCATTATAAAAATCCTTGGACAGATATTAAACTATTTATTAATGATGACATAATAACCGACTCAAATAATACTCCTACGTGGAAAAAATTTGACTCACGTACTAACTATTCTTATTTAGATGGTTTATTCTTAGGTTATAATAAAAAAATTAACGATAAATGGATTTTAGGCGTTGAATTAGATGCATCTTTTAAATTAAATGCCGGTAATCTACATTATGAAAGCTACACACACCCTAATATTACCTCTGAATATAAAACTAAGCCTATAGAATTACCCTTAAATCGTTATTTGAATGGAGCTTTACGTGCTCGCCTTGGTGTAAATTTAGGAAATTTCTTACCTTATATTGCTGGTGGGCTTAATGTAATATATGATTTACCTAATAAAGAATATACAGATTTTTTACCTGAACAGTCAATATATATAGATAAAACATCCAAATCTCCGGATTATAAGACTACAAATAGAATAACCATTGAAGGTGATGATAAATTATATCTTGGCTGGAATTTAGGAGCAGGTTGCGAATATAAACTGAACAAATATATAAGCATTCGAGCAGAATATCGTTATAGTAATATTATTTCTGATCAAAAGAAAAAAATAATTTCTAAAACAACATACGAACCACCCAAAGAACGTAGAAAGGTTGCACAGGAAAATGATTCAGAAATGGTGATTTTAAATTATGGCTTAGACAATCTAAGTAGCCATGATGTACGTCTTGGTGTAAGCTATTATTTCTAAGACGATTTATATAGCCTCTCTAAAAACCTATAATTTTTTTATAGGTTTTTTTATTAGCTTTATTTTAAGGGAACAATTTATTAGGCTTGACATTTATGCACATGTAATCTATAAGTTACATATGTTTAGAATTCATAAAACAAAAGAATTTATTAACTGGCTAAATAACCTTAAAGATACCACAGCGCAAACACATATAGTTACCCGTATTATTAGACTTGAAGCTGGGTTATTTGGTAATGTAAAATACTTTAGCGGTATAGGTGAATTAAAGATAACTCACGGGAAAGGTTATAGAGTTTATTTTATTAAAAAAGGCAACGAAATTATTATTTTGTTAAATGGTGGTAATAAAGCTACTCAGCAAAAAGATATAGAAAAAGCCTTAAAAATGGTAAAGGAGTTAAAAGATGGAAATTACACCTTTTGATACTAGTAAATATTTCAAGACTGAAGAATCACAAGAAATACTTCTACAAGATGCTATTGACAGCGGTGATAGTGGCTATTTAGCGCATGCTCTAGGTATCATTGCAAAAAACCAAGGAATGACAAAATTAGCTAAAGATACTGACTTAGCAAGGGAATCTCTTTATAGGTCTTTAAGTGAAACTGGTGACCCAAAACTTTCTACAGTATTAAAAGTTTTAAAATCATTAGGATTAAAAATTAGTATCACTGCTTTAAATCCACAAAGCAAATAACTTAATAGATATAAACCTTTAGCACAATCCCAAGCAGCGCCTCATTAAAAAAGCCTCCCCTTTTAATTATTTTGTCGCATTTTCTTAGCCAGGGAGGTTTTCTTATTATGGCAAGAAGCACATAAAACCTGCAGATTACCTAAATCTGTACGGCTTCCACCATCTTTTATCTCTTTAATATGGTCAACATATAAACGTTTGGTGGAGTTACACCAGCTACACTTATAACATGCACGCTTTAAAGCCTGCTTACGTAATGATAACCACTCCATAGAACTATAAAAACTATCCTTAACCCTTGGTATAAAACCAATGGAACTAACACTACTGCCTATAGATGATTTATTAAATGATATCTTCATACAACCAATTTACTACTGCTATAAACAAAGTAACAGAGTCTGTAGAACGTAATTTTAAATAAAATCGATAAAAATAAATGTTTATAACTATATATTTAAGTTTATTATTATATAAGAAGATGTTCTTATTATGCTAGTCAATATCTACTTAGCTAATTATCGATTATTTATTGTATTTATTAATAATTTTATGAGGTTATTATGAAATTAAAATATTTGTCTTATATTTTACTTGGTTCAGTTTTTTCAATGAGTCAAGTATCTGCTACTACTGTAAGTAAAAAAACCTACTTACCAAAAGCATCCGCTAGTAAAGTTTTAAATAACAAAAAGAATGATGACAATTGGTCTGGGTTTTATCTAGGTGCGGCAGATTCTTTTGCGATAAATCGCATAAAAAATCCTTCTATAAAATCAACAATAACTACAAAAAAGGACGGTTCGAGTTCAGATTATGAAACCAAGGAACTTGGCAAAAGTAAAATGAATTCGGTTAATTCCAGATCTCTTTTAACGGGTTTGTTCTTAGGTTATAATCATGCAATTACCGAGCAAATAGTTGTAGGTGCGGAATTAGATATATATGCTAAATTAACTTTATCTCATCGACATTATAAAGGAGCCAGTGAGCCAAAAGACGATGAACTCCCTAGGAAGATTGAGCATATAGAATTGCCTTTAAATGACTATTTAGATGGTACTTTACGTGCTCGATTAGGATGGAATTTAGGTGATTTTTTACCTTATGTTGCTGGTGGTATTAATGCAGTGTATGATTTACCAGAATATGACATTGAAAAGTTCGCTAAAAATAAATTAACACAGATAATAGACAGAAAAGACAAACTAGAGAACATAATAACAAAAGTTGAAAAGGATAATAACTTACATTTTGGCTGGACATTAGGAGCGGGTTTCGAATATAAACTAGATAAAAATACAAGTATTAGAGCAGAAATACCGTTATAGTAACAGTTTTTCTAATTACGAGAAAAAAATAACTTATACCAACAAAACAGATACCAACGAAAATACTACTTTAACTTATGGATTAAACGGTCTCAGTAGCCATGATGTACGTATTGGCTTCAGCTATCATTTCTAAGACCATTATATAGACTCTGTAAAACCCTATAATTTTTTTATAGGTTTTTTTTTATTGTTTTTATTTAAGGGAACAAATACTAGTGTTAGAACTTAACATCACTGCTTTAAATCCACAAAGCAAATAACTTAATAGATATAAACCTTTAGCACAACCCCAAGCAAGCACTTCATTAAAAAAAGCCCCGCATTTATTACGGAGCTTTTTCTATCAACTGCTCGAAAAATTAGAGTAATTCAGCATTATGACTTAATGGAAAAATTTTCATAACATGTGTTTTACAAACTTTCCTAATACCTTCATTAAAATTTTTCTCATAATCAGAAAATCCATAATCACGACCTAGAAAAACAGCGAAATAATCATCAGGCAGTTTGTTCCTTGTTACTTTCGGGGTAAAAGCAAAAAACGGAGTATCTCCTACATAACCACCTTGAGGATTTTTAACATTTACCAATCCGCATACATAAGTCAACGGTTGAGAATCCCCAGCAACATAAATTTTAGATGCTTGTACAAAAGAATAGCGCGCAGAATAAGGGTCTTTAACTAAACTTTTAACAGCTTCTTTAACTTTATTTTCTATTGAATCGGAAAGTTTAATTGGAGTTACTTTATATGGGGGATACCCATGATCAGCAGTTAAAGTTCTTTCGACAATATTAAATGAACCACAAGCAGATAATCCAAAACAACAAAAGAACACAATAGGTAAACAAATTTTTCTATACATAACTCTTTCCATTTCACAAATAACTTATAACATGTTTTAATATATTACAAATACCATACCTTACATACCGTAATAATTAACAATATTAACTAACTCTTATATATCCACATTTAAATCACGTGGTTTTCTTATACCAGCTTGTAAACCTAAGTTAATAGTCGCTAATACATCCTTAGCCTTTAATCCTAAATAGAAACTATTATGTTCTAATTTTGATATAGCTTCTATCTTACTTAACACATGAGCACCAACCAAGGTACCAAGATTAAAAGCCGAGGTAGATAACTTATTAATAGCTGTACCAGTAGCGGAATAACGAAGCTGTTGCATTTCCTCAGCTACTAATTTATCTACATAGCGACGAAAATTATCGTCAAGCAAAGAACTTACAGATGGCTTTTTAACTCTATTAACATGCTTAATAGCGGGCTTAGGCTTTGTGATTATGTCTTTTATCCAGTTAGGCAAAGTAACAATATTAGTAAAACTACCCTTAGCTATATATTTCTTACCATCTTCCAGAATAGCACCGCTAGCAATAACATAACCACCTGCACCACGCACATCTACACCTTTAGGCAAATCTCCTGTAGCATTACCTAACATAATATCTTTTGGTTGTTTAAAATAAAAATGAAAGCCGTTATTAGCTGTAACAACTGTAAAGATATTGCTAATATCATATTCATACTGTTTAAATAACGCTAATAGATTAGTAACACCATCAACATTAGCTTTTTTATCAGCATCTAACACTATCAAGTTAGATTTTCCTAAATCTATAGCTGGTATTGCATCTGGGTAATTGTCCCACCAAAGTTTTATCTGCTCTAAATCTAAGGTTGAAATAGCGCGCCAGCTTTGTTTTAATAAAGGTGCTTTAGCTCGCTTACCTTTTCCCCTACATGGAAAGATATAATAACCTGCTTTTGCTAATGTTACAGCGGATAAATAATTTTGCTCTTTAAGCTTTTCCATAACTATTTACCCTAAACAAGCTCTTACAATTACGGTTAACTTGTCGCAGTTTTGATATTACTTCATCAGGAGTTAACTTCCTTCCCTCAAGCTGACGCCAAGAAAAATTATCCAATACATAATCGTTAATGCATCAAGGTCAAGGTCTGCAGAATGTGAATGAATAGTTTTTAAACCATAGTGATAATAATCTTCCCTAGTTAATAAACCATCTGCAACTAGCTTGTTATATTCAAAAGGACAAACATCCTCTAACACAATTTTACCATATTGCTTTATCGCTAGCTCAAGCTGTTCTTCTCGCGATTTAGTTAAATTATTTGCAGATTCACGACGAGACAAGATAGCTCTAACTAACCGGTAAAAATGGTCAATTGAAGGAACATAACCTTTTAATTCACCATGATGACCCATAAACAAATCATCAACTAACTTTTCAGTTTCATCAGCTGTTAGAGGTGCAACCGCCTTAGCATATTCAGTCATAAACATGCTGATATTTTCAATTAGGGTTAGCTTTGGAGAACGTAAAACCGTGAACAACCGTTTTATTTGTTCGGATTTCCTTTCAATTTCGTTAAGTTTAGCCTGTTGCATTCACTTGCTCCTTTTGTCCAAAATCAGTAAAAACCTTACTAAAATCCATATCTTTCACGGTTTCAGCCTGTCGCTTATAGTCATTGTTCCAGCTAGTAACGGGTAAGTTAATAACCTTTGCTGGTTCATCTTCCCAACGCTTTTGGTTTAAAAATGTTGAAGGGTTAAGCCATTGATAGCTTTCAGGTTTGGATTGCTTGTATCGTCGCAAACCATCCAAAATAACATCACAAGTTACCGTCTCCCTAGCCAAGCTATAAGCTTTGATAGCTACTGACTTACCGACCTTATGCGGATATTCTTCCCAAAAAATATTAAAATCATCTGGAGGGATTTTTGCTTTTTTGACAAATACTTTAGTATTTGGTTTTTTATTATTCTGGTTCTGGTTCTGGTTAGCTTGATTTTGCTTGTCGTTTGCTTGTAGCAAATCGTTAGCAAAATTATTTTTTGCTTGGTTTTGCTTCTTAACCTCAGCTCCAAATTTACCAGCAAGTGAACGTTTCTCGCTGATTTCGGCTTTCTTTTCTATAGAGACACTAAGCTCTTCTCCAACTCTTGTGGACCACAATTTATCATCAGAAGTAACTATTATTTTGCCATCCTCTAATAAAAAGTCTAGAGCTTTAATAAATGTTTTAACTGTACAACCTGCATCATATGCTAATCTTTTAAAATCTTTAGTTATCGGTGATTGTTTATCATACATTAATGATATTAAACTAATATAAACCCCCTTCTCAACCGCGGTCATACTAGCCACACCAGCACGCCAATCAGAAGCAAACCATCTAACCCACGGTGTTTTATTATTTGCACTCATTGTTAATCTCCTTTGAATCTCTTTAACAATTTAAAAAATAGCAACACTTACTTCTGTTCAGTATTCCCTACTTCAAAAATTACTTTTACCTTTAAGGCTGTTGTCATTTTTAAAATTGTTTTTAGCTTAGGTTCCTTATTACCTACACGCCATTGATATAATGAAGAATAAGAACAGCCAGACAAGCCTTCTAAATCTTCTAAGGATAACCCTTTTGCTTACGTACTTTATCAAGAGTAAAGCCGATGTCTTCAGGGCTGGTTATAAGATGTTTCATTATTTACTTTCCTTATTGCTTAGTCTTAGTAGTATTCTATTAAAAGTTGCAGGTTCATTTAGAAAATTGTAAAGTTAGAGAGACAAAAAACAAACTACAATTTAGAGAGGAATAAACTCATAACTAAAGAACCTGCAACTATTACCAGCCATCAGACTGATAACTTTAATCATCATCACATATTTTAAAATATCTTGTAGTTGGACTCTTATCATCAACAATGTAGTTCTCTACGCTAGCACGCATTGGTAAACGTTCATCTAACCAAATATACCCAGCTTCTATACTATTATGATTTGCTATTCTAATGCTCGCTGTCACAGTGTTATCTCCACCCGCATGTATTTTAATGTCGTGTAGATATAACCCCTTACTAGCTAGAAATTGCTTTATCTCTTCTATATTAATCATTGCACGCTCCTATAATTGACATACTCACCTAATTAACTGCTTCTGGTATTTGGCTCGCATCTGTTATTTCAGTAGGCGCGTCCTTTTTCTGGCTATTGTTATAATCTACTTGTTTGTTATGCGCTTCAATTTCAGACTGTAGAAAGGTAATAAATTGATTAGGAATTCCTCTTGCATGTAAGGTAATTTCATTTTCACCATGGCAAATTTTTAATATATCACGATAGTAATTGTCTTTTGTTAACTCAAATTTGAAATTATTATTCTTTGAAAATTGTAGTTCTAAATATTCATTTATAATTACCCTTGAGATAATATTATTAGGATAGGTTCTTACATGTCCAGCTGTACCATAATTTCTTTTAAACTCAGATATCACCCGTTCTTTCTCTTCTTTTAGCTCTTTCTGGAATATTTCCTCACGCTGTTTTTCGTCTTTCTTAAATTGCTTTTGTAATTTTCTAAAAGCGTAATAAAAAACCAAAGATGGTAAAGTAGCTATTAATATTAAGATTGCTGTCATGTTAGTTTCCTTTGTTAAGTGGTTTTTTTACTTCTAAATTTTATATATTTTATCCTATTCCGCGGGAAATAGATTGCCTCATCTCCCCAGTCTTCGTTCTTAACTCCTTTCACTTCCATCCAGGCAAAATTAGCATCTGACACATGTGTAACGTACATCATTATGTCCCCGTTATCTAAGAAATAAACCCCTGAATTAGGGCTATCTTTAAACAGATAGGTATTTGCACAATGAAACGTACGGTTATCCTCTGTTACAACTGTAATTTGAGTAATTGCGTTATTACTGAACATCTCCCGCCATTCTGGAGCTAGATTAATTGTATTTCTCTGTAATTGTATGTTTTCCATCTTAGTTTCCTTTTCCTACTATGGGCTGTTTGTGTTAATCTATTCAACCTTAGGTTGTGTTTTGTCAACGCAACTATTACCTTGCGGGGGCGTTAGGTTATAAAAATCGTTAGGGGTTACCTGCCCTTCCGTAACCTCAAATATTTTTTAGTGATTTTATGAGCAGGAATTCTTTCGCCTGACAAATAACGCTGAATACATGTAGTAGTAACGCCAATCATGCAAGCAAATTGTCGACGACTAATTTTATTTTTTTCTAAATATGTTTTTAATGTAATCATAAAAATAATATACCAAAATAGTATAGTGCAATCAATACCAAAGTGGAATTTGAAAAATATTTTTTTTTAGTTAGGATAAATACCATGAATAATTTACGATTTTTCAGAGTTAAGGCAAATTTAACAGCTCAGCAACTAGCAGAAAAAGCAGGAACTACACAACCACAAATTTTTCGCTTAGAGACAGGACAACGAAAGCTAACAAAAGAGTGGGCAATACGCTTAGCACCTCACTTAGGTGTTAATCCTAAACAACTGCTATTTTCTGACCGTCCAAGCGATATTGATGAAGACATCTTAGACTTGCTTGAAACTTTAGACGATAAGCAAAAGCTTTCATTGCTAAATTTTATTAAAGATTTTTACGCAAAAAAAGATAAATAAACATTTTCTTTTCTTCTTTAGTAAACGTATCCCATATTGTTAATATCTGTGCATTAACAGATTTTTTCTGCTTCAAATAACTCACCCCCTCTCTCTTTTTTACAAAAAAAACCAGAATGGTATTGACAAACCATTCCATTATGGAATAATATAACCCATAGACCACGAAGAAGCAACGGCAGAACTGGTCTAGGTAAGCAGATAAGAAGTCATAAAATGAGCGAATTAGAAGAAATAAAGAAATTAGCTAAACAGATAATAAGCACAGGCGATAATAGGCTTAAATTACAATTATACGGCTTACTATGCGCCCTAGCTGATAAGGCTAAAGATAAATTATGAGGTACGAAATGATTAAAAAAATACCAGTAGGTTTTAATAAAGTAATGATTATTAAACAATTACCTAACGGCGCAATAAGCAGAAAGATTGTCCCCGCTCTAGAACAGGCAGTAAGTTAAAGTTTTCAGGCACTGTAGTGGTTAATTGATTTCGGCGATTAGCCACAAAATAAGACGTTACTTAGGAGTATAAAAATATGGAGCCTATTACCCAAGAGTTAGTAGAAGGTCTAACCCCTCAAGCAATAGCTAATTTTTACGGCGCTCTAACCGCAACAAAAACCTACCGTACAGTTGATTACAGCGGTAAATTTATTTCAAGCTTTGATGTTAAAGAACCATTTAGCATTATAAAACTTTATGCTTTTTTACATTATAGTTATAGCTTTTTTAAAAGATTTTTTAAGGTTGAGTTATTTAACGAGGAATTTAAAAATATCAACGGGATATATGTTGTTCCTAGTATATACGAGCAATATAAAAATATATCGTTAGAAGGAAGAGAATATTTACCCCAAGCTATTATTAAAGAATTTGATGAGTTTAACAAAACAGTAGATGCATTAGACGAAAAGAAAAGTCCTATTCCTTACCCTAAAGACTGTCAATGGAAATCCTTAAAAAGGATATTCTTATGGATTATATATAATAATCAAATGTCAAAGACTGACGAAGAACTAAGAATAAAACTATCAAGAAAGGTTAATTAATGAATATTGGCTTAATTTTATTATGTGTATTAATAGCTCTGTTTATTATTTTAGCTATTTCGCCTAATTCAAATCAGTAAATCAACCCTGCCCTTTACGGGGGTAATAACTAAAGATTATCAAACAATTTAAAGATTAATGCGATTTCTCGCCACGGATGTGCTTTGTCTAAAATAGGATAATAAAATGAGTGTTATAAAAGTTAAACTTATCTTAGGTGGTCATTGTAAGGATTTATTTAAAGATAATCCAATGCAATTTGAACTAGCTCCTAACACAGATATAGATGTCTTTATAAATGATTTAGAGCAGTTATTAGACGATATCTTTTATGACATAGCTTACTTTAAAAATGATGCAGAGAGAATAGATTGGGTAAATCATAAAAATAATACTATGGGCAATACTAACGAAGCCATGTCTAGAAGCTGGTGTAAGCTACATGCTAGCAGATTAAACTTTGAGAATGATTGTTTACCAATTTTCGTAAAAGAATCTGACTATTATCAAATGTTAGTAGATGAAGCAGAACAAAATGCAGAACTTGAATTTAGTGAGATGTTAAACACAAGATACTTATAGGATATTAATATGACACATTCACCTTTAGCCATTATGGCACAAAAATATAATTTTTCACCTGAGAAATTCAAAGAAACAGTAGTAAAAACATGTATGTCAGGAGACCCTAAACCAGAAGAATTTCACGCTTTTATTTCAGTAGCAAATGAATATGGTTTAAATCCCCTAACTAAAGAAATTTATGCCTTCCCTAAACGGGGCGGTGGTATTATGCCAATCGTATCTGTTGATGGCTGGGTAAAGATAATTCATTCTAATAACAAGTTTGACGGGTTACAATTTAAAGATAATCTAGACGAAAATGGTAAGTTAATCTCTATAACCTGCTGTATAAAATTAGCAAATGTAACCATGCCAATAGAGGTAACTGAATATCTAAGTGAATGTATGCAAAATAGTGACACTTGGAAAAAGTACCCTTCTCGCATGTTACGTCATAAAGCCTTAATTCAATGTGCAAGATATGCTTTTGGTTATAGTGGTATTTTTGATGAAGATGAAGCCCACCGTATAAATCAGCCAGTGTTAGAAGTTACAACAATTGATATAGAAAAAATACAACAAATTAAAAACTTACTAAAAGCTACAGCTATAGATGAAAATACTATCTTAGAACATTTTAACATAGCTAGCTTAGAAGAATTAACAGAAACCCAAGCGGAAATAGCTTTAAAGAAATTACAAAAAAGCCAAAAGAAGTTAACCAAGGATAACAATAGTTACTTAGAGTATAAAGATGCAACAGAATAGCGCAGAATGGTTTCAAGCAAGGCTTGGTAAAGTAACAGCATCACGTATTTACGATATTATTGCTAGCCAGAAAAATGGAGAGCCTCTGAAGAAATATTCTGATTATAAAATGCAATTGTTAAGTGAAAGGCTAACAGGGCAAATATTCTCACAACCAACTAATAAATATATGGACTGGGGTGTAGAATATGAAGCACAAGCTAAAGAAGAATATAAATTTTTTTAAATGATGTTGTAATAACTGAATGCGGTTTTATAAACCACCCTACTATAGCTATGAGTGGCGCAAGTCCTGATGGATTAATTAATGCAGATGGACTTATTGAAGTTAAATGCCCTCAATCTACCACACATTTAGATTTTTTACTTAATGATAAAATCAAACCCGAATATATAGCACAAATGCAGTGGCAAATGGCTTGCACAGATAGAGCTTGGTGTGACTTTGTTAGTTTTGACCCACGCTTTGAAGGTAAATCAGCAGGTTTAAGAATTAAAGAAAAGCGCATATTACGTGATGATAATTTCATCGCCGAAATAACAGTAAAAGTTAGTAAATTTTTACAAGAAATAAAAGATATGGAAACACAATTAAAGGAGACGCAATAATGGATATAGAAGAAAAATCAGTAAAGATAATCGCTCAAGCAGTTAAAGAAACATTGCTTGAATTAAGAAAAGATATTGTAGCAGGTCAAGACTCAATAAAGCTTATTGATAATATTATTCTTTCTTTAGACAAATCTACAACTGACACTAACAAAGCTAATTATATCAATAACCCATCTAAAACTATTAATTAGGTCAATGACATGTATGGATTAAATAGAGTTACCTTGATAGGACATGTTGCAACAGATTTAACCTTTTTTGAACTTAAGTCTGGAATAAAACTGCTAAAATTTCGTTTAGTTACTTCTGAGAGATGGAAAGATAAAGACGGAGAAGTTAACGAACAGTTAGAATGGCACACTATCGCTGTTTTTAATGATGCTCTTATAAATTTAGCAAATAACCTTTTAGAAAAAGGCGATGGTGTGATGATTGAAGGTCGACTTCATACCAGAAACTGGAAAGATAAAGAAGGTCACAAGCACACTACTGCAGAAATCATCTTAGATAAATACTCAGGTAGATTAGTGTTATTGCGTAAAAAGGATATTCAGAATGACTGAGAAATTAACCAACGTAAAAGAAACTGATAAATTACTCAATGCAAGAGAAGTCGCCTCAATGCTTAATGTATGTGTGACTACACTTTATGCTCATATGAAAAAAGGCAATTTTCCTCAACCAGTACAAATATTAAATTCAACGCGGTGGAAGCTATCAGATATAGAGGAATATATAGATAGCCAACCTCGCGGAGTAAGAAATCAGTAATTGTAATTATACCAAAAAGAGGAGTCTTATTATGGACAATCAATTAATGGAAATCAAACAAACACAAATAGCTAACGATACAATACAAACTGTTAACGCTCGTGAATTACATGAATTTTTACAAGTAGGTAAAGATTTTAGTAACTGGATAAAAGACAGAATAAATAAATATGATTTTAAGGAAAATCAAGATTATATAGTTTTCGCCAATTCTGGCGAAAACCTCCATGGAGGTAGACCAAGCAAAGAATACCACCTTACCTTAGACATGGCTAAAGAGCTATCAATGGTAGAACGCAATGAAAAAGGTAAAGAAGCCCGTCAATATTTTATTAAATGTGAAAAGAAGTTAAAACAACCTAATACCGCTAATATCACGGAGGTATTAAGCAATCCAGACCATTTAAAAGCATTATTATTAGATAACGTTAATAAGGTTATAAAATTACAAGAACTGGTTAAAGAACAAGAACCAAAAGTTAAGGCTTTAGAACATTTAACACGTGCTGATGGATTACTTTGTATTACTGATGCTGCTAAAGTTTTAAACATGCGCCCTAAGGATTTATTCCAATATTTACAAAAACACAATTGGATTTATAAACGCGTAGGCACAAGTAATTTTATCCCTTATCAAGATAAGTTAAAATCTGGCTTAATGGATTGTCCTACCACAACAATACATCGTCCTGATGGTAGTGAAAAAATCATAGCTCAAGCAAAAATCACCACTAAAGGTTTAGCAATATTATCTGAAAAATTACAAGCAACGCAAGTGGCATAGTAAGTAAGCCAAGTAAAAAGGATTTAACAATGATTGATAAAGGAGAAACAGAAATGAAAAAAATTAACAAAGATTTGATAAAACAATGTGTGGAAGAATTCGATACTAAAGCGGACGGCTTTCACGAGATGTACTTAAAAATTGAGCGTAATTTTATGAAAGAGGCTGGAAGTGGTCTTGTTTTAGAGCATTTAGCTAGTTTAGGTGGTTCTGACTCTTTGCTTAATACTTTAAAATTTATAAAAAGCTCTGAGTATAAAATGGTTAAGTTAACCTATTTCTCTGATACGGATATAGAGGCTTTAGCAGAGGCTGGATATATAATTATAGACAGTAAAGATAAATCTAACCCAAATATAACTCTAAATAATATGTTTTATCAAGATTTTCAGGAGAGCAAAAAATGATTGATAAGCATATCCAAATACCTATATTAATGATTCTATTATAAGCAAGATAGATAAGCTATTGGATAAGGACGATAAGCGTATTGTTTCTGCTAGTTTAAACAAGGTTAAAAGACAAAAAATATTAGAATTATTAAAGCAAGAAAAGTATAAGGATGGTTTAGCTGTTACAGAAATTACCAACCTTGTAGGAATGGGCAGAAGAGATGTTAATAGTTATATGAACTTTCTTTTAGATAGGGGCGATGTTATCCGCTTTAAAGGAGTGAATAGAAACCCTAACGGCGGTAAGCATAAAGAAGTGTATTATTACGCTCTTAATAAATGTTAAGGAGGTTTTATAATGTCAAATGATATTTTAGAAATTACTTGCGAAATAATGAAAAATAATAAATCTGCTAATCCTTTAGGATTCACTCAAAGAGAGTTAAAGGATTTAGTAAATAAAGAATTTGAGTATCTTATAGATGCTGTAATTGATGAATGTTTTTTTATAGAGCACAATCCTAGGACAGATATATCATTTACTGACACGGGTATATATGCAAAGCTTAGGGATTAAGGAATGAAAAAAGAAAACCGATTAGAAAAAGCCCTTAATGAACTAGAACGCCACAACGAAGATTTATATAGGTCTTTCTTGGATATGAAAAACACTTTTATAGCAGTGAGGACAGCGGAAATAATAAAAGGAGTTTGAGGAGATAAGAAATGACAAACACAGCGACTAAACGAGCAAATGAACAAATAACTATTACCGTAAAAGAAGAAAATAATCAACTTGTATTGTACATAACTGATGGTTGCAGTTGGAGTGAAAATTACCTGATTTTAAACCCTTTTACAATTAAACGTATTTTGCCAACTAGGGCTGACTCAGTATACGAAAAGCTATTTATCGAAATTATTGGGGAGGATTGCGAGTTTTTAATAAACACAAGTTATAAAGGTAATAGTTTCGAAAACATACCAATTTATAAAGGGCTAAAACTTGAGTTAAGCTAAAGATAGGAATAAATAACAAAATTAACAATCAAGAAAGGGCTGTTTCAATGAGTTTAAATTGTATTAGGATAGCATTGGAACAATTAGCAGAGCTAGCAAACAGAACAGAAGATAAACAAATAGCTAAAGATTTAAAATTGCTACTAGACTTATTAATTAAAATTAAATTTTTAGAAGATAAAGAAGAAAATAAAAACTCTATTATTACTGCAAAGAGCACACCTAACGACTACCAAATAGCATTAATAGGTGGAAAAAAAGAAGTGGAACTCATGAATCTTTGTGATATTGATATTGATAAACCAAAATAAACCAGTTATCAAGAAATCCTTGATAACTGACCAAAAGATATAAGTACTATAGAGCCCCGCTTTTATGGTGGGGCTTTTCTGTTGCCAAGCTAGTTAATAAGTTTTAGTTAAACTTAGATATGCAAAGTTTCTTGTGGACTGATTCAGCAAAATAAGATTCAGATAAATTAAAAAATTGTTTTAATATTTCTATTGATAATGGGAGCTCATTTATTAATTCATCAAAAGTAAATTTTCCACTTTTTATAAGTTTTTTGACAACATAATTTAGCAAGAGTGGCTCTTCAAAAGCTAACGCTCCCGATCCTGAGTCTAGAGGTTCATTTGTTCTCCACTTTTTATAAGAGATTTGTTTTTGTAAATTTAAGATTTGATACTCGTCAAAAATACCTAGTTGTTTACACCTCTGAACCATAGATTGAATTGATACTTTCCATCTAGATTTTAAGTGTATAAAAGACTCTACTTTAGTTGAGTAAATTTCATTTAGAAATGATCGTCTAGGTAATAAAAAAGCTCCAGCAAAATGATCAGCCTCTTTTTCAATTTGCTTAAGTCGTTTAGGGTCATCTAGTTCTTCTTCAGTAACCCAGGTATGTAAGCAAAGATGCGCTAATTCGTGGGTTGCGTCAAATCTTCTGCGAACGGCACTTTTTTTATCCGAAGCCAAAAAAATAAAAGGACGATCTCCACTCCAATAAGAAAAAGCATCAATGTTTTCTTTTTCAAGAGCTAAATGACAGATAAAAATACCCATTTGCTCCAATAAACCCATAACATTTGAAATTGGTCCAAGTCCTAGACCAAGTTCTTCTCTCAATTTTTCAGCATATTGCTCAATTTCTTCCTTTGTGTAATTATTGGCAACTTTATTTATTGGTTCAAAACTCGGTAATTTAACTTCAGGCAAATTTAGAAAAGGTTCTAATAATTTTACACTTGCAGTAAACCAAGAAGCATAAATTGCACATGCTCTATTTTTCCATTTGTTATCTACACCTTTTTTTCGAAAAAAGTTAGCCCCTTGTTGCCCAAAGACAGGATAGCTAGTATTAGTGAAAAATTTTGTTGGTTGTTTTAGTTCTTGTAATATTTTATGAAATGTTTCTGGATCAGGAACTCTATTTCCTTTTTCATAATTGGATATTGCCTGTCGGCTGACGTTTATGCGAGCAGCTAACTGTGTTTGTGTCAAACGTGCAATTATCCTAGCTTCAGTTAAGCGATTAGGAACCAAGGCTATCGGTTTTTTTCTAGAGTTAATTTCAATAACTTTAGTATTATTTCTCATGGTTTATTACAGAACTCTTTAATGTTTCTTTTAGTAAGTTCATATCCTCAGGGTTATAACTTGTATTTTCAATTTCAGCTGATGTTCCTGTTACTAGGTGCGGTTCATGAAGCCAGTTATTAGAGACCCACTTCCATTGAGGTCGATTATAGTTTGCGGGAAGACCAATTCTTAAGTCATTTAGAGAATATCCAGATGATGAAAAGGTTAGTATAAAATGAGGATAAGGTTCGTAAATGATATCAGCAAAACAGTTTTCTTGATAGTTAAATAAAGTTTTATTACCTACAAGTTTCTGTTCACGGAACATGGCTTTCTTGGGCGGTTTATTACAATTAGCAACTGAATTTATCGAAAATGTAAAATCACGCCCTATTATTTCTAAATATTTTCCTGTTGGTTTATCAAAATTTTTCCATCCACACGTAAATGGCAAAATTTTTCTTTCTATGTTACGTTGTATAACAAAATGAACCCCAATAGATAAGAAGTAACCTTTCATGTTATTTACCATTGGTAGTCCTAGCGCAAGATCATCCTTTCTCATATTTCTTATAACTTTATGACCTTCATTAACGCACTGCATTAATATTATCTTATCTTTTATGGGTATTCGGGTCTTTATAAAATCTTCTGGATGTATCATAGTTCTTATCATCTTATTTACTTAAAAGAATAACAGTATCAATATGGAGATAACTGTGTCATTGATACTATAGCAACACTATACGAAAATTACCCTTTTTTGTCAACAACAAAATCTGCCCATTTTTGCATTATTTCTCGTCGTTGTTCTAAAAAATCAGTTCTTAAATAAGCCCGTTGTACCTTTTGACCTATAACATGAGATAAAATAGTTTCTGCTATTTCATAAGGGGCTTTTAGCTCTTCTGCTAACCAATTTCTAAGACTAGACCTAAAACCATGAGGGCGAGCATCTAAACCCATATCTTTCATAAATTTAGACATGGTAGCATCAGATATTGGTTTACTTGCTGAACTAGAAAACACTAAATCGTTAACCTTACGTGTTTTTGCTATATCTAACACTTCTAAAGCTTGTTTTGATAAAGGTACACGAAAATCACTAATCTTACCTAATTGACCTTTTAAATATTCTGCTGGTATCGTCCAGACATCTCCTTCAATTTGTGACCAACGCATATTACGTATAGAGCCACTCCTTACACCAGTTAAAATAAGTAACTTTAAAGCTAAATTACTGATTAACTCATTATTTAAACATTCAAAAAATAACGGTATTTCTTGCCAAGGCATAGAAGGTATATGATTATTTGATTCTAAGCTTTTACCTAATAATATCTTAACGTTAGGAATAGCTAATAAATCTACCTTAAGACCTTTTGCTACAGCATATTTCATAGCTAGGTTAATTCTACCTAATATCTTAGAAGCAGTCTCATTCTTATCGCGCCAAAGAGGCTTTAAACAATCGTATAAAATATCTTGATTAATTTTTTCTATGGGCATATTACCAATTTTAGGAAAGATGTGTACTTTGAGAGGGCTAAGCCATTTTTCATGGTTGTTATTTTTTAGAGTATCTTTTTTACTTTCAAACAAAGCATAAATAATTTTTTCTAAACTATTTTCTTTTTCTGCTGATTTAGATTTAGGTAAAATTCCATCATGAATATTTTTACGTAATATTACTGCTTTTTCTCTTGCTTCTTTTAGGCTAACAAATCGTATAGAGCCTAAACTTATAGTTTTACGTTTACCATTAGCTGAGTAGCGCAAAAACCAAAAACCAGTCTTTGGATTGCTTTTTTCTAACCATAATCCACCCCCATCACAATATCTACCTCTAGGTGCATTTTTTACAACAAAATTATTTAACTGACAGTATTTCAAATTCTCACCCTTCTACTCACCATTGAACCGTTAATTTAGATGAAATTATACATAAAACATCTTATGAATTTGAAATTTAAAACTATCATTGAATCCCTAGAAAAGTAAGGCTTTTACCATGTGTTTGTAAGGGTGCGAATCACCTTAAAAAAGGGTGTGAATCACCCTCCGGGGGCACCGTTAATTTTAGCAAAAACCCATAATTTAGGTTTTTATATATAGATATTCTTATTTTCTTTCATGATAATCTCCTAACTCTAAAATCTCATCATTTTGATCAAGAATAACAATTTTCTTTTTACCGTCTGGATATTCCATGACTAATTGATCTGAGGGTAGATCATCCACAGAATAAACAATACGATGTCCTCTTTCTAATAAATCTTCAGATATTATTTCAGGATTATTATCTATAAGCTCAAAGACTTCTTCTTCGGTTTTACATTCATCTAATAATTTATCAAGCTTAGTTTTCATAATATGAATCCTTTAAAATATCAATCTAAATTTTGTAACAAGAAATAAATTGGTTTAATATTATAATAATTAATTTATTGTTTGTTTTAAATATGGTTTTTGCATTTGATCACCCTTCTCTATAAGTTATCCTGTTATAAATAGCTGCTTGTAATAGTTTTATATCTTTAAATATTCTAATGATATTATATCTTCTAGTATTTCTTTATTAAAAAGATTAATAATAACTATATTTAAAACGCCCTTACATTTTAAATTTTCATTGTAATTCTAGCATCTAAAAAGTTGAATTGCTATGCGTTAATACATTAAGATCCATTTAAGAAATTTTAGCAACGTTAAAAAATATCAGCAGATATAAAACCCAGTTCTTAATTATATTATTAATTTCCTTATTTGATAGACAACATAAAATTATATCTCCTTTTTTATATTTGTTCGTTTGTTTCAATATAAAAATTTAAAGATCAGCTTTCTGTTGTATCGCACTTTTTACTATTAACTTAAATATTAAAAATATTTAAAAACAAACTAATATCATAAAAATAATTATTTTTATGTGAAGAAATTTTATAATAATTCATCATAATTATAAAGTGCTGTTAATCTGACTCGTTGACTAAAAACAGGATCTTGAAAATATAAAGCTTGAACGCCTAAAATAGCTGGATAATCTGCTACAAAGAATAAAACCTTACCTGCCTTCGTTACTTTATCTCCTGATTTTTAAGCTATGGTAATCTTAATAATTCATCTTCTGTTAGTAAATTACATGGAGTTTCTTATGTAGACAAATTTTTGCTAAAATCTATTTTTAAAGTAGATCTATAGCTTCTTGTTATTTTTTGCTTGTTAATAAAAATACAGCACCCCAAAATCACATACCGCCTCCACTTAAACATCATACGACTGAAACGTTACAAAAGTAGGCTTTGCGATAAAGTGTAATTTATCTTGCATTTTACAATAAATAGAGCTAAATTAATTCTAAATATACAATAATATAGGTCAACATAATGTCGCACCCTATTCAATTCTTCCGATGTTTTCAAATTCCTAATAATCCAGATTCTGGAAATATAGCTGCAGTCGTTGAAAATTTTTCAAATTCCTTACAAAAACGCAAATCTCTGGCGCAAGAACTCAATACACCTGTCACGGTTTTTGTTGATTTTGATACTGATAATAAAACACAAATTTCTTTTTTCTATCCAGATCGACAAATGCCTTTATGCATTCATGGCGCTCTAGCTGCAGGTAAATTTCTATCTAATATGCAAGACAACAATGAAGTTCAATGCCTGACTTCAAATAACAGAAAACTATCTTTTAAAATTGATGATTCATCTATCTATTTAGATGTAGAAGCAGAAGAGATATCAGCACCTACGCTCAACGCTTCCACCTTAACCAAAATGCTAAATTTCGATATTAAAGATTCAGATTCTTGTTCCGTTATCTCTGTAGGAAGTCCTAAACTGCTCATTCCGATCAATTCTCTCAACGCCCTTATCAGCTTACAACCAAATTATAATTTTATAAGCGAGTGGAGTTTAGAATATAAAATTAATGGACTCTATGTCTATACACCACAAACATTTGCACCGCACGCTAATTATCATGCACGTGCTTTTAATCCAATAACAGGACATAATGAAGATGCTGCAACGGGTACAGCTGCTGCAGCTTTATCTTATTTTCTAAAAAAAAGCTTGATTATTGAACAGGGTCACGCTTTACAAACACCTTGTGAAATTTCTACGCGCTATACACCTAATCAAACATTCGCAGTTGGTGGTATCGTCAAGTTAGCTAGATGAGATCTAATAATATAATCTTTTAAGAGGAGATAAGCTCAAATAACAGAGAACCCCTAAACAAACCCAAATATCCAAATATCCAAATATCCAAATATCCAAATATCCAAATATCCAAATATCCAAATATAAAGGGTAAAAATTTTTAAACCAATATTCCATCCTGGTTTACTAAAATAAAAAGTTAAAGCAACTATTTATAAAATATTATCTTTGTTAATCGTACAAAGACAATATTTATATAATAATTATCCCCATTAAAAGAAAATTTAATAATATTAACAAATCTCTATCGAATATAAATTTCGTATTACGCCCCTCGCACGGCTCCTCATTTAATATCACTCTTACAACTAATTCATTTTCAATAATACATGCCTCTTTACATCATTAAACCGTAAATATGATAAAATTAGATAAATTTGAAATTTCAATATACCAGTGAATGGTTAAAAATAAAAGCTTGCACGATAATTTGGATTTATATCTCATACCTAAGAAAATATGGTAAATTACCACCTATAAATAGGTCTTATAAAAATAAAAAATCTTTGAAGAATATATATCCGTAAGACTTTATCAGCTTTACAAAAAATAACCTATAATGCTAATATATTTTGATATTAATAAAAAATAGAGAAAAACAAATGGAATATGAAATATTTTTATATTTTTTACTGTGTATCGTAGCTCTCATTGCAGGATTTACTGATACTTTAGCGGGTGGTGGAGGTTTAATAACGCTCCCTGCTTTAATGCTCACAGGACTAAATCCGGTTGCAGCCCTCGGAACTAACAAATTACAATCAGCAGTAGCAGAATTATCTGCAATATTATCTTTTAGAAAAAATAAAGATATTAATTATAAATTACTTATAAAAGCAATAATATGGACTATTGTAGGAGCAACTATTGGTACAATTTTGCTACAATTAGTCTATATAAGGATATTAGAAATTATTATTCCATTCTTATTAACCGCTGTTTTTATATATTATTTATTTACAAAAAAACTACAAACAAATAATGTAAATAACAAGCTAGAACCAGACAATAAGAAGTTTTTTTTATTAGGTAACACTATCGGATTTTATAATGGTTTTTTTGGCCCTGCTACCGGTTCTATCTGGGCTATTGCTTTAATGAAGAACTTTAGTTTAAATTTAAGAACAGCTACTATGTACGCAAAACCCTTAAATTTAGCAGGGAATTTAAGTGCATTATCTATTTTTATAGTTGGTGGTAACATTGATTATATAGCCGCTATACTAATGTGTATAGGCTCTTTTATAGGAGGTAAATTAGGGGCTAAATTTATCTTATATAAAGATTCTCAATATATTAAGATAGCTTTTATCTCAATAATGCTATTATCTATAGTTGCGCTGTATGCAAAGAATATTTTCAGATTAATATAGATAAAGATACCTATAATAAATAAACATAATTATTTCTCTGATTACTACATATTAAAATATGTAGTAATTGCCTATTAAATTTTAATATTTATCATTTAAGTAAAATAAGATTAATAGTCTACAAATATAAAAGATAAATTTTGTACGATTATATACTTCTCATACTATTAGCTAAATCATTTGTCATAATTTACCTATTTCAGCTAAAATTACCATTCATTATAGAAAAATAGCACTGATATATGAATAAAAAAGCAACTACAAACCTATTAAAATATAATCACATATAACTACAATGCTTAGAACCATTTAAAGATAACCTAATTAATATTATTTTATAAAAAGCTTGCAAAATAATATCAATTACATTATAAGCTAATATGAGTTCTAGACTCTTATAAAATGAATGGCTTACACTTTGCCTTTACGGCGTATCTGAAGATCTTTTCCGATCCCTAACGTTTGAATAGGAGTTACCAATTGCTAAAATTAGCTATTGGAGAACACTCTTTTACTTTTCAAACATAAGGAAATAATATGAAAAGCTTTGAAGTAATGGGATTACCTGAATCCCTGAACCATACACTTATAAATATGAAATTTGATATTCCTACTCCTATTCAAGCTGAAGCGATCCCTGTCGCCCTCAAAGGACAAGATATTCTAGGGTCAGCCCAAACCGGAACAGGTAAAACCGGCGCCTTTGGTATTCCGTTAATTGCACATTTAATTAATAACCCAACAAGCTGTGCGTTAGTTATGACCCCAACCCGCGAATTAGCTACTCAAGTTATCGCCCAATTACATGCTTTATTAGGAAAAACCACTAAAATTAAATCAGCTTTACTAATTGGTGGTGAGCCAATGCCAAAACAATTTCAGCAATTACGCAATCGTCCTCGTTTTATTGTTGGAACTCCAGGTAGAATTAATGATCATCTAAAACGTAAAAGTCTTATTTTATCAAATACAGACTTCCTAGTTTTGGATGAAACAGATAGAATGCTTGATATGGGTTTTACAGTCCAGATTGAAGAAGTACTTAAATATTTAGCACCAAATCGTCAAACATTATTATTTTCTGCAACAATGCCAAAAAATATTGTTAGAATAGCAGAAAAATATTTAGATAATCCAGCTCGCATTGCTGTAAGCGCAACCTCTGCTCCAGCTGCTAATCTTAAACAAGATAATATTCGCTTAAATGAAGGTGACAAATATAACACCCTTATTGAACAATTAGACCAACGTGAAGGCTCTGTAATAATTTTTGTTAAAACCAAATTCTCCGCAGATAAGATGTCAGTTCGTCTATCAAAAGATGGCTATAGCTCAGATGCTATTCATGGTGATTTACGTCAAAATAAACGCGACCGCGTAATTAACAATTTCCGCAATAAAAAATATAGAATTTTGGTTGCTACTGATGTTGCTGCTAGAGGATTAGATATTCCTCATATTGAACACGTAATTAATTATGACTTACCACAATGCGCTGAAGATTATATCCATAGAATTGGACGCACAGCCCGAGCAGGTGCAACTGGTGCTGCGCTTAATTTAATCAGTGCTGCTGATAAAAATAAATGGAATGCAATTGAAAGATTGTTAAATCCAGATGCGCCACGTAGCAAAAAACCACGCGATACGGAATTTAAATCCAAAGATAAAAATTTCCGTCGTAAAAAAACTCGCAACTCCTCAAACAAAAAAACTTTTAATAAAAGAGCTGCTTAAATATTAAAACCCCTAGGAATAATTCCTAGGGGTTTTATTTAACTATAAACTCCTTAAACACTTGTTAAACAACTTTAATTTCTTGCTTTCTGAAACCTTCATTTAGCCTTAGTTACCATTACAAATACAAGTAATTTTCTATCTCTCTATTTATTCTCACAAAACAAGATTTATTCTCACAAGCCAAACGAGTTTTAGTTATTATTGTCGTCATTCATCCGCTAACTTTCTTGTGATTTTACTGTTAGCTTAATAGCATTTTTATAGATGTAAAATATTTAGTGCTAAGAATAGTCTCTCTGCTTGTTGTTATGTGTTTATCTATTGCGATAGATTAATTTAAGTACAACTTTATATAGTTCCCATAAGCCAAAAATAATTCATCTTTTTTTGCGTAATTTAATCGTTTCATTATCAGTATATTTATTTGATTTTATGGAATATAGGGAATTAATAAAAACGCCTAGCCACAATTAATGTAGCCTTTACTCAACACAATAATATCATTTTGTATTAACCTCATCAAAATCCGTCAATTTAACACTAGCATCTTTATTTACTGCTTTTAAAGAAGAAAATAATCCATTTTCAACATTCTATTTAGCGATAGAATGTTGAATTAGGTGCCTACTTAATAAGGAATTATCAATTATATATATATCAATAATGCTCCATAATATATGCATATGCTTTCTCAAATAAAACCTCATCTTTATGTAATTGATATTTTAAAAGCGTTTTTCTCAACATTTTCTTAATATCACGCTTACCCGCCTCAGAATCTTGCCAGTTCTCAAAACCATTTTTATGTACGAGTTCATCAATATCATCAACTATATGTGATATAATATTTGGTGTTTGATCATTTCTAACTTCCTTGAATAATTCTGAAAGGGCTTTTTTATTATCCTCAATAATCTTATCATCATCTTCGGTGGTGTTATCTAACAATACAGTTTCACGAGCCGCATCAATAAGGCTTTTCAGCCATTCTATTGAGGTTAATACACCAACTTCATATTTTTCACGTAGTTTCTCAATTCTTTTACCAAGTTCAATGTATTTTGGGTTTGCAGCTTTTTTTCTAATTTTAGCTATTAACCTAATTTCGATCAGCTGTGCTTTTTGTTTTTGTTCTGCCTCAGTTAATGCAAAGATAGAATTTTCATCTATAATCAACTCCTCAAGATCGCTTTTTATTTGATCAATATCTGTATGTTGATGAATTAACTGGATAGTTGCTGTTCCAAGAGATTTCCATAATAATGAGCCACTCCCGCCAATAGGGCGCAATGAATTATAAACTTTTGCTAACCAACGATAATCATTCTGGAATTGAGTTAAAAATGGATCTGGAGCCAAAGCCTCCCATAATTTTTTCAAAACATTAAATTGGGCCGCAAATTGATCTCGCATCTCATTTGAGGGTAAACAATTTTGAGCCAGCATTAAAGCTTCATATCCTTCAGTGGTTCTATCTATCCCTTCAAAAAAAGCAAGACATGCTTCAAGTGCAACGGGTACTTGTTCCTTGTATTTACTTAACTGCTCAATAACTCCTTCAATTTCTTTTTGGTCATAACTTAAAGCTTTTGCTAAATTTTCAAACACACCTAAATAATCAATAATTAAGCCATGTTGCTTGCTTTCATTATACAAGCGGTTAGTTCGACACATAGCTTGTAACAGAGTATGATCGCGTAAGGGTTTATCCAAATACATACAATAGCAAATAGGCGCATCAAACCCAGTAAGCAATTTTGCTGTTACAATTAATATTTTAAGCGGGTTTGTAGAATCCCGATATTGGTTAAGTATTTTTTCTTGCTGCACAGGATCTGCATCGATTGCTTGCCACCGCTTAAATGCCTCTTTATTTAACGGAAGCCCTAAGTTTTCCCATTTAACCCAATCATCAGCCTTTTTCTTTGAATTATTTTTTTGAAATTTTTCCTCATCTATCTCGCCCTGTGAGATATTCATAATTACCTCACATGAGCCTTCCCCCATTATTTTAGTAAGCAAATCATACATTATCACGCAAGATTCACGGTCATAAACCACAACCATTGCTTTCAATCCTTTAGGCTCCACATGGTCGGTAAAATGTTCATGAATATCTTTAGCAATGGCTTCCATTCTCTTAGGTGCCTTAATCAAAGTAGCAAAATTTCCAGCTTTTTGTGATAATTGTGTTTTTTCTTCTTCATTAAGGTTATTATTTTTAGCTAATTCCTCAAATGCCTCATCAATAGCAGCTTGATCTACCCGCAATTTTACTAACCTAGGTTCAAACTTTACCGGAAGTGTAGCCTGATCACGTATAGATTGTTTGTATGAATAACGGTTCATATATCTACCATTATCCTGATCAGCTCCAAACAGGCGGAATGTATTTCGCTCAATTCCTGAGATTGGAGTACCAGTTAAGCCAAAGAAATAAGCGTTTGGTAATGCCCAACGCATTTTTTCACCTAACATACCTTCTTGCGTACGATGTGCTTCATCAACTAAAACTATAATATTTTCACGCGAGTTTAAACCATTTTTATTTTTTTCATCAATGATGACATCATCAAATTTAAAGATAGTAGTTATCAATATATTACGATCATCACGCTCTAATGCTTCCGAAAGCTGTTTACAAGATTTTATTGCAGTAACATTTTTCACATCTGCATTATCAAAGGTGGTATTAATTTGACTATCGAGATCGACACGATCCACCACAACCACCACTGTCGGGTTTTTAAGCTCAGGGTCAGTTTTTAACATTTTTGCAGCATATAGCATTAACAATGATTTACCAGATCCTTGAAAATGCCATATCAGCCCTTTACGTATTTTACCTTCTTTCACACGTTCAACTATTTGCTTTACTGCTTCATATTGCGGGTAACGTGGTAGTAATTTAATTCGTTTAATCTCAGAATTTAATAACTTAGCTGTTGAATATAATGCAAATGATTGCAACAATTCTAGCAAAGTTTGCGGCTTTAACAAGTCTTCAGCGCTAGTTAAAACCATGCTCAAATTTTGCTCAATTTCATCGCCGTCGGTGGTTTTATGCCATGGCATCCAATTTTTAAAATCTGCATTTATAGCACCGTAAGCAAAGGTTTTTCCTTCAGTAGCAAAGCATAAAAGATTAGGAATAAAAAAACTACTCTGATTATTCCAATAATGTTTTTTCCCACCATTAAAATCGGCAGCGCCATCTTGCCAACTAATTGCTGGGCGAGACGGTGTTTTTAACTCCCCCACGACCAGAGGTATACCATTAACATATAACACTAAATCAAAGAAAGCCTTTTGTGAACCAGTAAAAGCAACTTGCCGTGACACTACATAATGATTTTTAGAATAATCATTATAATCAATAAGATTAATAGTTATATGTTGGTCATTTTCACCAAGCGGCATAGATTTTTCCGCCCGCAACCATTCAACGAATAATTCATTAGCACTAACAAGTCCTTTATTTTTAGCCTCATATAACAAACAACGTAATTTATAAATAACTTTATCCGCTTTTGCAGGATCTTTAGCAATATCCGGATTAAGACGACACAGAGCATCCTTTAACCAATGTTCAATCAGTACATCATTATCTGATGTGCGTGGTAACTCATTACCATGAACAAATGTCCATTTATTACCCTTTAAAGCAGATAAACGATCAATCAGAGCTTGTTCTATAGTATTGGCTTCGTTAAATATGCTCATGTTACTCCCTCTAAATAAAATTTAAGTATTTTCCTTTTTATCTGAAGTAATTGCTTCTTTTTATTTTCTAAACTTTCACCGCAGTTAACTACATTATATAATAAATTACAAATTATTTGTTGCTGTTTAAGATCAGTAAACGGAACTTTAATTGATTTGACGAGATTAGTATTTAAACCAACTCTCCCTTCTCCTGTCAAATTTCTCATATTCTGATACTGTGTTCTGAGATAAAAATACAAAAAGTCTGGTAAGATTTTTTTCTCATCACATATTAATGCTGCAAGCGATTCATTACATGTTAGTGGCACCTTAGTTATAGCTACATTACCCCGGGTCTTTCCCTGACCATTAATTGCTAGCAATACTGTATTTTTAGGCAGCAAACGTAATTTTAACTCTTTAACAGCATTCTCTGTTATTTTTTTAGCTGTATCGGTTATAAAGCGGTTGTGAATTTCGCCTGACAACATCCAATTTATATTACCACCCCAATGAGTGGGATTTGCTTTGCTTGGCGTACGGCCAGTATTGACATTACAAAAATCTCCAATTTTTATAAAATCACTAATTTGGAATAACTTATTCTCTAATGCTTTATTTAACCTTTGTAAGCTATAAATAAATGCTTCAGTTACATCTATTACTTTTCCAATCTTTGTCATAATTTCCACTAAATGTTCCTGCAATGAGCGGGGTGGCAGTGGGAATTCCTGATTAGCAAGGGTTTTCCATTTAATTGTGGGTGACATAGACCCTTCAGAAATAGAAATAGCGCGTTCCATAAATATATCTGATTGCATAAAAAAAGGCAAATATTCAGGCAAAATTGCTGCCGGTATCGCTTCCAGAACCATAGCATGTGCCGAACATATTCCGGAAAAATCAGCAACAGCAACTTTACGTAAGTAAGCATTACGTTTACCAAAAATTATCTGACCTGGTTGCACTAAAAGCTTCTTGCATTTCACATCGCTAGAACTACCTCTACGAATTATACGTAAATTCTCTGGGTCAATATGTTCAAGCCCAACATAAACTTCCAATTACGTCTCAGAAGGATCCACACTCTTATTAATATTCTGTGCAATCTCACCAAATTTAACAATGCGCCAACCTTCTGATTTTTGTTTCTCTGTTAATTGCATGGACAATTACACCTCATATCCCAATTCTTTTAAGCTGTTAAACAGTTGATTTGTTTGTTTTTTTAGCAAAGTTCGAGAAATTCTCCAATCATCAATTACGCCGGATAAAGTTTGTTCTTGCTCAGAATTAACTTTATTATTTTTTACTGTTATATAACGCGCGATAGATAAATTATATAAATTATTTTTCACCTCAGCAAAATCAACTAACCGCGCTATATCCGGATGATTTTCTGGATTATAATAAGCTGCAACTAACTTTTCTAAATTATCATCAGATAAAAAACTAGTAGCACGTTGTCGAGTAACTTCATATACTCCATTGACAAAAACAATCTTATTTTTACGGTCATCCGGTTTATTATTACGTAAAATAACTATACAAGATTCCATAGAACTATTATAAAATAAATTTGGTCCCAAGCCGATCACCGCATCAATCAAATCGCTAGCAATCACTCCTTTACGAATAATTTCTTCCTGATCACGAAACAACACCCCATGTGGCCATAACATGGCAGCACGCCCTGTTTTAGGATTCAAACTTTTAATTATATGCTGAAAAAAAGCGTAATCAGCACAACCCTGCGGAGGAACACCGTAAATATTACGTCCATATAAATCTGATACGAATGTTTCTCTATCCCATTTTTTTATAGAATAAGGTGGATTTGCGAAAATAACATCAAATTGTTGTAATTTATCTGTATTTGTAAATTTAGGCTCCTTTAAAGTATCACCACGAGCGATATCAAACTCCTCAATATCGTGGAGAAGCATATTCATCTTAGCAATAGCTGAGGTCAGCAAATTAATTTCTTGTCCGTAGAGTTTTACCGTACGCCATTCGCGGTTAGTTTTACGTAAATCCATAACCGCATTAAGCAACATTCCCCCAGTACCGCAAGTAGGATCATAAGCAGTTTCACCCGGCTGTAAATCAAGAATACGTGTCATCAAATGCACAACAGTACGATTAGTATAAAATTCAGCTGCTGTATGCCCGCAATCATCGGCAAATTTTTTGATTAAATATTCATAAGCATTGCCAAGATCATCTTGATCAATATCTTTTATCCCTAAGGGAATTTGACTAAAATGGTTAATCAATGATACCAACAAATGATCAGGCAGACGTTCTTTATTAGTCCAAACTGCATCACCAAATACGCCATAAAGACGCGGGTTAGCATTTTCAATAGCTCGTAAAGCCTCTGATAATATTTGTCCAACATCTTTTGTTGTTGCTTGCACCATACTCCAACGAGCATTATCCGGAATAAGAAAGCGATGTTGTTCTGGCTTTTTGGCTATCTCATCATCTTCATAAAGCTCAAAGGCTTCAGTATATTCATCCTGATATACATCATCCATACGTTTATAAAATAATAGAGGAAAGATAAATTGCTTATAATCAGAAGCTTCAATTTGTCCTCGCAATATTACTGCAGCTCCCCAAAGCAAATCTTCAAGTTTTTTTTGTGTGATAGTCATAGTTAGAACCCAGCCTTTTTCAACAATAACTCTAATTCATCTTCTGCTTGCTCAAGATCGCATAATTTTTGTTTAAAAGCTTCAAGAGCATCTTCAATAGATATCGTTTCTTCTACCAATGGCTTTGGTACATAACGTGTAATGTTGAGATTAAAATCATTCTCTTCAATCTCCCTAATTGAAACCCAACGACTTACACCATCAATTACTTTTGGTGTTTCATGCTGTCTTTTATAAATATCATATATTTCATCAGATTGATCTTCGCTCATAGTATTTTGAGCGCGGCCTTTAGTATAAATCTCATCTGCGTTGATAAATAAAATTTCATTGCGCTGCAAGGTTTTTTGATCCTTGCGCAGCACCAAGATACAAGCCGAAATACCAGTTCCATAAAAAAGATTCGGTGCTAGACCTATAACACATTCCACAGCGCCAGTTTTAATCAGAGCTTCACGGATTTTAGCCTCAGAATTACCCCTAAATAAAACCCCATGCGGCACAACTATCGCCATCCTACCGCTATCTTCACGCATAGAAGCATACATATGCATAATCCATGCAAAATCACCATTCTTCTTAGGAGCTAAACCATAAATATGACGATTATATTTATCAGCGATCCAACTATCATAACCCCAATCTGCAAGGCTAAAGGGAGGATTAGCAAGGACACAATCGAATGTTTCCAACTTATCACCGTCAGTAAATTTTGGTTCACGTAAGGTATCACCACGAATAATATGAAAATCTTCCATACCATGTAAAAATAAATTCATGCGAGCTATAGATTCTGTAGTCAAATTTTTCTCTTGACCTTTCAATGTCAAACGACGAGCATCTCCACCGCATTCCTTAACATGGTGTATAGTTTCAAGCAACATACCACCTGTACCGCAAGCCGGATCATAAACAACTTCGCCTGATTTAGGGTCAAGAATATTTACCATCAAGCGTATAACTGTACGAGGAGTATAAAACTCACCTGCTTTTTTATTGGCTTTATCAGCAAACTTCTTAATAAGAAATTCATATGCACGCCCCATATCGTCATCGCGCACATTTTTCACACCTAGCGGAATTTTGTGGAAATGATTAAGCAATTGAGTAATCAAACTATCCGGCAAACGATCTTTATTACCCCAAGATGCATCACCAAATATGCCATATAAATGCGGATTCGCGCTTTCTATACAGTGGAAAGCTGTTTGCAAGACTTGTCCCACATCTTTTGTAGTTGAAACTATAGTATTCCAATTACAAGCTTTTGGGATTTGAATACGGTGCTGTTCACTAGCCTTAGCAATATCTTCATCTTCATACAACTCCATAGCTTCTGCAAATTCTTCATCATAAACATCATTAATCCGCTTAAAGAATAAAATAGGAAAAATATATGTTTTATAATCAGAAGCATCGATAGGACCAGTAATAATATAGGCAGCCATCCATAACTGCTGCTCTAATTCTTTAAGGGTTAAAATTTTACTCATAACTAAAGAGCCTGTTAAATAATTTTTTCATAAAATTATCCTTTTTCATAATTTTAAAAAATTAGCGCGATTATCAGATCAATTAACTCACATACGCCCTCTCAATACCACAGTTAGTAACATTTATCTAGATTTATATCAAGATTGAATACTAGATAAAAAACGCTAAAAATCTAACCGATGCAATATAGTTACAAAATTATCTTAGAAAAAATACGGACAACTGCTAAATTAAAGTGAAGCTGTTTTAGGATTTAATAAAAAATATTTACCACTCATTTCAAGCTCAGCTTCAATTTAATTATTTTTGATGACATATATCTATAATGGATTTAATATATGAATAATATTTTTTCTTTTCTTATAGACTTATTAGAATGAGTTACTTACTAATAATAAGCTAAAATATATAAGCCTTAACAAAAGGGTTATTCATGTTAGACATGAATAACCCTAATTCTTTAGTTTAGTCGCTGTATGCTCGGTAGATACACTGAATCGCAACATCTTAATTTTTATATCATCACGTACTATAATCTCAACCCCTTGCCAATGTTCAAAATATCTTTTATTAAAGGTAAAAAGGATAATATAAACTAATGGTTGAACTTTATGATTTGTATAAATATAACTAATCTCTGATGAAAAATTGATAACTTCAGATGCAGCAAATAAACTTATTTTAGATTACATAACTTAATCCAACATTTTAATGTGATATATAACATTTCTTTAAATCTCTCTAGGATCAACGAATTACAAACAGCCTAAACCTATAATTAGATTTATAATTTATTAAATAATACAAGACTCAAAACCCAACTTTACTTGTTTTTTTAACCACAATGTAATGCTATAACGATAGCTAACTTTAAAAGCATTTTTTACAAATAAATTATTTAACTAATTTCTTTTTCAAACATCTATCATTTTATACTATTGAGATGTTAGTATAGATAAATTAAATATTTAAAATCCTATAAATTTGAAATTTTTATATACTCTAAATCATTATAAGATAAGATTTTATGGTCATTTTAAAAAATATATAAGATAACCATAAAGGCCTACAGAAGCTTATATTAAGCTTCTGTAGGCCTTTATTTACCTATAATAATTTTAAATTTAATTTATCGTAAAAGTTACCCCGGCTGATACCCCCCATGCAGTATTCGAAAATGAACCTGTTACATTTCCACGAATAGAACTATCCATATTTGTGTAACCTGCACCAAAAGCAACCGCTGTTGCACCCTTCCAATAACCAGTACCTAAACCCAAACTTAATTTTCCTGGTTTATTATCATATCTCAATGAAGCAGCAGCAAGACCCACAGCACCAGCTTCAGATGCGGAATTATGTGAATGTTCTAAACGAGCATCGACATAACTTTTAATATCATCTAACCCTGATTTCAATTGTCCGACATTTACTGCATCTGTTAGCTCAATACCATTTGCAACATTACGTAACAGAACTGGTTCCTTTGAACCCGGCGCCTCAAATGTTACACTATTTTTACCTTTATCATAGTGAATCCCATCTGCGATAATATTGTTAACCTCTTCTTTTATTGCATTTAATTGACTTCCATTAACTGCATCCGTAGAATCAGCTGCAACACGCCCAGCAGCCACATTAGTAACTGTACGCTCTTTACCAGCATCACCAACAGATACCGTACCTACCGGTGCCCCGCCTGCTACTGAAACTTCTTTACCTCGTACCACAATATGTTTTGTACCTGCTGTTTCTTGAGTCTTTGAATTTTGTCCTATTGCTACACTACTATCAGTTAAAGCACTAGCACCATCACCAATTGCTACACTACCAGCACCTGTTGAATTAGCATCAGGGCCTATAGCTACGCTATCTACACCCGTAGCAACAGAATCAGCTTTTTCAGAATTTATATTCACATATTTTTGTTTTATCTCTTTATTAGTTATCATCTTATCAATTTGTTTAACATTATTCCTAATACTATCTATATTCTCATTTAATGCTTTAATAAAATTGCCAATATCATCATAATTTTTCCCACCAATTTTATATGTAGGAGCTTCTATTACCCCGCTACCGTTAACTTTTGCTCCTCCACCAAAAATTTTTGCTATTGAATTTGCAAGGTCATAAATTTGACCTCCTGTCACTGCATCAGTGGAAGTATTACTAATATCACCCTTAGATACATTAGTAATCTTTTTATCACCCATATCAATACCAGTATTATTAATGACTGGACCATCCTTTATATGAACACTATCTAAAGTAAAGTTATCAGATAAAGCGATAGTTATATTTTTATCAACATTGGTAATTTTTATATTATTACCTTCTGTAAAAGTAACTACATCCTCATTAGCAACTTTTTCAACAGTACCAGAACCAACACGGAAACTCCAACCGCTATAATTACCTAAATGTATGGCATCTAAAGCAGATTGAACTGAATTATAAGTCTTACCACCAAAAGCTAAAGATACTTTAAGATCACCGGTCGTTGTATCATAACTGGAATTAGGACTGAAAGCAGCTGATAAATTAGAACCAAAATTATCTAATTTACCATTAGTATTTATTATTTGCTGAGTAACATCATATAATTGTGCACCATTTACTGCATCAGTGGAAGTATTACTAATATCACCCTTAGATACATTAGTAATCTTTTTATCACCCATATCGATACCAGTATTATTAATGACTGGACCATCCTTTATATGAACACTATCTAAAGTAAAATCATCAGATAAAGCGATAGTTATATTTTTATCAACATTGGTAATTTTTATATTATTACCTTCTGTAAAGGTAACTACATCCTCATTAGCAACTTTTTCAACAGTACCAGAACCAACACGGAAACTCCAACCACTATAATTACCTAAATGTATGGCATCTAAAGCTGATTGAACTGAATTATAACTATTACCACCAAAAGCTAAAGATACTTTAAGATTACCTGTAGTTGTATCATAACTGGAATTAGGACTGAAAGCAGCTGATAAATTAGAACCAAAATTATCTAATTTAATATTAGTATTTGTTAATTTAATATTAGTATTTGTTATTTGCTGAGTAACGTCATATAATTGTGCACCATTTACTGCATCAGTGGAAGTATTACTAATATCACCCTTAGATACATTAGTAATCTTTTTATCACCCATATTAATACCAGTATTATTAATGACTGGACCATCTTTTATCTGAATACTATCTAAAGTAAAATCATCCGCTAAAGCAACAGTAATATTTTTATCAACATTAGTAATTTTTATATTATTACCTTCTGTAAAAGTAACTACATCCTCACTAGCAACTTTTTCAACATTACCAGTACCAACCTGAAAACTCCAACCACTATAATTACCCAAATGTATGGCATCTAAAGCTGATTGAACTGAATTATAACTATTACCACCAAAGGATAAAGATACTGTAAGATTACCTGTAGTTGTATCATAACTGGAAGTAGGACTGAAAGCAGCTGATAAATTAGAACCAAAATTATCTAATTTGGTATTAGTGTTTGTTATTTGCTGAGTAACCTCATATAATTGTGCACCATTTACCGCATCAGTGGAAGTATTACTAATATCACCCTTAGATACATTAGTAATCTTTTTATCCCCCATATCAATACCAGTATTATTAATTACTGGACCATCTTTTATCTGAATACTATCTAAAGTAAAATTATCCGCTAAAGCAACAGTAATATTTTTATCAACATTAGTAATTTTTATATTATTACCTTCTGTAAAAGTAATTACATCCTCATTATCAACTTTTTCAACCGTACCAGAACCAACACGAAAACTCCAACCACTATAATTACCTAAATGTATAGTATTTAAGACAGATTGCAATGAATTATAAGTTTTACCACCAAAGGCTAAAGATACTTTAATATCACCTGTATCTGCATCATAACTTGACTTGGAACTGAAAGCATTAACTAATTGACTAGATGTATTATCAGCAGTTTTTTTTAAAGCAACTAGAGCCCTATAAGCTGCGTTTAATTGTGAGCCATTAACTGCATCCGTTGAATCAGCATCTGTCTGCCCAGCTGCAACATTACTTATAACACGCTGCCTCTTCTTTGTTCCAACACTCACACTAGCAAATGGATCTGTTCCAGCAAAACGATAAACATCACCATTAATGTTAATTCCTGGATTACGTATTACCGAACCTGTTGTAGATTCTGAACCTAAAGCTACATCTCCTGAATTTATAGCTGCGGTCGCCCCTTTACCAATGGCCACAGAAAAATTTAATCCAGCATCTGCTAAAGGTCCTAATGCAATACTTGAGTGCCCCTCTGCCCTTGAAGATACTCCAAACGCCATACTAGCAGGCCCTATAGCTAAAGCCCCAACTCCAAAAGCTTGTGATGCTCCACCACGAGCTGTGGCATTCGCACCAAAAGCTGTAGAATAATTACCGGTAGTATAAGCACCACAACCAATACTTGTAGAATATACTCCATTAGCTACTGGCATTCTATTATCTGAACCTCCAGTCTTAGAACTTTGATAGCCAACGTTATTTGTAGTAGTTCCATCACCAGTAAAATTCACACTAGATTCGGATGTACCATATGGCTTATAGCCATTAAAAGCTGGATTGTCGATAAAACGCTGGTAGGATTCCTCGGCACTAATAGAATTACCAGTAAAGGAACTTCTCCCTTTTATATTATCCACCCCACAATGATCAGCAGTCCCTGATAATATTATAGTTCCATGACTAGCTCTAGGAGTACCTTGAGTAGCCTCATTAGAAGAAAAATTACTACCACCACCAAAAGATAAATTAGCGGCTGTTGCTTCTCCTAATAAGCCAATTGAGATTGTTAAACAGGTAATAACATACAAACTATTCTTACCTGGAAAACCAAAGGATCTTCTAGACTTTTTTCTTTTTAAACCTAAAATTCGACAGGCTAATCTTAATTTAGCTATTATTCTTTTATTAAAAGATACTAAATTATTTTTATTTGACTTAAATAACATATTCACTCCTATAAAGATATAATCTCTTTACTAAACAAATACGCAATTAAGACATAAGTTCCTCTAATAAGAAGATATTGTGTATTTTTTTGGAATTTTACTAGCTATTTTAGCTAATTCTAATGTTTTTATGTCAAAAAAGCAGTTTTTAAACAATAAGCATGAATCAATTTCTACGATATATTAAAAACTTAACACTTTTAGCCCTAGCGCTTTTCTCGCTTTAATATTTTCCTGTTTAAGCCACAATAAGAGTAATCACCTTCTAATTAATACTTATTAAAAATGTGACCTTTGAATAATATAAATATCTTGTCTCATACTTCATCAATAACCAAAACCAGCAAGATACTTATTAAACTTTATTAGGTAAATCATATAATACAACATAATAAAAAAATGAATGTACAAATATCTGCAAAAGCAAAAACATAAAATCCACTTAAATACATACCTATTAAGCTACTTATAGTAACATCCTAATAAAATCCCTATTTGAAATATTTTACCATATTACAGCTTTTCTATTAAGTCCCCGCTATTTCTACAATATAGTTATAATGGTGCTTTTTACAAAATTCATTACTACTAGCTAAAAAATCTATATTTCAGTTAACAGCCTAAAATTAGCCCCGTGTTATTAAAAATAATTTTTTACAAGCTATTAATATATAAGGTATCTTTAAGAAAATATTATCTTACTTTTTACCAAAAATTTTTACTGTAACTCTAAAAATAACCATAGATAATAATAAAATATTAAATTTTTTACTTATTATACACACGGTCACTTGTCTAGTTGTACAATTATTGATATTAAATATTGTGTAAGAAAAGGTTTTAAGATGTCATTAAATTTAACAACTAAAGTGATTAATTTTTTAGAAAACAATCCTGATAAAAAATTTACAGCTAGAGAAATTGCTAATTGGATATTTAGTGAATATACCGACGCTTGCTTAAGAAAACAAAAAAACTCAAATGCAATTATCATTCCTCTGGATAGTAAAGATAAACTTATTAGTCAAATTGTGGCTGAAATAGGTGCCCGTCGTTCACAAATACAAAAGAAAAGCCCATATATCAAAACCACTGAAGGGAGACCACGACAATATTATTTTACGAAATCAAGTGACAATGAAGAAATTAGACAAATTGAAAAAAATGAAATAGCACCAGATTCAAAACTGAAAAATAATACCCCTAAAGAGAAAGATCTTTATAATATTCTATCAGACTTCTTATGGTCAGAACTTGAAATATACAGCAAGCGTATTGATGAAAAGCGCTCGAGTAACAATCGTGGTATCAATGGCAATAAATGGCTTTATCCAGATATAGTTGGTATGCAAGATCTAAGTGATAGCTGGCATCAAGAAATAAAAAATTGCGTATTACAACATTCAGACACTCAAACCAAACTTTGGTCTTTTGAAGTAAAGATTCTTATAAATCGTTCTAATATAAGAGAAGCATTTTTCCAAACAGTCAGTAATTCATCATGGGCAAATTTTGGATATCTAGTAGCAAGCGAAATTGAAGGAAATAATACATTAAAAGAACTTAGAATTCTTTCCAGTCTACACGGTATTGGCTTTATAAAACTAGACATAGAGAACCCCGCGGAAAGCCAGATTATGATTCCAGCGAAAGAACGCGAAATGATTGACTGGAATACTGCAAATAGAATAGCTGAAGAAAACAAAGATTTTTTAAATTATATAAAATTAATACGTCAATTCTACCAAACAGGAGAAACTAGACCATCTGCTTGGGGTATGTGTATAAACGAAGAATAATACTAATCATATAAGTTTACCTAGAAAGAACTAATGCATATATTACTGCCCTTTATATTACGGCTATTAATACATAAAAGAATAAAACCATAAATAATATATTATTACCACTACTATTAACTCTCATTATAACATCTTAGATAAAATGAAACCAATTATATAAAAGCCCTTATCATAGTGAGATCAACGAAAAACAATGAAAATAGAATTATCTTTACAACAAAAACTATCAGAACATAAAGAATATGATTTATTACTAAAGATAAAAACAAAATTTATCTAATAAATTTATATAGTACTGGTATACAAATATTATGTTATTCTTATGCCTTAAGCTGAGCAAACAATAGATTAAACGTTTTACTAATAAATAACTTAGTTATATAGAAAAATTATTACCTAAAAAAGAATTATATATATATTTTATCTTGTCCAGCACAGTGATTATAGAACCGCTTTAGACAATAAATGCAAAATCTAAGTATAAATATTTCTTATAAAGGTTGAAAGACATGCATTTTCCAAAAGCTAAACATTTTAATACATTGTTATCATCCTTATTTATTTCAAAACTTGGAGATTACGCTTATGAAGTGGTTTTCATTTTTATTGTATTAGAAACCACACGTAATAATTATCTTTTAACTGGTTTGGTATATTTCTTTCGTTTTATCCCGTTTCTTTTTTTTGGACCTGTTGGTGGTTGGCTAGCAGATAATGGTCGCCTAAAAAATAATTTATTACTAAGCGAATGGGTGCGCCTTTTAGTTACCGTTCTACTATTTTGTACATATCTGAGTGGAATGATAAATATTATTATACTTATCATAGCCTCTGTTCTAACTACTATTGGGCGGAGTATTTTTCAACCAAGCTTTCAGACTTTAATTCTTAAAATGATGGATAAAAAAGACCTTACAAGTGCTAATAGCATTGTACAGGTAGCTGAAGAAACTGCTTCAGTTACTGGACCTCTAGTATGTTCCCTGCTTCTATTGTTTGTTGATAAATCTTGGGTACTGATGTTTAATTCTCTAACCTATTTTATTTCAGCACTCCTTATATTAAAGCTTAATGATCTTCGTCAAGAAAAACAATTTCCTTTCAAAATAAAAAAAGTGTATCAGGATACCTATTCATCTATACAACATATGTATTATTCTAAATATGAATTATTTATTTCCATTAGTGGTTCTGCAATATGTATTTTATTTACCGGTTCTGTACTTCGCTTTATTATACCAGCTGTGGCAATTAGTTTTGGAAAAAGCGAAATTTTCACTAGCTACCTTTTCGCTTTGATAGCGTCAGGTACTATTATAGGAGGACTAATTTACACTTATATTATACGTCAGCCGTCTCCATCAAAACTAATGCGGTTTTGGTTTGTTTACGGTTTGATAATGTTAAGTATGTCCTTTATAACTCTGTACTCGCTTTATTTTCTTTTACCACTATCTTTTGCTTTAGGTATATGCGGTGCTTTTGTCGATATAACACTTGTTACAACAATACAATCATACTCAGAACAAAAAAATATAGGTAAAAATTTCGGCGCCTTTTCAACTCTAGCCAATACAGCTGAAGCTGTTTCAGGACTAATGGCAGGACTAATTGCCGCTATAGGTCTTATGATTTCTTTCAGTATAATGACATCGATGATCGCGTTAACAGGACTAACGACTATGCTATTACTTTCAAAAAGACAAAAGTAATATCGGAAAACCGTTATAAATCTTCTAGTTAATGTTAAATAACTGATATTAATATTATATTCTTATTAAATATATTAATATTTTTAATAGGTCTAAAGAAAAAAATTCTTAATATATGACAAAAATCAATAAAACAATAATTACTTATATATTAATTATTAAAGGATATTTTAATAAGCAAAACTTACTATTGATGTAAAAATATTAACAAATTATGCAAATTATATTTTTAATAAGAATCTAAAAAAATCATATTTAACATTGAAATATTTTCAATTATGCTTAAATAAATAAATATTAAATAATATTATACTTAATTATTCATTATTATTCATTTATTATATTACGGTATTACTATGAAATTTAGATATTTTTCTTATTTTTTACTTTACTCAATTTTCTCCATCAGTCAAACCTATGCAACTAACTTAAACACAACACCTAATAGTAGAATTTTAAATAATAGTTGGTCTGGAGCTTATTTTGGTTTGCAATATTCTTTTTCTAAAAATAAATATAAAGATCCTTCGACAGAGGTAGAAATATTAACGTACTTTAAAAAAAATGTACTATCTATTACTCCTGCCACAAACAAAACCCCCACAAAAGAGTTTCCTAAGATAACTTTTCCTTCAATTACTAACTCTTCACATTTAGGGGGTCTATTTTTTGGCTATAATAAAGCTATTAACAATTATTTAATTTTAGGTGCTGAATTAAATACATCCTTTAAATTAAAGGCTAGTCAGCTTACTTATGAACAATACCCAAAAATAGAAAATGAAAATCCAAAAAATACAAAACAACCTCAATACACCCCTGGAGATCTCCCTTTAAATCGTTATTTTGATGTTGCTTTTAGTGTTCGTCTAGGAATAAATTTTGGCAATTTTTTACCATATATTACTGGCGGGGGTAACCTATTATATAATATACCCAATAAAAACATAGAATATAGTGATTTTTATCCTGAGAGTAATGAAGCAGCTGTAGATATAAAAACTAAAGGTATTACTAACTTATATCTTGGCTGGACTTTAGGTGTAGGCTGTGAATATAAACTCAGTCAAAATCTAATTATTAGAGCAGAATATCGTTATAATCATATTAATTCTAACCTAAATAAAGAAATAACTGCTACGGTACCTATAGATAATTACAATGCGTATAAAGATTTTCATATAAAATATGGACTAGAAAATCTTAGTAGCCATGATATACGTATCGGCTTAGGTTATTATTTCTAAATATAATCTATTTATAATGAACAACCCTATTATTTAGGGTTTTTCATTACATTTATTATTATATTACATTTTTAATAATTCTTAAAACAGAGTAAAAAATATATTAATAAAATTAGTTCCTATAATTCCTCATAGGAACTAATTAATATTAGTTTAGACAAAGTAGTATTATCTATTTTATACATAAAAATATACTTAATATTTTTAGCATATGTAAACAGCAGCACTAACGATATTTACCACTTACTTAATCATATAAATATTCTATAAAACAGTGCAAATTAATAAAAGTCAAAAAACAGATATAAAATCATTCATTAGTAATAAATATTACGTTGTAAAAATTTAATTATATGTTTTTTGTCACTATAAAAGCTTTTATCTACATAAACAGCATAATCTAACATACTGCTCTATATAATTATTCTATAACTATTATTGTCTTTATTAAATCTAACTCTACATACATTGTTATCAGCCTTCTTATTTTTAGTGAGTCACATATTAATAGAGTTCTCCTATGAAATTTAAAGCTTTTTCTTACCTTTTACTTTGTTCAATTTTCTCAATAAGCCAAACTTCTGCCACCACCTTAAGTAAAATTTTAGATAATAATTGGTCTGGTGCTTATGCTGGTTTGCGATATTCATTTAGTCAAAATCAATATATTAAGCCTTCGACAAATATTTCAGTAATTATAGATAATGATAGTCACGAATTTCCAAAGCAGCAATTTGCTTCAATTAATCCATATTCTCTTTTAGCGGGTTTATTCGTGGGTTACAATAAATCAATTAATGAAAATTTAATTTTAGGTGTAGAATTAGATGCGTCTTTTAAATTAAATTCTGCTAATCTTCATTATGCAAAATATACTAGTGGTGGTAATCAGTTCAGTTATATTATACCTATAGAATTACCCTTGAATAGCTATTTAGACGGAGCTCTGCGTGCGCGACTTGGGTTAGATTTAGGAAAATTTTTACCTTATATTGCTGGTGGAATTAATATCGTATATGATTTACCAAACAAAGATATGATAGAATATGCTCAAGATTCTATTAAAAAAGCCGTAGATAAAGATATACAAATAAACATTAACGGTGATGATAAATTGTATCTTGGTTGGACATTGGGTGTAGGCGTTTTACCACCTTTTTTAAGGTGATTCGCACCCTTTTAAACCCATAGTAAAAGCCTTGCTTTTCTAGGGATTCAATGATAGTTTTAAATTTCAAATTCATAAGATGTTTTATGTATAATTTCATCTAAATTAACGGTTCAATGGTAAGTAAAAAGGTGAGAATTTGAAATACTGTCAGTTAAATAATTTTGTTGTAAAAAATGCTCCTAAAGGTAGATATTGTGATGGGGGTGGATTATGGTTAGAAAAAAGCAATCTAAAAGCTGGTGTTTGGTTTTTGCGCTACTCAGCTAATGGTAAACGTAAAACTATCAGTTTAGGCTCTATACGATTTGTTAGCCTAAAAGAGGCAAGAGAAAAAGCAGTAATATTACGTAAAAATATTCATGATGGAATTTTACCTAAATCTAAATCAGAAGAAAAAGAAAATAGTTTAGAAAAAATTATTTATGCTTTATTCGAAAGTAAGAAAGCTAGTTTAAAAAATAATCACAAATCCGATTGGCTTAGCCCTTTAAAATTACACATATTCCCTAAAATTGGTAATATGCCAATAGAAAAAATTAATCAAGATATTTTATACGATTGTTTAAAACCTCTTTGGTTAAGTAAAAGTGACACTGCTTCTAAAATATTATCTAGAATTAACCTAGCTATGAAATATGCTGTAGCAAAAGGTCTTAAAGTAGATTTATTAGCTGTTCCCAACGTTAAGATATTATTAGGTAAAAGCCTAGAATCCAATAATCATATACCTTCTATGCCTTGGCAAGAAATACCGTTATTCTTTGAATGTTTAAATAATGAGTTAATCAGTAATTTAGCTTTAAAGTTACTTATTTTAACTGGTGTAAGGAGTGGTTCTATACGTAATATGCGTTGGTCACAAATTAAAGGAGATATCTGGACAATCCCAGCAGAATATTTAAAAGGTCAATTAGGTAAGATTAGTGATTTTCGTGTACCTTTATCAAAACAAGCTTTAGAAGTGCTAGCTATAGCAAAAACACGTAAAGTTAACGATTTAGTATTTTCTAGTTCAGCAGGTAAACCAATATCTGATGCTACCATGTCTAAATTTATGAAAGATATGGGCTTAGATGCTCGTCCTCATGGTTTTAGGTCTAGTCTTAGAAATTGGTTAGCAGAAGAACTAAAAGCCCCTTATGAAATAGCAGAAACTATTTTATCTCATGTAGTAGGTCAAAAAGTACAACGGGCTTATTTAAGAACTGATTTTTTAGAACAACGCCGAGAAATAATGCAAAAATGGTCAGATTTTGTTGTTGACAAAAAAAGGTAATTTTCGTATAGTGTTGCTATAGTATCAATGACACAGTTATCTCCATATTGATACTGTTATTCTTTTAAGTAAATAAGATAATAAGAACTATGATACATCCAGAAGATTTTATAAAGACCCGAATACCCATAAAAGATAAGATAATATTAATGCAGTGCGTTAATGAAGGTCATAAAGTTATAAGAAATATGAGAAAGGATGATCTTGCGCTAGGACTACCAATGGTAAATAACATGAAAAGTTACTTCTTATCTATTGGGGTTCATTTTGTTATACAACGTAACATAGAAAGCGGAATTTTGCCATTTACGTGTGGATGGAAAAATTTTGCTAAACCAACAGGAAAATATTTAGAAATAATAGGGCATGGTTCTAAATTTTCGATAAATTCAGTTGCTAATTGTAATAAACCGCCCAAGAAAGCCATATTCCGTGAACAGAAACTTGTAGGTAATAAAACTTTATTTAACTATCAAGAAAACTGTTTTGCTGATATCATTTACGAACCTTATCCTCATTTTATACTAACCTTTTCATCATCTGGATATTCTCTAAATGACTTAAGAATTGGTCTTCCCGCAAACTATAAGCGATCTCAATGGGAGTGGGTCTCTAATAACTGGCTTCATGAACCGCACCTAGTAACAGGAACATCAGCTGAAATTGAAAATACAAGTTATAACCCTGAGGATATGAACTTACTAAAAGAAACATTAAAGAGTTCTGTAATAAACCATGAGAAATAATACTAAAGTTATTGAAATTAACTCTAGAAAAAAACCGATAGCCTTGGTTCCTAATCGCTTAACTGAAGCTAGGATAATTGCACGTTTGACACAAACACAGTTAGCTGCTCGCATAAACGTCAGCCGACAGGCAATATCCAATTATGAAAAAGGAAATAGAGTTCCTGACCCAGAAACATTTCATAAAATATTACAAGAACTAAAAAACAACCATAAAATTTTTCACTAATACTAGCTATCCTGTCTTTGGGCAACAAGGAGCTAACTTTTTTCGAAAAAAAGGTGTAGATAACAAATGGAAAAATAGAGCATGTGCAATTTATGCTTCTTGGTTTACTGCAAGTGTAAAATTATTAGAACCTTTTCTAAATTTGCCTGAAGTTAAATTACCGAGTTTTGAACCAATAAATAAAGTTGCCAATAATTACACAAAGGAAGAAATTGAGCAATATGCTGAAAAATTGAGAGAAGAACTTGGTCTAGGACTTGGACCAATTTCAAATGTTATGGGTTTATTGGAGCAAATGGGTATTTTTATCTGTCATTTAGCTCTTGAAAAAGAAAACATTGATGCTTTTTTTCTTATTGGAGTGGAGATCGTCCTTTTATTTTTTTGGCTTCGGATAAAAAAAGTGCCGTTCGCAGAAGATTTGACGCAACCCATGAATTAGCGCATCTTTGCTTACATACCTGGGTTACTGAAGAAGAACTAGATGACCCTAAACGACTTAAGCAAATTGAAAAAGAGGCTGATCATTTTGCTGGAGCTTTTTTATTACCTAGACGATCATTTCTAAATGAAATTTACTCAACTAAAGTAGAGTCTTTTATACACTTAAAATCTAGATGGAAAGTATCAATTCAATCTATGGTTCAGAGGTGTAAACAACTAGGTATTTTTGACGAGTATCAAATCTTAAATTTACAAAAACAAATCTCTTATAAAAAGTGGAGAACAAATGAACCTCTAGACTCAGGACCGGGAGCGTTAGCTTTTGAAGAGCCACTCTTGCTAAATTATGTTGTCAAAAAACTTATAAAAAGTGGAAAATTTACTTTTGATGAATTAATAAATGAGCTCCCATTATCAATAGAAATATTAAAACAATTTTTTAATTTATCTGAATCTTATTTTGCTGAATCAGTCCACAAGAAACTTTGCATATCTAAGTTTAACTAAAACTTATTAACTAGCTTGGCAACAGATGAAGCCCCACCATAAAAGCGGGGCTCATTGTTTGCTACATAGCTTTTCCTCGTTGCTTGTCTGCACTAAGGTGTATTTTCTCTATAGCTTTAATATCTTTATCCAGCATAGACCTTAACGCACAGAATAAACTATGATGACTCCAACGGTTTTGTGCTAAAGCTGTATCTACAACATCGAGATATAAAACAGTTTTTAAACCTTTATCGATTTTACTATAACTTACTTCTTTTTGATAACCTACAGCCTTATTATATACAAGCTTAGTTAAATATTTTTCAGCTTCCAAACGGTAAACATTAGATAATTGTTCTGCATGTTTTCTGATACAGTCTTTTATTCTTATTGGTAGCTCTCTTTCATCCGCTGGTAATTGATATATAACTTCTTCTTGATTTTCTATTGCTAGTTTAGCTATAGGAATAACGTGCTGTTGTTCTAATTCTAACCAGCGGTCAACAATCTTTGCTCTTAGTGTTGTGCTATAACCAGATACTAGAATTAAACATTCGCGTTTGGGTAGGTGATAGCATTTTTGTTGCTTACCTTGCTTATCTAAATAGGTGCCCCCAAATTTGGGGAGACCTCCATCAGAGTATAAATCTTCTAGCATTTTAGTGATATCACGCATAACGTGGTCATGTCTTTTATTACACAATGTTGCAATCTCACGACTAGACATAGTTAACACTGATGTTGCTACATCTTTTTCTTGAGCTTGTTTTAATTGAGAGTTCTTTTTAGCTTTTTGGGCGTTATTTATATAATTAATTAAACCGTCCATGGTTTTTCTCCTACGTATGTTAAAGTTTTTCATTTATGCCTTTAAAGGGCGTCGGGTGCTGAAAAACACGGTACGTAGTCCGTCGTTATGCCTTCCTCTTGCGAGTATTGTATAGCATAACCACACCCGACATAAAAAGCATGCTTAAACAGCATAGTAATAGGTCGAATTATTGGGAACGGTAAATAAATTTCGGTTATTTGACCGCTACGTATTTAGTGTTTTTCAGGCACTGTAAGATTAGGCTATAATATTTTTTAGCCTTTGTCAAATGGTTTTTTGTAATTTACTGTTGATGATTCGTTAACTGTTATACCTTTGCTCCCCAAAATTGGGGAGCAAACATAATCAGTTACGGAGGTTCTCGCCAGAATTGGCGAAAACTATATAATCCTAAGTTTTAAGTTTTTTCCAATTTTGGAAATAACCTTAGATATCTATTATCTAATGATTATTTTTAGATTTGCTATATATTTCAGTATTACCTCTTACCCCCTCATCCGCTTAATTACCGCGAACAAAGTTAATCCAATACCAAGCAAGGTTAGGATGGCAAAGAGATAACGTAAGATGGTAAAATTTTCTGATTGTGGCTGTATTTCTCTAGCTATCTCGGTAAAAGTTGCACCTAAAGCACCTATAGAGGTAACTGCAACGGCTTTACCTTCTTTTGTTTTGCTTATCTGCTCTTGTTCGTCTCTATCACAATCTACACATTGAGAGGATACTCTTGAACCTTTAGCCCATAAACCGACCTCCGCTGACCTACGATTAACTAATCCTTGTGATATTTTACCACCGCTATAAGTCCAACGCATTAGCTCTTGCGGGACAGCATCATAGTTACCCTTATTAAGCTTCTTTAATAACTTAGAACCTTTAAAAGCAGTAACACCAATATTAAAAGCAAAAGAAACTAAGCAAGCAAATTGATTATCTGTTAAATCAACTTTTACATATTTTGAAACAGCCTCTTCAAATCTAGCTAAATCCTTTAATAAAAGATTTTCTGCTTGATTACGGCTAATCTGTTGTCCTATCTTTACATCTTTTCCTGTATGACCGTAACCTATAGTTAACACACCAGCAACATCACGATAAGCCTCTAAACGTAGACCTTCCCATTGTTTAATACAAGAAAGACCATATTTACTTATTTTTCGCATGTTTACTCCATAAAATAAAAAAATAGCATGGAGTAAATAAGCTTAACAGAGTCTGTAGACTAGACTATATTTATAGAGAATGTTCTTTAAAACTAGATAAGTTATAATCCGTTAAATTATCTGGCTGTAGTAGGTGCATAACTAATATTTTAGGCTTAGTATCAAACTCAGCAGATTGATGGGGGTAGCAAACATAGTAACAATATCTTCATCAGATATAAACGTTATCCCTGACCATTCATTTGTTAACTCGTACCCTTTAGCAAATATCTTATTCTTTAAAAAGATTTTATCTGTTAAATCTATTCCTAAAAATTCTTTCTTGTCAGATAATTTAAAGATAGTCTTAATTGACTCATTCGGTAAGTCGTTAGCTAAACCTAAGATTATTTTAAATAAATTACCGTCATGAACCTTATATTTACGTATTAAATAATCACCACTAAAAACATCTACAAATTTATCTTCTTTTTCTGTAGGTTTAAAATGCATAATTTTGCTCTGAAAATTAAGATTAATTTCATCACTTAATCTGCCTTGTTTTATTAAACTCATAATTTATCCTTTCATAAAAAATAATAAAGATTATTACCAACTAAAGAATAAATTAACAGGGTCTATAGACCCTAATTACCTAACTTTTATATGATAAGCTACAGCATAGTTTTTAGGTCTGGTTTCACTACCGCCAGTATATTCTGAACGAGTTGCTCTTTCATTACCGTCACCATATAAAGGGGAACCATAGGCAAGAGACCAAGGCTTAGCATAATTACCTGTCTCATATATATTATAATGCCTATGGCTTTTTAATTCATCTGTTTGATAACTTCCTATCTTTCTATCCTTACCATCAACGTCTAAGCCTCTACCACCATCTAGACCTCGTAAAAAGCTACCGCGTAAATCAGGTAATTTAAAATAATCTACATCTCTTATCCAAGGAATAGCCCTAATTTGGAATTTACTAAAAACTTCTCTTATCTGCGAAAGTTTCGGCTCTTTACCATCATTATTTTTCCAATATCTTACAGAACCTCTTACCTTTCTATATTCCTCTTCCCAATATATATATAATTAGATACTAATCTAGTAAATACTTCTAGCAAATCTGTCTCAACAACATTTTTATCTTTATTATTATTTATTAATTTTTGTGATAAGCCACTCATTGAGCTGACATTATTATTTATTGTACTATCACTATTTCTTTCATCTTTTTGTTTAAATAACTCTATGTTTGCTAATAATAACGATAAATATTTTTTTATCTCTTCATCTAACTCCTCATTAGCTGGATTGGTTAAAAACTCTTGGCATATATTTTCATTTAACCTATTTAACTCAGATTGTTTATTATCCCACCAATCATCACCTATAAGTTTATATAATTCTGGATAATCTTTTTTCGGTAATGATCTACCGTTACAATACATCCAACCGCTAATGTCGTTTGTATGAACAAAGGCACTGATCATACCTATAGGAGTGGATACAACTTCATCATTAAAAGTTAATTCTTTAGTTTCAGTAAAAGTTAAATTATTTTCTGTCTTGCCTACAATAGTCTTTAATTCAAAAGCATTTGCTTTATTATCTGTTTTAGGAGATAAATTAAAGTAAGCTGTCCCAACACCATTTGCAAATACTACTTTATCACTATTTAAAATAGCATAATTACCACGTTGTTCAGAGACAACTAACTCTATTGAATGGTGTAAATTGATATCTTTATTACATTTATCACTATTTAAGGTAGCACCTAAACCAACACGCACTTCTGCTTTATCTTTAATGTAAGTTGCTTCAGCACGAAAGTAACCTTTAGCATCAACATTACCAAGACTTAAATCAATAGAATTAATCTTTCTAGCTAAGACAGTTAAACCATCGTTAGTCTGTTCTAACTTATTAATTAAACTATCTTGCACTTGGCTGATTGTGCCATCTAACTCAGCTTTATTATTATCAACCTTAGCACTTAAAGATTTAGTAGCATTAGTAACTACTACTATCTTTTGCTCATATTTTGCACCTTGGTCTGCTAACTTTTGGGTAAAATGCTTTGCACCTTGTTCAATTAAATTATTAACTTCTTGTATATCTTCTTTTTGCTTTTTAGCAAGGTCGGCCGTAATAAAATCTTTAATATCTTTTTGTAATAAATCTTTTGATATTGGTCTAATTTGTTGGGTAGTAATTTCTTCCCAATGTGACCAAATAAATTCTTTAGTTTTTTTATATTTACCATATTTAGCTCTAACCGCATATTTAGTTAAAGGCTGTAAAGCGTTAGGACTAATAAATATTTCTCCCTGACGTGGTCTGTCTGACCTACCAGAATGAATAGTTTTTTTACTGGCAGATTCTCTTATTTCAAATTCAACAAAATCAACATCTAAAACATCCTTATCCCATTTAATACGAATACCATTGCGAACATCAACACCTCGGGTATCTTTTAAAACCTCCGCAAATACCATAAAATCACTGATAGATTGTTTTGTTATTACATGTTCAATATCTGGTGTATAATCTAACGGCTTTAAATCATCTGCATGCGGAAGATAATGATTAGGGTCAACCTCAATCATACGAAGTTCAACCGTTAAATCAGCTTTATGTAAAACATAAATAATACGAAATAATTTCTTTTGATAGTTAAAATATTCAGAAGTCCAGCTTATCACATCATTAGGCTCTAAATGCCAATATCTACTTGGTAACGAAATTTCATGAGCTGAGGATTTTTTACTTTCATCGATAAAAGAACGTAACAATCTTTTAATTTGGTAACCACTATGAACAGCTTTATAAGTGATATTAGCACCACCTTTACGTTTATAAGATAGTTCGCTTTCACCCTCTTCTTTATCTATTGTGATAGTTAATTCTTTCTTAGACCAATTTTCTTTAGGCTCTGAATAACTAGCGACAACTTCTCGTATATTTTGCGTAGTATCATTAAAAGGACTAAATATTAATTTACCATCAGCTAATAAGTCACCATCTGTAATATGTAAAATAGGCTCATCTGGAGCACCAACAAATATTTTAAATTTACCGAAACTTTCTGAAAAGCTACCAGCACAAGCAAGTAATAATTCTGTTATTGCATCTCCTACTGGTTCACAAGTGTTAATTTCTAAACCAGAACTATATTGTGGTTCTATAGTACCATCTTCTAATACAATTGGCTGTCGACATTTTTCTATATATTTAATCCAATCTTTCGTAATTAACTCTGTTGCTTGTGGGTCATTCACACCAAATAATATCTCATCGCCAACCTTAAACCCTCGTAAAATATTATATATTTGCACTGCTGGTAAATTATCACCATCACCACCCCAACTCTTAGGGTCAGCCCAACGTTGCGAACCATTACCGCCGACACTACTATCTTTAGAAGGGTCATAAAGTTTAGCGCCTTCAATTTCAAATCTGAAGATAGGAAAATTATTGCTCTTTGATGATATTTGCGAAGTCATAATAACATAAGCAACATCTTTAACTATATTTGTATCTTTCCAGTCCTTACCTGCAACTGATTGTAATATTTATCGCTTGCTGTTTGCGTACCATTAAAAAATTTTACCCAATGACGCTGACTATTAGTTCCACTGCTCTCGCTAGTATCATCTGTACCTTTAATATAAAATACTCTTCCTTTATGACTATTATAAGGGTCAGAATTAGTAAAACTATTAAGAGTAAATTTAACATCATCTGCCCAAAAAGCGTTTATTCCCTTGATAGGATGGTCAGCTAAAGCTATTACTTGAACTAAATATTCATCATGGTCACCTGTAGTAGTGGCATAAATAACTGAACCTGTTACCATAGTGCGACCAACTACAAGGGTACGTGGAACTTCACCAGTACCGCCAAGAGTAGAACTAACCGATGGAGTGCTACGACGCGAAACTCCCCACCTTATTGCCTCTGCTGTAACACTGATAGCCAGACTAGTTAGAAATGAAATTAACATATTAGAATGCTCCTATATCCAATGTTCACCATTCCAAAAAATGTCCCATCTGTAACGAAGAGCTTTGTCTCTCCCCCCCACCCCAAGAAAGTTTTTTCTCGCCAATGGTTTTTGTATGAGAAAAACTATAATCATTCTGTTGTCTTTTAAGTTGGTCTGCTTTACTTCTTTTCTTAATGCCAGCTAACGAAAGCTGGTAAGCTTGACTATTTAAACTAATAGAAATTGAACTTTTATTATCTGAGCTTATCTCTTCTTGGCTAGCAATAATTATACCCGTCAAAGATAAGGTAAAATCTTTATACAATAAGCCGGTAGCAGGATTCAAAAAACCAATATAAGCTGTTAGCTTTTCATTCTTAATTGCTTGCGAGGTAAACAAACGCCGTAAATTAATATCTTGGGTTTTAATATTTAAATTATAATTTTTAAAACCTAATAAATTATCGCTAGGCACATCTTCATTAAAAAAAATATCACCCACCCCTTGACACTTATAACTTTTGCCATATATCTTAATTTCAATGTTGTCTGTACCAGACCAAAAACATCTCGCTTCCTTACCCCAATAACTACAAAATTAGCCATCATTATTATATTTGCTGATAATAATGATTTTAATTCCTCCATATCTAGCATCATATTTCAACCCCTGAAAAAGTTAGCTTACCTATCTTATGGCTCGTCTTATTAATTTTTACGCTTTTAGGGTCAATTTTCATCAAAACATAAGGATTATGTAAAAAAATCTTAGATACATCACTTTTACCAACGCCAAAAGATAAAGCCGGCTCAAAGAAAATTTTATTATCTTCTATTTCTAAAGCTTGATGTAATGTTACTTTATCTTGCCAAATCACATTAAAATAAAAAGGTAATAGTAAATCTTTAGCATCTAAAGTAATATTTTTTAGATTAACAACCTGTTTAATAGGCAAACTCTCAGGTAAGTTATTAGATAAATCAGGAGCATAAGCTTTAAAATAAAAGCCTTGGCTAATAAGTAAATTTATTAAAGATTTTGCATGTTCAAATTCTGCTAAAGTTAATATTCTGGAGTTAATAGAAACATTCCATTTAGGAGTAATATTATTATATTGAACTGTCTTGCCAGATTTATCACTTATAACATCTTTCACTAAGTTAAGCGTTAAAGCAGAGACATAAAAATAACTTTGTATATAATCATCTATACCCGCTATCGGTTTAGCTTCTGGAATATTCAGAATATCTATTATTTTCATAACATCCACCCTCTAAACTTTATAATATTTATTGCGTTGTTGTAGGTTCATAAAGTTATTTACACCCTCCTTAAATCGCCGATTATCTACGATATCTTCAACACTCTCCATAACAACATTTTTTATTTGCTCAACTAAGCCAGTATCATCTTTTTCTACATTAATGCTAAAATTGAAGATATTAGAAGATTTTTGCGATTGATTAAAATGCTGTACCTTAGGTAATTGCGGTAAACCACCTTTAGCTAAAGCTTCTAAATTTGATAAACCAATAGCTTTAACGGCATGTTGTGGAAATACATATTCACCAGCATGAACTAAACTTAACTTGATATTTATGTCCATCACCTGTATAACCACCATCACTATAGCCAGCTAAGCTTTTTAAAGCACCAATTATTGCTCCACCCCAACCACTACCTGCACTACTATTACCTAGAGCATTAAAAAATAAATCTAAACTCTTATCCATTAATCTAGAAGCTAAATTACCTAAAACATTAGCCGTAGCATGACCAAAAGCCTCAAAAGCCTTCTTACCATCAAAAATATTTCTGATTAATTCTTTAGTTTGACTATTAACATCACTTAAAATATTTTTAAGTTCTTTAAATCTATCGTTCTTTCCTCCCTTAAGCTGTGCATTTTCTGCTTTACCCGCATATATTTCATCTATATTTTCTTTAGCTTCTTGTTTCTTTTTTTCTTTGTCTTTCTTATCTAAACCTAATGCTTCTATCAAATCATATTCTTGGCGCAGTCTTTTTTGTTTTTCTAATTCTAAAGTTATTTGTTCTTGAGTTAATTTACCTTGCTTTAGTAAATCATCATTTTCTTGTTCAACTAACGCAATTTCTTCTTTAAGTTTTTGCTGTATTTTATCAAAACCCTCAAGAGCTTCATTTCTAACAATTTTTTTTGCTAACTCAGCTAATTTCTCTTTTCTCGTGTCGTCCAAAGTTATAAGTTGTTTAGTTGCATCTGACACTAATTTATTATAAATAGTCTGTTGTTTGGTTTCTTCTTTCTTCAAATCTAAAGATTTTTCTTGTGCTTCTATAAACTCATCAAATGCTTCTTTAGAAGGGTTCGTTTTATTGGAATTTATAATATCTGATATCTGCTCATTCAATTTTGTTAAATTTATCTTGTTTAAATCTTCCCCTAATTGTTTTGCTAGGTTTTCCGCTTGTCTCGCGTCTTGTTCAAGAATACCGCCTTTAATTTCCGCAAGTTTAGCTAAAAACTCTTTCAAAAACTGTTCATAAGTGATAGCTTCTTCCTGCAGTGATTTATATAACCCTACAATATGCTTTTTTGCGTCATATGGTAAATTCTTATAAAATTCCGCTATAAGCTGGTGACGAGGAATTAATTCCCCTCCAGATTTATTAAGCTTCTCATAATTCATAATCAATTTTGCTGTTACACTTAAACTATTATTTAAAAGATTTAATATTTTTTCTGGAGGCTTCTTATCTGCAATAGCTTGTGCTGTTTTGTTTACTTCGTCCCATACAGGTTGACCTTTTCTAACTTTTTCAATAAGAAATAAAAAACTTTCTCCTAAGTCTTTTATTTCTTTATTTGCTCCTTCAAAAGAAGTCTTAAGCTTCGCTATTGTGTGAGGTAAAGCCCCGCTGTGTTTATCTATTTTTTTAATTTCTTCCCTAGCCTCTTTTATATCTTTGGCACTGAAATTAATCTCAACGTTAGATACTTGGCTTTTAACCTTCAAGGCTACCACACCTAAAGCTTTCATCTCTTCGGTAATTTCTTTTGTAGTGTTAGAAGCCTGATTAGCATATTGATTATATGTGTACCAAGCTAAACCAACTGCACCTAAGGCTAAACCAGCACCATTTAACATTGGTGCTAAAAATTTTAACCCCTCTAACGCTGAACTAGCGCGTCGTATATCTTTTAATGATTTAACATATTTTACTGCTGAATTTGTTGCTTCAATAGTTGTTATTGTTATCCCACCTAAAGCACGAACTAACACACCAGAACCAAAAATAAAACCAACTGAAATAGCTATATTGGCTAACGTATTAAAATTATTAGCTAAAAAATTTATACTGTCAGCTAAGGCTCTATTCGCTATATTTACATTATTACTTTTACCAACAAAAATAGCCAAAGCTGAACCTAAATTAGTGAATGACTGAGCTAAAGTAATTGGTAGAGCTTCCATTTCTTTTTGCATCTCAGGAATAGCATCTATTAAACCTTTTATCATTACTTCAGCTGTTAGTTTACCTTCGCTTGCCATTCTACCTAACTGATGAGTAGTCTTACCTAAACTCTTAGCCCAAGCACCGGTACCTACTACTTGCCTGATTAGCTAAGGTTCTAAATTGACCCATACTTAAGTTACCTTTAATAATAGCCCCTTTTAGAGCCTGCATAACTGGTATTGCAGCTTGACCACTAGTACCAGAAAGCAATAATGCCATGTTAGAAGCTTCTAAAAATTTAACTTGTTCTTGATTAGATTTGCCTAATTCATTCATGACATCGGCTAATTGAATAAAATCCTCTGCTGTTTGTTTAAAAGAAAAACGCGTTTTTAAAGCTGTTTCTCCTAATTGCGATAAAATACCATTGGCTGTACCCAAGTCACCCGTTACCAATTTAATACGACCAGCTAAAATCTCCCATTCTTCAGCCAATTTTAAAATTTCTTTACCACCAAAACCGGCACCTATTGCTAACAAGGGAGCTTTCATCGCATTAACTAAACCTTGACTAGTCGCTTGCATCTTTTTAGAAAATGCCTTAGCTTGACGGTCAATATTATTAAAGCTTTTATTACTGATACCTTCAACCCTAGCCATACCACGCTGGAATTCTTTATCATTAACACCAAGCTTTACTATTACTGCATCACTCATTGAACTTTCCTTGTTTAACTGCTGTTAAAAATGACTCTATATCGTCATCATCAAAAGAGGGCTTTTCAACCTGAGGATATTTAATTTTAATATATCCTTTAATCATATGAAAAAATTGTTCTAACGATAAACAATCAATCTGGGTAGGAGAAAGTCCTACAACCGCTCCCCACCCATAAAAATCTACCTCACTTAACGCTCGGCTTTTTTTTTGCTGGTATCTTCTTTAACTTCATCTGCTACAGCCCCAGTTAAAGCTGTGGCTATAATGCTACCACAAGCATTAACCGCGGTTAAAATTGGTTCTTTATCAAAAAAACTATCTGATATTTCTTGTGCTTTAACCTCATTTAAACCACCGCCACAAAGGGCTAAGTAAATTATCGCTTGCACATCTGCAACACTCCAGTTACCCAAAGCTAAACGCTGAGAAATATTGCCTAAATTATCAGATAACATTTTCTCTAACTGTAACAATTGTCCTATCTTTAACTTAAGCGGATATTTTTCTTTATCTAAAATTAATTGCATTATTTTATCTCCTGCTTTTTATCAACCTTAGATAATAATACTGCTTTTGGCTTTTCATCATCAGCTACAGCATCTGCACTTACCTCTGGGAATATATTCACATCTTGTAAATCTTCATTTGGCTTAGGGTCTAATTTATCTAAAGTTTCTATAGTTAATTTCCCTGTACCTTTAAAATTAATAGTAGCCTTAACCCAGCTAGTTCTTTCAGCACCAATCTCAAAATTTTCTATATGTGCCCAACCTTTATAAATTATAGCTTGCTTTGGAAATTGTACTACCATCTTTATTATCTTAGGCGTGGAGGATAAAAATGCCTCTTGCCATGTAAGTAAAAAATCCTTATCAATTGCAAATTCACTATTCATCGACCAAGCTAAAGTTGTTGGCATTACCGAAGTCCATGGTAAATTACCATTATCATTACAAGTAATTTGCTCTTCTTCAGCAAAACTTTTATTAATTTGTAAAGCTCTAGAATTACCAACACAAAAACTTTTAAATCTTACTTTCTTCTCACCGTCCATCTGGATTATTTCACCTAAATAAACGATGATTTTCTCACCTCTAATGCGGGTGTTATCTTCTGTTGTTACTTTTTCTGCCATTTTATTACCTCTATGGTTAATGTTAAAATCCCATGGCTAGTTTCGCCATCTCTATCCAATAACGACATGGATTTAATCTCTAATACTTCTGCTATTAGAACATCGGCTATTGCTAATTTACCTAATAAATAATGCTCTAAATCTGAGGTAAGTAGCTTGATATTTTTACTCTCATCAGAAGCCTTACTCCAAATATCAATTTGAACACGCATATCAAAAATAATTCTGTCAAATTCGTTAGTTTTATCAGTCCAAAAACTACCAAAGGTTACATAAGGTAACTTTGGATTATTAACTGGAAAATCTGATATATTTATATCTTCCCAGCCCTTTAAGCTTTTTATCTTTGCTGTTAAAGCATTTTGTACATCTAAAGCTACTGACATTAATTCAGACCTGTTTGTTTCAATTGTTTAACTTTACAATTTAACTCTTTTCTTATCTTCGCTTTTATTTGCTTCTTTCCTCCATTCCAAACTGGAAAAAAGAAAGGTTGCGCCGATTGATTTATCGTGCCAAATTCAACAAAATGAAAATAATAAGCATCTCTATCGCCCAAATATTTATCTCTAGTACCAGCACTAATATAAACTCGATATTCGCAATTATTTTTATTGAAAGAACCAGCTAAAATATTATTAGGGCGTGCCCCTGAAGCCCAAGTCCAACTAATAGAATTTTTTAAAGCTTCACTATCTATTGGCACTCTTTCACGCATTTGACGTACAGTTTTATTAGCTTCTTGCTCCATAACCTCAAACGTAGCTTCTAACATTTCTATTTTACGCTCGCGCAATAATTTAAGTCGCTTAGTAAAATTATTTACCTTATCTAAACTAGCTGTTATCACCTTTAATCTCCTCTAACTCTAAGATTAAATATTTTGCATCTCTATTATCTGGAAAAATCGATAAAATATTATATTTACAAATAAATGCTAAACAGCTTGCATCATCAGATTTTACACGCTTACATATATCTCCAGCTTTTAAGCTTTTAGCCTTACAAATATTTCTTATTCTTAATGATAATTTCTTGCTTTCTTGCAAGGCTCCTGCTTGGTAAATTTGAACCGCTGATTTAACAAAAAAACTGCCCTTAGTTTGATAAAATTCTTTAAATTCTTCACCAATTATAAGACCATGCGCATTTTCTACTAATTGCTGACAGTAAAATATAACTGATGCATGTAAAGCTCTCATTGTCTTAAATCCTTATCTTTTTATAAGGAAAGATTAAACGCTCATATTCTTCTAATTCGTAAGCTTTTATCGTGCCTTTTTCGCCTCTAAACTCCCACATACTAGCAACATGTAATCTTAACGCTTGGCGTAAAGCATGCGGTAATGGATAAGCTAAAAAACTACCCCTAAAAGAAAAAGAAAGCCGAGTAATGTCACTATAATTATATTGCTTAAGTTCAGGAGGATTAATAGTTACAAAAATTTTATCATCAATATATTCTATCTTAGCAGATGCACTAATAACTTCATCACCCATATAAAATAATATCTTATCTATCTCACTAGATAATTTAGCAACTGGCAACTCAATAGGCTCTCTAGTGAATTCTCCGTCATAAGTTACATTCACTTCTCTTATAGGATAATTAATTACCTGCTCTAAATGCTCTTTTGCTGATAAAATATAATTTTTTAGCTGGTAACCTTCTTGCGCAGTAATCCCATCAAGACAACAATGTTTGACAAAATCATCATATTCTGCAGTATCAACTTCTTCAGAAAAGCTAAAAGTAAAATTACCTTGCCTTTGCATATAAAGATTATTCATTCCAGCCTCACAAAAATTAGTAGCTGTTGCCTACCTTAAACATAAAGATAGGCAACAATTGTCAGTTGCTATTAAGCACTCTTACCTGATTTACTACCTTCAATAATATTAACATTAGTATATATCCCTTCTGGAACACCTTCGTTAATAGCACCATGAATAAATGCAGATGGTCTAAATACAGTTAACGCGATACGACGCTCACCTCTTAAGCTAATAAGGTTTCTATCAAAATCGTCTCCTGTACGAGCTAAAGAAACTCTAGTAAACCAGCGGTCATAAATAGCTGCGCCCATCTTAAAAGCACCAACTAAAAATTTACCTTGCTCAATCGCCTCTGTAGTAACTACAGGAATACCCCAAATAGTTTTTTCTCTTTGTTTAAAAGGGTCACCATGCAAATAACGACCTGTCGTATCCTTAAGACCCATGATATTTTCCCAGTCAATAGGATTAACGACAATACCATCAGCAAAAAAACCAGAAAGTGCTACTTGTGCTCTAGCTAATCTTAAATTTTCTAATGGAGTGCGTAAATTATCTTGTGTTTGAAATTTAGTAACATCTTTAAATTTACTAGCAACCTTCAACAGACCTGTTAACTGATTGTTAGTTCCTGTCCCATTTAAAAGTTGGTCTTCTTCAAACAAATCTAAACCATAAACAAGCCTATCATTAATATATCCTTGTAAGGTAGGAATATCATCCAGAGCCTGCTCGGTAACTTTAAATAAATGAGCAATGGTCTCTACAGGAGCCGTCTTAGTTTCAATAGTAAAATTAGAATAAGGTTTTAATTCGCCTTGCTTAACTATAGAAGCTTTATTAGAAAAATCCTTTTCTACACTATATTGTATAGAGTCACTAGAAGTTTTTCTAATTGGTAATAAATCCCTAATCTTTAACTCTCTACGAGGTAAAGCTATAAAACCACTTTCAATATGTGGCTTTACAAGCCCACCTACACTAGAAGATAACGTACTAATAACATTTTTAACCTCTAGAGAAATTGTACTCTCTTTTGAACTAGGGCGACACTTAAACTGCTCACTCTCAATAAACTGCTGTCCTATACTTTTAGTACTTTCATCCGATAAATCTAATCTATTTAATTGTTTCTGAGCTAACTCTAAAAAATTATCCTTAAGTTCATCAACGGATTTTTTTAATTGCTGACCTTCTTCTTTTAACTGCCTATTTTCTGCTTCAGATTTTTCTAACTTACTATTTAAAGTCTTAGTTTCTTGTTCTAAAGACTTTTTAAAAGTCTCTTCTAACTTCTGAGTTTTTTCTTCTAAATTCTTAGTAGATTGTTCTACCAATTGTTTTACTTCTAATGTTTCCATGGCTATGATTTCCTTTTGTGATTTAACATGTTCTACTCGTGCCAGCTCATTACAAGGTAATGTAACCGGCGATATTTCTTGTAATTCTATTTCTTTTAAATGTTTGGCTCCGCCGATATATTCATAATCTCTAACGAAGTAACCAATCGACAAACCAGATAAGGCACCAGCTTTTAATAACTCGTAAGTCTCCCTACCTTGAGTGGTACCAGTAACAAGCTTACCCTTTACAAATAAGCCCTTATCATCCTCTTTTACTTCTTGCCAAACACCTATAGGACTATCTCGTTTATGTTGCCAAAGCATCGCAACATTTGTGCCTTTACTTTTATGTTTATCTAAGCTTTTCTTAAAAGCTCCCTTAACAACAACATCATTAGAATGGTCAACAACACCAAAAACAGAGGCATAACCACTAAATTCACCTGTTTCTGCTAATTCTTTAACCTCTAATTTAATTGCCTTTGTTTCCATCAGTTGCCTCCATTGGATTTTGAGTAATTGGAACATATTGCATTTGCATTCTAGGAATATCGCCTCCTGTAACTGGAGATAAACCTTCTAAAGCCCTAGCTTCATTAATGGTCATAACTCCACTAGCTAACATCTTCTGATAATTTTCTGCGCGGGTTTTACTATCGGCTCTTAATAAACCTTCAAAGTTAAACTTAATCCGATAACCTTGCTTACGTTCAGATAAATTAAATAAGGATTTTTCAAAAGCTGACTCAATTCGCTTAATACGTCCACGTAAACAATATTGTAAAAACATAGCGTTAGTAGCTTCAATTCCACCACCTAATGAACTACCCTTAAAAGGAGCACCTACCATATGTGGAGGAATACCAAAAAAACGACAAATTTCTTCAACCGCAAAAATACGGCTCTCTAACATTTGGCTTTCTGAAAAATTAGCTTGCAAAGAAGTAAGCTTTGTATAAGGTGGTAAAACAGGCGGTTTACCACCGTTTTCACCTAAAGGAGCTAATTCAGCTAAATATTGTTTTACTTCTTGGTATTGCTCTTTAGTTAAATCTTGAGTAAACTCCAAAGCATATTGAGACATTAAGCCATTGATAAAAAACTTCCTTGCTACTTCTTCGCTTGCACTGGCATGTTCAAAAATACCCTTGCCAAAAAACAATGGTTGCCAAGCTTTAACGATACCGCCACCACGACCTTTAATCTCGATAATATCAGCAGAGGTTAATTTTTCGGTTTTATGATAATAATAAATTTGCTCATTCTCAGTAACACGGCTAACATCATCAAACTTTAACGGTATTAAAGAGATTAATTTATTTCCAGCTATAGTCTTTTTAATATAAGCAGTACCAAATAATTCTAACGAAACAACTATACAAGCAAAAAAATCTTCTTTAGTTTGATGTTCATTAGGCGAAAATTTTAACAAGTCATATAAAACACTATCTTTATTATCAATCTCAATGCCTTGCTTATCCCTTGTTAAAATCTCAATTGGTAAAGTAGCTATAGTATCTGCAATAAGGTTAATACATGCCCAGCCCGCAGATATTTTCAATGGACTATTATTACAAATATTATGTGCATTGAATAAATCTATTACAGGTATAAATTTATCTTCTGTTTTTTTCTTTCTAAAAAAATCCAATATAGCCATCTTAACCCCCACTAAAGACATCTAAAAAGTGGTTCATAGAATTAGACCGCACATCCATTAATTGACTCATCAATATATGATGTGCATTAAATAAACCTATTAACGGGTCAATCTTCGCTCTACCGCTGATTTTCTTAGTAATATAAACAGCACTGCCACGTTGTTCTAATTTGGCATTACCAATAACCCATTCCATCAGTAAGCTACCGCTATGAAACAGATTTTTATCTTTAATAAGTTTTTCAATCTCTTGAATAGTACCGCTTAATTTATAACCTTGCGGAACTGCAGTAACAGCTCCAGCTACACCATTTTGAGTGATAGTAAAACCTGCATTTTGTAATTCTAATAAAACACTAGAAATACCGGCACTATCTACACCAATACCAGCAATAGCAGGTAATTTACCACTAGCATTAACTTGCTTTACTAAATTAACAATAAAGCTAGTTTCTTCACCGCTTTTATTATAAAAGCTTAAGCTACCTTCCCGCTCAAAATCAGTTAATTGTACTGCTATATCTTTACGACGTTCTAAAATTATCCTATCGGCTAAAGCATGGAAATAACTATAATATTTACCTGTAGAGGAATTTAAACCAAGCACACATAAACCTAGTAAGTCATCTAAACCACCACCATCAATACCAATAGTTACCTTATCGCTTTTGGCTAAAAGATTCTCAACTGAGGCTAACGAATAATCTATACAATCCTTCCAATAAGGAGCAACTCCCCAAACTTCACCGGTTAAATCAGTAGCAATTTGCACGTTTAAATGTTGTGATAAAAAACGATTTAAACTAGCCTCACCTGCTCTATCGGCTTCATTAAAAGCCTCTTTTAAAAAATCTAAATTAACGGATAAACCTAAATTAGGTGTTACATATTTCCAAAGATTAACATCGCGCCATTGCTCATCATCACCTGATTGAACCTCTTGCGGAAATTCATATAATATTGGCAGGGTTCTAGTGTCTCTTATTTCACCATCACGTATTTTCCTAGCAACTTGTAACTGTTCTTTAAATACTCCTTTAGGAGCTTGGTCACTTTGCGTAGTAATAGTTAAAATAAAACCTTCTGCAACACTAGCCATACCACCACGTAACTGAGTAATAACTCGTTCAGCCTGTGGCAAAGAAGCAATAACATGCAATTCATCAATTAATACGGCAACAGGTTTTACTCCGGTAAGGGTTTTAACATCAAAGCTTTTAACTCTTAAAACTGCTCCGGTTTGTAAATTTTTAATTTCTCTCTTATGGTAAGTAATATGAAATAAATTACTTAAATACGTATCTATTTCAATCATTCCGCATAATTGTTCAAATGATATCTTGGCTATATCCAATGTAGGAGCTACTATTAGCATTTCTGCATTAGGGCGCTCATTTAAAATCAGATTAACCAACATTATCGCCGCACCGCCAGTAGTCTTACTATTCTTCTTAGGTACAAGGCAAAAAATATGATTAATCATTCTTACCTATTATTTTTACTATCCCATGAACCAAATATCGCACGAACAATATCCCTAAACCATTCACCCGCTGAATCCTTCATTAAAGGAGTGCCAGCAACATCTGGTAAACAAAGACGATTAAAACAAGCAACTGCAAAATCTGCTCTTTCCTTATCAAGTGGTAAATCAGGAACTAAGCTTTTACCAGCCTGTAAAGATTCCCACCAATTAGGAAAGGATAAATCCCAATATTTATTATTTTGCATTTACCCAACCTCGAGGATTAAAATTATCTGCCAATTCGCTAGCTTGTTCCTTTTTACTAACATAGCTAGACCTTTCGTCGCCTTTAATCATTTTTAAAAGACTTCTTACTGCGGTTTCTTTTCCTTGTTTGGCATTTTCTAATAAGAAATCTGTTAGCTGTTCTTCTTTTTGCAAAATAAAATATTCACGCATCGATAATAAACCAGCAAATGACACCTGAAATACAGATAGCTCTAGCTTTAGCAAAATTGCTATTTTTTCATCTGACCAATTTAAACCCAATAATTTTTTAACCTTCTCTAATTCTTCTGTAGAAGGCGTATAAACACCGTTACGCATTATTCCTTGGGTCATTACCGTGGAAATATTAGTAACTTTCTGTGGAAAACTTACGTTTTTGTTATTTTTTCCTTGCTTAGCATGTTTCATAATTGCAAAAATCATCCCAAAATCAAAGTTTTTTTTAAAAAAAAAATCTCCAGAGTTGAGCCCCCTCCCGAACAAAAGAGAGCCTCCTAAAAAGCTAACTATTACCCCCCCTTTTAATTATTTTGTCGCATTTTCTTAGCCAGGGAGGTTTTCTTATTATGGCAAGAAGCACATAAAACCTGCAGATTACCTAAATCTGTACGGCTTCCACCATCTTTTATCTCTTTAATATGGTCAACATATAAACGTTTGGTGGAGTTACACCAGCTACACTTATAACATGCACGCTTTAAAGCCTGCTTACGTAATGATAACCACTCCATCCAAGACTAAAAAAAACTATCCTTAACCCTTGGTATAAAACCAATGGAACTAACACTACTGCCTATAGATGATTTATTAAATGATATCTTCATACAACCAATTTACTACTGCTATAAACAAAGTAACAGAGTCTGTAGAACGTAATTTTAAATAAAATCGATAAAAATAAATGTTTATAACTATATATTTAAGTTTATTATTATATAAGAAGATGTTCTTATTATGCTAGTCAATATCTACTTAGCTAATTATCGATTATTTATTGTATTTATTAATTATTTTATGAGGTTATTATGAAATTAAAATATTTGTCTTATATTTTACTTGGTTCAGTTTTTTCAATGAGTCAAGTATCTGCTACTACTGTAAGTAAAAAAAACCTACTTACCAAAAGCATCCGCTAGTAAAGTTTTAAATAACAAAAAGAATGATGACAATTGGTCTGGGTTTTATCTAGGTGCGGCAGATTCTTTTGCGATAAATCGCATAAAAAATCCTTCTATAAAATCAACAATAACTACAAAAAAGGACGGTTCGAGTTCAGATTATGAAACCAAGGAACTTGGCAAAAGTAAAATGAATTCGGTTAATTCCAGATCTCTTTTAACGGGTTTGTTCTTAGGTTATAATCATGCAATTACCGAGCAAATAGTTGTAGGTGCGGAATTAGATATATATGCTAAATTAACTTTATCTCATCGACATTATAAAGGAGCCAGTGAGCCAAAAGACGATGAACTCCCTAGGAAGATTGAGCATATAGAATTGCCTTTAAATGACTATTTAGATGGTACTTTACGTGCTCGATTAGGATGGAATTTAGGTGATTTTTTACCTTATGTTGCTGGTGGTATTAATGCAGTGTATGATTTACCAGAATATGACATTGAAAAGTTCGCTAAAAATAAATTAACACAGATAATAGACAGAAAAGACAAACTAGAGAACATAATAACAAAAGTTGAAAAGGATAATAACTTACATTTTGGCTGGACATTAGGAGCGGGTTTCGAATATAAACTAGATAAAAATACAAGTATTAGAGCAGAATACCGTTATAGTAACAGTTTTTCTAATTACGAGAAAAAAATAACTTATACCAACAAAACAGATACCAACGAAAATACTACTTTAACTTATGGATTAAACGGTCTCAGTAGCCATGATGTACGTATTGGCTTCAGCTATCATTTCTAAGACCATTATATAGACTCTGTAAAACCCTATAATTTTTTTATAGGGTTTTTTTATTGTTTTTATTTAAGGGAACAAATACTAGTGTTAGAACTTAACATCACTGCTTTAAATCCACAAAGCAAATAACTTAATAGATATAAACCTTTAGCACAACCCCAAGCAAGCACTTCATTAAAAAAAGCCCCGCATTTATTACGGAGCTTTTTCTATCAACTGCTCGAAAAATTAGAGTAATTCAGCATTATGACTTAATGGAAAAATTTTCATAACATGTGTTTTACAAACTTTCCTAATACCTTCATTAAAATTTTTCTCATAATCAGAAAATCCATAATCACGACCTAGAAAAACAGCGAAATAATCATCAGGCAGTTTGTTCCTTGTTACTTTCGGGGTAAAAGCAAAAAACGGAGTATCTCCTACATAACCACCTTGAGGATTTTTAACATTTACCAATCCGCATACATAAGTCAACGGTTGAGAATCCCCAGCAACATAAATTTTAGATGCTTGTACAAAAGAATAGCGCGCAGAATAAGGGTCTTTAACTAAACTTTTAACAGCTTCTTTAACTTTATTTTCTATTGAATCGGAAAGTTTAATTGGAGTTACTTTATATGGGGGATACCCATGATCAGCAGTTAAAGTTCTTTCGACAATATTAAATGAACCACAAGCAGATAATCCAAAACAACAAAAGAACACAATAGGTAAACAAATTTTTCTATACATAACTCTTTCCATTTCACAAATAACTTATAACATGTTTTAATATATTACAAATACCATACCTTACATACCGTGATAATTAACAATATTAACTAACTCTTATATATCCACATTTAAATCACGTGGTTTTCTTATACCAGCTTGTAAACCTAAGTTAATAGTCGCTAATACATCCTTAGCCTTTAATCCTAAATAGAAACTATTATGTTCTAATTTTGATATAGCTTCTATCTTACTTAACACATGAGCACCAACCAAGGTACCAAGATTAAAAGCCGAGGTAGATAACTTATTAATAGCTGTACCAGTAGCGGAATAACGAAGCTGTTGCATTTCCTCAGCCACTAATTTATCTACATAGCGACGAAAATTATCGTCAAGCAAAGAACTTACAGATGGCTTTTTAACTCTAGTAACATGCTTAACAGCGGGCTTAGGCTTTGTGATTATGTCTTTTATCCAGTTAGGCAAAGTAACAATATTAGTAAAACTACCCTTAGCTATATATTTCTTACCATCTTCCAGAATAGCACCGCTAGCAATAACATAACCACCGGCACCACGCACATCTACCCCTTGAGGCAAATCTCCTGTAGCATTACCTAGCATTACATCTTTTGGTTGTTTAAAATAAAAATGAATGCCGTTATTAGCTGTAATAACTGTAAAAATATTGCTAATATCATATTCATAGTGTTTAAATAGCTCTAATAGATTAGCCACACCATCAACATTAGCTTTTTTATCAGCATCTAACACTATTAAGTTAGATTTTCCTAAATCTATAGCTGGTATTGCATCTGGGTAATTGTCCCACCAAAGTTTTATCTGCTCTAAATCTAAGGTTGAAATAGCGCGCCAGCTTTGTTTTAATAAAGGTGCTTTAGCTCGCTTACCTTTTCCCCTACATGGAAAGATATAATAACCTGCTTTTGCTAATGTTACAGCGGATAAATAATTTTGCTCTTTAAGCTTTTCCATAACTACCTACCCCACAAACAAGCTCTTACAATTACGGTTAACTTCTCGCAACTTTGATATTACTTCATCAGGAGTTAACTTCCTTCCCTCAAGCTGACGCCAAGAGAAATTATCCAATACATAAGCGTTAATCGCATCAAGGTCTGCAGAATGTGAGTGAATAGTTTTTAAACCATAGTGATAATAATCTTCCCTAGTTAATAAACCATCTGCAACTAGCTTGTTATATTCAAAAGGACAAACATCCTCTAACACAATTTTACCATATTGCTTTATCGCTAGCTCAAGCTGTTCTTCTCGCGATTTGGTTAAGTTATTCTCAGATTCACGACGAGACAAGATAGCTCTAACTAGCCTATAAAAATGGTCAATTGAAGGAACATAACCTTTTAATTCGCCATGATGCCCCATAAACAAATCATCAATTAATTTCTTAGTTTCATTAGCTGTTAGAGGTGCAACCGCCTTAGCATATTCAGTCATAAACATGCTGATATTTTCAATTAGGGTTAGCTTTGGTGAACGTAAAACCGTGAACAACCGCTTTATTTGTTCAGATTTCCTTTCAATTTCGTTAAGTTTAGCCTGTTGCATTTACTTGCTCCTTTTGTCCAAAATCAGTAAAAACCTTACTAAAATCCATATCTTTCACTGTTTCAGCCTGTCGCTTATGGTCATTGTTCCAGCTAGTAACGGGTAAGTTAATAACCTTTGCTGGTTCATCTTCCCAACGCTTTTGGTTTAAAAATGTTGAAGGGTTAAGCCATTGATAACTCTCAGGTTTGGATTGCTTGTATCGTCGCAAACCATCCAAAATAACATCACAAGTTACCGTCTCCCTAGCCAAGCTATAAGCTTTGATAGCTACTGACTTACCGACCTTATGCGGATATTCTTCCCAAAAAATATTAAAATCATCTGGAGGGATTTTTGCTTTTTTGACAAATACTTTAGTATTTGGTTTTTTATTATTCTGGTTCTGGTTCTGGTTAGCTTGATTTTGCTTGTCGTTTGCTTGTAGCAAATCGTTAGCAAAATTATTTTTTGCTTGGTTTTGCTTCTTAACCTCAGCTCCAAATTTACCAGCAAGTGAACGTTTCTCGCTGATTTCGGCTTTCTTTTCTATAGAGACACTAAGCTCTTCTCCAACTCTTGTGGACCACAATTTATCATCAGAAGTAACTATTATTTTGCCATCCTCTAATAAAAAGTCTAGAGCTTTAATAAATGTTTTAACTGTACAACCTGCATCATATGCTAATCTTTTAAAATCTTTAGTTATCGGTGATTGTTTATCATACATTAATGATATTAAACTAATATAAACCCCCTTCTCAACCGCGGTCATACTAGCCACACCAGCACGCCAATCAGAAGCAAACCATCTAACCCACGGTGTTTTATTATTTGCACTCATTGTTAATCTCCTTTGAATCTCTTTAACAATTTAAAAAATAGCAACACTTACTTCTGTTCAGTATTCCCTACTTCAAAAATTACTTTTACCTTTAAGGCTGTTGTCATTTTTAAAATTGTTTTTAGCTTAGGTTCCTTATTACCTACACGCCATTGATATAATGAAGAATAAGAACAGCCAGACAAGCCTTCTAAATCTTCTAAGGATAACCCTTGTTGCTTACGTACTTTATCAAGAGTAAAGCCGATGTCTTCAGGGCTGGTTATAAGATGTTTCATTATTTACTTTCCTTATTGCTTAGTCTTAGTAGTATTCTATTAAAAGTTGCAGGTTCATTTAGAAAATTGTAAAGTTAGAGAGACAAAAAACAAACTACAATTTAGAGAGGAATAAACTCATAACTAAAGAACCTGCAACTATTACCAGCCATCAGACTGATAACTTTAATCATCATCACATATTTTAAAATATCTTGTAGTTGGACTCTTATCATCAACAATGTAGTTCTCTACGCTAGCACGCATTGGTAAACGTTCATCTAACCAAATATACCCAGCTTCTATACTATTATGATTTGCTATTCTAATGCTCGCTGTCACAGTGTTATCTCCACCCGCATGTATTTTAATGTCGTGTAGATATAACCCCTTACTAGCTAGAAATTGCTTTATCTCTTCTATATTAATCATTGCACGCTCCTATAATTGACATATTCACCTAATTAACTGCTTCTGGTATTTGGCTCGCATCTGTTATTTCAGTAGGCGCGTCCTTTTTCTGGCTATTGTTATAATCTACTTGCTTATTATGCTCTCTAATTTCAGACTCTAGACAACAAAGAAAGCCACCAGAAACTGCTCCTGCATATAAGATAATTTCTTCTTCACCATGGAAAATTTTTAATATATCCCTGCCGTAACGGTCTCTGGATGCCTCAAACTTAAAATTATTATTCTTTGAAAATTGTAATTCTAAGTTTTTGTTTAAAATTAACCTTGAGATAATATTATTAGGATAGGTTCTTACATGTCCATCTGTACCATAACGTTCTTTAAGTTCAGTCTCTAGCCGTTTCTTCTCTTCTTCTAATTTGTTATGTAACACTAACCCATCCAGTCGTCTGGCTTCTTTAGTTTGCTTTTGTAATTTTCTAAAAGCGTAATAAAAAACCAAAGATGGTAAAGTAGCTATTAATATTAAGATTGCAGTCATGTTAGTTTCCTTTGTTAAGTGGTTTTTTTACTTCTAAATTTTATATATTTTATCCTATTCCGCGGGAAATAGATTGCCTCATCTCCCCAGTCTTCGTTCTTAACTCCTGTCACTTCCATCCAGGCACCATCAATATCTGACACATGTGTAGCGTACATCATTATGTCCCCGTTATCTAAGAGACAGACACCAGAATTAGGACTATCTTTAAACAGATAGGTATTTGCACAATGAAACTTACAGTTATCCTCTGTTACAACTGTAATTTGAGTAATTGCGTTATTACTGAACATCTCCCGCCATTCTGGAGCTAGATTAATTGTATTTCTCTGTAATTGTATGTTTTCCATCTTAGTTTCCTTTTCCTACTATGGGCTGTTTGTGTTAATCTATTCAACCTTAGGTTGTATTTCGCCAACGCAACTATTATCTTGCGGGGACGTTAGGTTATAAAAATCGTTAGGGGTTACCTGCCCTTCCGTAACCTCAAATATTTTTTTTATAACTGCAGGCTTAGGTAACCGCTCCCTTGTTAAATAATACGATACAGATGCTTGAGAGACGCCTATAAGACACGCAAAATCTTTTTGTGACAGTCTATTATCTTTTAAAAACTTGTTTAACATGTTATAATTAATAACCTTTTGTGAATTGTAATAAAAAAATAAACTTATTTTGTGATTGTGTCAATAACTTTAATCTCTTTTTGTGGTTTTTTAAACATGAGTAATAATATTATCAAAGATTTAAGAGCAAGAAAAAAGCTAACTCAGAAAGATTTAGCTGAGAAGGTAGGAGCTTCCCAAAGCCAAATAAATTATCTGGAAAAGGGTGAAAGAAAAATAACAAAAGAGTGGGCTGATAAGCTAGCTCCCGCCCTAGACACAACCCCAGCGACCTTACTTTCTTCCGCCTTTGGCATAATAAAAGAAGAAGAAAGTCGTCTTTTAGCTCTATTTAAAGATTTAAAAGACGAAGAAAAGTCTATGTTTTTAAATTTTTTAGAAAACTATAAAAATACCATAAAAAAATAACCTCATCAATTTGCGCTGACGTTAATTCTTTTTCTATTGCAATTATAAATTCTATATCCCGCTTTTTACACATTTTTATTTCCCTTATTTAAAATAATAACATTTTGTTATTGACATAATCACAGAATGTTATTAAACTATAACCCATAGACCACGAAGAAGCAACCGCAGATCTGGTCTAGGTAAGAAGATAAGAAGTCATAAAATGAACGAATTAGAAGAGATAAAGAAATTAGCTAAACAGATAATAAGCACAGGTGATAATAGGCTTAATTTACAATTATACAGCTTACTATGCGCCCTAGCTGATAAGGCTAAAGATAAATTATGAGGTACGAAATGATTAAAAAAATACCAGTAGGTTTTAATAAAGTAATGATTATTAAACAATTACCTAACGGCGCAATAAGCAGAAAGATTGTCCCCGCTCTAGAACAGGCAGTAAGTTAAAGTTTTCAGGCACTGTAGTGGTTAATTGATTTCGGCGATTAGCCACAAAATAAGACGTTACTTAGGAGTATAAAAATATGGAGCCTATTACCCAAGAGTTAGTAGAAGGTCTAACCCCTCAAGCAATAGCTAATTTTTACGGCGCTCTAACCGCAACAAAAACCTACCGTACAGTTGATTACAGCGGTAAATTTATTTCAAGCTTTGATGTTAAAGAACCATTTAGCATTATAAAACTTTATGCTTTTTTACATTATAGTTATAGCTTTTTTAAAAGATTTTTTAAGGTTGAGTTATTTAACGAGGAATTTAAAAATATCAACGGGATATATGTTGTTCCTAGTATATACGAGCAATATAAAAATATATCGTTAGAAGGAAGAGAATATTTACCCCAAGCTATTATTAAAGAATTTGATGAGTTTAACAAAACAGTAGATGCATTAGACGAAAAGAAAAGTCCTATTCCTTACCCTAAAGACTGTCAATGGAAATCCTTAAAAAGGATATTCTTATGGATTATATATAATCAAATGTCAAAGACTGACGAAGAACTAAGAATAAAACTATCAAGAAAGGTTAATTAATGAATATTGGCTTAATTTTATTATGTGTATTAATAGCTCTGTTTATTATTTTAGCTATTTCGCCTAATTCAAATCAGTAAATCAACCCTGCCCTTTACGGGGGTAATAACTAAAGATTATCAAACAATTTAAAGATTAATGCGATTTCTCGCCACGGATGTGCTTTGTCTAAAATAGGATAATAAAATGAGTGTTATAAAAGTTAAACTTATCTTAGGTGGTCATTGTAAGGATTTATTTAAAGATAATCCAATGCAATTTGAACTAGCTCCTAACACAGATATAGATGTCTTTATAAATGATTTAGAGCAGTTATTAGACGATATCTTTTATGACATAGCTTACTTTAAAAATGATGCAGAGAGAATAGATTGGGTAAATCATAAAAATAATACTATGGGCAATACTAACGAAGAAGCCATGTCTAGAAGCTGGTGTAAGCTACATGCTAGCAGATTAAACTTTGAGAATGATTGTTTACCAATTTTCGTAAAAGAATCTGACTATTATCAAATGTTAGTAGATGAAGCAGAACAAAATGCAGAACTGGAATTTAGTGAGATGTTAAACACAAGATACTTATAGGATATTAATATGACACATTCACCTTTAGCCCTTATGGCACAAAAATATAATTTTTCACCTGAGAAATTCAAAGAAACAGTAGTAAAAACATGTATGTCAGGAGACCCTAAACCAGAAGAATTTCACGCTTTTATTTCAGTAGCAAATGAATATGGTTTAAATCCCCTAACTAAAGAAATTTATGCCTTCCCTAAACGGGGCGGTGGTATTATGCCAATCGTATCTGTTGATGGCTGGGTCAAAATAATTCATTCTAATAACAAGTTTGACGGGTTACAATTTAGAGATAATCTAGACGAAAATGGTAAGTTAATCTCTATAACCTGCTGTATAAAATTAGCAAATGTAACCATGCCAATAGAGGTAACTGAATATCTAAGTGAATGTATGCAAAATAGTGACACTTGGAAAAAGTACCCTTCTCGCATGTTACGTCATAAAGCCTTAATTCAATGTGCAAGATATGCTTTTGGTTATAGCGGTATCTTTGACGAAGATGAAGCCCACCGTATAAATCAGCCAGTGTTAGAAGTTACAACAATTGATATAGAAAAAATACAACAAATTAAAAACTTACTAAAAGCTACAGCTATAGATGAAAATACTATCTTAGAACATTTTAACATAGCTAGCTTAGAAGAATTAACAGAAACCCAAGCGGAAATAGCTTTAAAGAAATTACAAAAAAGCCAAAAGAAGTTAACCAAGGATAACAATAGTTACTTAGAGTATAAAGATGCAACAGAATAGCGCAGAATGGTTTCAAGCAAGGCTTGGTAAAGTAACAGCATCACGTATTTACGATATTATTGCTAGCCAGAAAAATGGAGAGCCTCTGAAGAAATATTCTGATTATAAAATGCAATTGTTAAGTGAAAGGCTAACAGGGCAAATATTCTCACAACCAACTAATAAATATATGGACTGGGGTGTAGAATATGAAGCACAAGCTAAAGAAGAATATAAATTTTTAAATGATGTTGTAATAACTGAATGCGGTTTTATAAACCACCCTACTATAGCTATGAGTGGCGCAAGTCCTGATGGATTAATTAATGCAGATGGACTTATTGAAGTTAAATGCCCTCAATCTACCACACATTTAGATTTTTTACTTAATGATAAAATCAAACCCGAATATATAGCACAAATGCAGTGGCAAATGGCTTGCACAGATAGAGCTTGGTGTGACTTTGTTAGTTTTGACCCACGCTTTGAAGGTAAATCAGCAGGTTTAAGAATTAAAGAAAAGCGCATATTACGTGATGATAATTTCATCGCCGAAATAACAGTAAAAGTTAGTAAATTTTTACAAGAAATAAAAGATATGGAAACACAATTAAAGGAGACGCAATAATGGATATAGAAGAAAAATCAGTAAAGATAATCGCTCAAGCAGTTAAAGAAACATTGCTTGAATTAAGAAAAGATATTGTAGCAGGTCAAGACTCAATAAAGCTTATTGATAATATTATTCTTTCTTTAGACAAATCTACAACTGACACTAACAAAGCTAATTATATCAATAACCCATCTAAAACTATTAATTAGGTCAATGACATGTATGGATTAAATAGAGTTACCTTGATAGGACATGTTGCAACAGATTTAACCTTTTTTGAACTTAAGTCTGGAATAAAACTGCTAAAATTTCGTTTAGTTACTTCTGAGAGATGGAAAGATAAAGACGGAGAAGTTAACGAACAGTTAGAATGGCACACTATCGCTGTTTTTAATGATGCTCTTATAAATTTAGCAAATAACCTTTTAGAAAAAGGCGATGGTGTGATGATTGAAGGTCGACTTCATACCAGAAACTGGAAAGATAAAGAAGGTCACAAGCACACTACCGCAGAAATCATCTTAGATAAATACTCAGGTAAATTAGTGTTATTGCGTAAAAAGGATATTCAGAATGACTGAGAAACTAACCAACGTAAAAGAAGCTGATAAATTACTCAACGCAAGAGAAGTAGCCTCAATGCTTAATATATGTGTGACTACAATTTATGCTCATATGAAAAAAGGCAACTTTCCTCAACCAGTCCAAATATTAAATTCAACGCGGTGGAAGCTATCAGATATAGAGGAATATATAAATAGCCAACCTCGCGGAGTAAGAACTCAGTAATTGTAATTATACCAGAAAGAGGAGTCTTATTATGGACAATCAATTAATGGAAATCAAACAAACACAAATAGCTAACGACACAATACAAACTGTTAACGCTCGTGAATTACATGAATTTTTACAAATAGGTAAAGATTTTAGTACTTGGATGACAGACCGTATAAATCAATATAATTTTAAAGAGGGTGAGGATTTTGTTTGCTCCCCAATTTTGGGGAGCAAAGGTCGAGGTGGTCATAACCGCAAAGAATACCACCTCACCTTAGACATGGCTAAAGAGCTATCAATGGTAGAACGTAACGACAAAGGCAAAGAAGCCCGCCAATATTTTATTAGATGTGAGAAAAAGTTAAAACAACCTAATACCGCTAATATCACGGAGGTATTAAATAACCCAGACAATTTAAAAGCATTATTATTAGATAACGTTAATAAAGTTATAAAATTACAAGAAATAGTTAAAGAACAAGAACCAAAAGTTAAGGCTTTAGAACATTTAACACGTGCTGATGGATTACTTTGTATTACTGATACTGCTAAAGTTTTAAACATGCGCCCTAAAGATTTATTCCAATATTTACAAAAACACAATTGGATTTATAAACGCGCAGGTACAAGTAATTTTATCCCTTATCAAGACAAGTTAAAGTCTGGCTTAATGGATTGTCCTACCACAACAATACATCGTCCTGATGGAAGTGAAAAAATCATAGCTCAAGCAAAAATCACAACCAAAGGCTTAGCAATATTATCTGAAAAATTACAAGCAACACAGGTAGCATAATAAGTAAGCCAAGTAAAAGGATTAACGATGATTTATAAAGGAGAAACAGAAATGAAAAAAATTAACAAAGGCTTAGTAAAACAATGTGTGGAAGAATTCGATACTAAAGCGGACGGCTTTCACGAGGTGTACTTAAAAATTGAGCGTGATTTTATGAAAGAGGCTGGAAGTGGGCTTGTTTTAGAACATTTAGCTAGTTTAGGCGGTTCTGACTCTTTGCTTAATACTTTAAAATTTATAAAAAGCTCTGAGTATAAAATGGTTAAGTTAACCTATTTCTCTGATACGGATATAGAGGCTTTAGCAGAGGCTGGATATATAATTATAGACAGTAAAGATAAATCTAACCCAAATATAACTCTAAATAATATGTTTTATCAAGATTTTCAGGAGAGCAAAAAATGATTGATAAGCATATCCAAATACCTATATTAATGGATTCTATTATAAGCAAGATAGATAAGCTATTGGATAAGGACGATAAGCGTATTGTTTCTGCTAGTTTAAACAAGGTTAAAAGACAAAAAATATTAGAATTATTAAAGCAAGAAAAGTATAAGGATGGTTTAGCTGTTACAGAAATTACCAACCTTGTAGGAATGGGCAGAAGAGATGTTAATAGTTATATGAACTTTCTTTTAGATAGGGGCGATGTTATCCGCTTTAAAGGAGTGAATAGAAACCCTAACGGCGGTAAGCATAAAGAAGTGTATTATTACGCTCTTAATAAATGTTAAGGAGGTTTTATAATGTCAAATGATATTTTAGAAATTACTTGCGAAATAATGAAAAATAATAAATCTGCTAATCCTTTAGGATTCACTCAAAGAGAGTTAAAGGATTTAGTAAATAAAGAATTTGAGTATCTTATAGATGCTGTAATTGATGAATGTTTTTTTATAGAGCACAATCCTAGGACAGATATAACATTCACTGATACGGGTATATATGCAAAGCTTAAGGATTAGAAATAAACTAAACGAAACCATTAGTAAATTAGCATCAATATTCAGTTATCCGGAAAAACCAGAATACTGGCCAAAAGATATAAATACTATAAGCTGGTTTAATAATACACAAAGTGATGCACAAACATAATATTGCCTCACATCACTTTGCTGTCGTGTTATAATATTAATTAGGGACTAAATGCTTCATACATTCTTCAAAAGTTTTAAAGTCTCCTGCTGGAACTGCCTTAAACGCACAGGTTTTCTCAATAAACAAGAGAGCTGCATCTGACAGTTTAGCTGACGCTGGGGTTACTGCGGTTAATAAAGACAAGGCGAGAATTAAATATTTTAATGTTTTCATAATAAGCTCCTCTAATATTTTAGTATGTTTAATGATATTAATATTTCACGAACATAACAATGAGTCAAACAATTAATAACAAGGCTTTGTATAACCCTAAAGCTTTAGCTATTTTCTTTCCCCATAAAAACCATTTGACAAAGGCTAAAAAATATTATAGCCTGAATATACAGTGCCTCAAAACACTAAATATCAAGCGGATAAATAACCGAAATTTATTTACCGTTTCCAAATAATTCGATTTATTACTATGCTATTTAAGCATGCGTTTTATGTCGGGTGTAGTTATGTCATAAAATACCCGCAAGGGGAAAGCATAACGACGGACTTGATACCGTGTTTTGAGCACCCGACACCATTATATGGTGTTTAATCAAAACTTTAATATATCAAGGAGAAAAACCATGGACGGTTTAATCAATTATATAAATAATGCCCAAAAAGCTAAAAAGAACTCTCAATTAAAACAAGCCCAAGAAAAAGATGTAGCAACACCAGTGTTAACTATGTCTAGTCATGAAATTGCAACATTGTGTAATAAAAGACATGATAATGTTATGCGTGATATCAAGAAAATGTTAGAGGATTTGTATGCTGAAAAAGATCTCCTCAAATTTGAGGGCATCTATTTTGATAAGTACAAAAAGCAACAAAAATGCTATCACCTACCTAAACGCGAGTGTTTAATTTTAGTATCTGGTTATAGCACAACACTAAGAGCAAAGATTGTTGACCGCTGGTTGGAATTAGAACAACAGCACGTTATTCCTATAGCTAAACTAGCAATAGAAGATCAAGAAGAAGTTATATATCAATTACCAGCTGATGAAAGAGAGCTACCAATAAGAATAAAAGACTGCATTAGAAAACATGCAGAACAATTATCTAATGTTTATCGTTTGGAAGCTGAAAAATATTTAACCAAACGTACATATGGTAATGCTGTTGGTAGTAAAAGAGAAGTAACACATAGTAAAATTGATAAATGTTTAAAAACTGTTTTATATCTTGATGTAGTAGATACAGCTTTAGCACAAAATCGTATTAGTCACCATATCTTATTTACTGCTTTACGGGCATCACTCACTAGAGATATTAAAGCTATAGAGAAAATACACCTTAGTGCAGACAAACAACGAGGAAAAGCTATGTAGCAAATAATGAGCCCCGCTTTTATGGTGGGGCTTCATCTGTTGCCAAGCTAGTGAGGCAACAGAATCTGAAACTTATTTTATTTTGTCAAAAAACCCAGATTCTGTTTTAATCTTGACCCACATTTTTTCAGACCTTGTTTTTTTATTATAGTACCATAAAGCCAAAAAAGCACACAAAACAGTTAAAATAACAATAATTACACAAACTATAATGGTAAATTTTTTTTCTAAAAACATGGTTAACACTGTGCCTGCAATAGAAGTAGCGAAAAAAGATATTATACTAGCTAAAATTTGATTATCGCCACAATATTGTTGTAGCATTTCAGCTTCATGCTCGGTAATAGAAAAATAAACAACTTGTCTTTTAGGGCAATGCACTTCAACCGTATCACCAGAAGATTTATTATTAGATTGAAGATGTGCTATTACCTCTTTTACCTCTTTAGGATTATTTAAAATATCAATGGCATTGCTTTTTTCTAGATTCTCTGATGTAGACATTTATGGTTCTTTCAAAATATGTTCTAATGTCCTCGTCTTCAAGCGGTGGATTAGAATAGGGGTTAGTACAATCATAAACCTTATGCCATGGGCTTCCTGCTACGTGCGATTCTTCCCGCAACTGCCAAGCAGAATAATTTTTATATGACTCCCAAACTATATTCAATATTTTTCCAGTATCGCTCTTTCTTTCTTCTTTACTTAGGGTAGGAGTTATAATTTCTCCGCTATCTAAATCATAAATATTAGAATAATTTGCTATAGACCTATTACCATAACATTTAAATTCATGATATAAAGATGGAATAACTGGTCCGTGCCCCCAAGCTTCTATTTTCTCAGAAAATAACTTTTTTTTAGTTAGTGCTATAACCCATCCATAAGCTAAATAGACTAATTTCAATATTTTCATAGGAGAAATATAGATATCTTCAGTTCTTGCTTTCTCTAAAAAAAAGTTAGCTATTTTTTGAACTTCATGCATCAGAATAGCTCCTTTAAGTATAAATTTTTATTAATTTGCTCTAACCAATCTATTTTACCACAACAAAAAATATGAAACAATATGCATTAATTGAAATCAACTTCAGCCTAAATGGCGTGTTTATGGCGAAATGGATAAAAAAGTAAACAAGAAAGCCCCGCTTTTATGGTGGGGCTTTTTAGCGTCTACAGACTCTGTTAATTTTAAAATCCTTAGGTTATGATTCATTGTGATAAAACCGCATTGGAGCAAAGCATGAAAAAATATTTATATATTGCTGGAGCGGTTATAACCGCTTTTTTTGTTGCCTTAGCTAAAGCTTTTAAATTAGGACAGCAAGACCAACGAAATAAGCAAGATAAAGAAACATTAAAATCTATTGGTATACGTCAAAAGGTAGAAAATGACATTAATAAGAAATCTGATGCTAATATCCGTGACGCTTTGCGTAAGTGGGTGCGCGGTAATGACGAGACCAGATAATTGTATTTTATTTGCTCCTATTTATTTAGAATATAAAGATTTAGATGTTATTAGCCCACAGTTAGCTAGACAATTATTAAGACATAATGAAACTGGTGCTAAAGTTTGCACGTGGTGATAAGGTTATAAAATGATAGATAAAAAGAAAAGAACACCATTAACGACACAAGAAAAACAGATGCTAAGAGAATTAGCTACTGCTTACTCTACATTTAAAACTTTATCACGTTGGTTAAAATGGATTATCATTACAATATTTGTCATTGTTATAGAAGGTCAAAGATTTTTAATAGCTATAGATAACATCTTTGAATGGGTAAAAAAATTATTTACTAGGGGATAAGTTTTACAGATTCTTTCGTATGCTTTCAAGTACATTGAGCTTAAAAGGGTGTGTAAAAAGGTAATATCATAATCCTAAATAAGCTATAAATCGTTGATATTCTTAGGTTTTTATGGAAAATATGGCGGTGGGTGTAGGAATTGAACATAAAACCGAGCAAGAGATTATTGTACGCGCAGAGTATCGTTATAATAATATCATTTCTAATCAAGAGAAAAAAATAATTTATACTCAACGAAACAAAAAAATAAAAAAAGATAATATTGTAACTTACGGATTAGAAGCTCTTATTGGTCATGAAATAAATATTGGTTTAAGTTATTATTTCTAAATATAATTTTTATATATGTTTTAAAAATCTATTATTTTTATAAGTTTTATTACCTTTATTTTGCAGGAACAAATCTAATATAATTAGTACGGTGCAACATATTATAGTACAAAAATTTAATAAAATTATTTAAAAATGATACTGCAAACTATTGAATTAACAAGAATAAATATAAAAAATTCCTCACATAACTATATATTATAACTCAACGTACGCTATATTTCAATTTACCTAAACACGCACTAATGTGTGGCTTATCCTAAAGAAAAAACTAAGTTACCTTCCTTACAATAAATAAACCCTTTAGACTATTACAAACACGATTTATTAATAGTCTAGCATTTTTGCCGAGCTTATAACGCTTACTTAGTTAACTAATATTATCAGTCAATATAACAATATGATTGAGGCGGTAATCCAGAGGGTAATATTTCAGATATATCAAGATAAGCTGAATAAAGATTAAAGCTATCAATTTCAAATGCATGAGCTAAAGATTTATCTCTAAAATAATCATCAAAAAATTCTTTAGTTATACCAGAAGAATCTTTTGTTATGTCCCATAATGCATTAGGAGTAAGAGATAATATCTTTCTGAAAGTAAATTCACCTATTACTTTTCCTACAGGTAAGGTAGAATAAACTACTACATTGCTAATACCTAGTCTCTTAGGAATGGATTTCCTAAATTCATATTTTTTCTCACCAGAAAAAATCTTATCTACAAATTCAGGTTTAATTGATAAAATAATTTTCATTTGTTTCCGATAACTCTATAATTTTTTTAAAATCCTCATCCTTAATTTCAAAGAACCCCCAATATACGTCTCTAGCTAAACCAACCTTCTCTAACAAAGTCTTTCTAATTAAACGTTTCTTTAAAGCCACATTATAAGTAAATTTTATTACATATTTATATTGCTCTGCCCTAAAAAAAAATTTTAATTCTTCTTCACTAAAAACACTATATTTACTACAATACTTCAAATAATCATTTAGATCAGCAAACGATTCTCTTGTCCTAACCTCCTCTACAACACAAACTGATGTAGTTACTGAAGTATATGCAGCCCTTTGTCCATCTTCACAAGTTCTATAGATAGCAATAATATCTCCTTTTTTCAAATTTTGTAAATCATTTATAGCAGAAATATATATTTTATGAATACTATTTGAGTGAGACTCGTCTTTAACGATATCAGGCGGTTCTGTCTTTAACAATGAATCTGGAAATAATCTAGAATGATATTTAGGAAAAATAGCTAAATGATATTTTTTGCTATTAGTTTTTATATAAGGGTAATCTAATAAAATATCATTATATATTTTTTTCATATTTCTAGCATATACTAATTCATTTTCTTTTTTACCATGTTTTAAAAAACCATATTTTTCAAATAATCTAATTAAATAATCATGTTTTTCAAATACCGTTAAATATACCATATCATGATTATCTTCTATAGCTTTATCCAATATTTTTTTTATAAATTTTTCTCCCCTACCAGTACCCTCAGGTATAAATTTAAAAGTACCTACTTTTAATATATTCTCGCCTTTAAGAGGAGGAATAATTTTTGGATCTATATCTTTTTCATTTTTTAAATACATAAAGCCGACAACTTTATTTTCTTTACCATATAAAACAAAAGCCTTTTCTTTTGATTTTCTATTAAACCAATCCTCAAAGCCTGGATAATCTTCTTTTAAACTATCAAAAAATTTATCATACAAATCCACATCAGCAAAATATTTATATTCTAAATTTTTCATTATATTATTCCTCCATAGTCAACTACATACCGACTAAGATTAAAATATATAACCATATTTTTAAAGATAGTAAATTCTACTAGCTTTATTCAAAACTTTAATTATTAAATTTTTATTAGTAACGGCAACAACTAGATGAATAATTACCTTATTACCAAAATCTAAAAATCACCTTATTTTGTCAACAAAAAAATCCACCAATTTCTACATTTCTTAGACGGTTATAACTAATTTTTTGTTATTTAACTTAAAGCAGTAACATTAAAAAATTTACAGTTAATTGGCATAAGATTAAAAAAGAACCCGCATAAAAATCTGATACTATTATTCATATCTATTTACGTAAATAAGTACTCGCAAATAAAAAAATAGCTAACTATATTTATTGTCCAAGCGATTTAATATTAAAAAATTTAGCTTCTATTAATTCACAATTAATAAAACAATTATTAAGCTAGTATGAATAACTAAACTAAGATTTCCCAATAGTAATAAAATTATACATGATAGATAAAAACGATTTTTAACATCTCAAAAAAAACAAATGTAAAGAAAATTAATCCTTGCTTACTCTCTCTTTAAACTTGATCCTGCTAGAATAAAAAAAGATTATAATAACAATAAATATTGTTATTATGGTCAAAATTTTTAACAACTATAAACAGTATATTAATAAGTAAAAAAATTGCTTACAAGGGGATAATTATTACAGATTCTTTTAAAACTAATAAATGTAAAAAGGGGTGAGAAACGATAGCAACCTAGCCTTACATATGCTATAAACCATTGGTTTTATTAGGTTTTTTATAATATAATGGTGCCCAGAGGTGGGTTCGAACCACCGACACGCGGATTTTCAGTCCGCTGCTCTACCGACTGAGCTATCTGGACATATTATGTGCTACAATTTATAAAGATTTGTGCAAACTGTCTAGCAATATTTTTATTAATACACAAAATAAATTGATTAACCTATTTAGATATTATATTATATTTATAAAATGAGGAATATTTTGTGACTTTTTTATTACCTAAACCTGTTCTACGTCCTACTAACCCTAATTTTTCTTCTGGTCCTTGTTCAAAATATCCTGGCTGGAACTTATCTATCTTACAAAATAGTTTGTTAGGTCGCTCGCATCGTTCTACAGTTGCTATTACACGCCTACAAAAAGCACTTAATCTTACTAGAGAATTATTACAAGTTCCTAATGATTATATAATTGCTATGGTACCCGCTTCCGACACCGGCGCAATAGAAATGGCTTTTTGGTCATTGTTAGGTCAACGACCCGTAGATATTTTAAGCTGGGATCATTTTGGACAAGAATGGGTAAAAGATGTTACAGAGCAATTAAAAATCAAAGATTCCAAAATAATAAAAGCTGACTATGGCTATTTGCCAGATTTTTCTAAAATTAACTTTTCTAATGATGTTATTTTTACTTGGAATGCTACATCCAGTGGCGTAAAAATTCCTAACGCTGATTTTATTCCAATTAATCGTTCTGGGTTAACTATTTGTGATGCTACATCTGCTACTTTTGCTCAAGAATTAGATTTTAATAAATTAGATGTCACTACCTTTTCATGGCAAAAATCTTTAGGAGGTGAAGCATCTCATGGTATGCTGATTTTAAGCCCGAGAGCCGTTCATAGACTGGAGACTTATAATCCACCGTGGCCTATTCCAAAAATTTTTCGCTTAACAGAAAATGGTAAATTGATTAGCAGATATTTTGAGGGTTATAGTATTAATACTCCTTCTATGTTATGTTTAGAAGATTACATACAAGCACTTGAATGGGGGCTTTCTATAGGAGGTTTACCTGCTTTAATAGATAGATGTAACAAAAATGCTAATATCCTTTGGAAGTTTATTGCAACAACCCCTTGGTTAGAAAATTTAGCCCAAGATCCGCAGAGCTATTCTAATACATCCGTATGTATAAAAATAATTGACCCTTGTTTTTTACAATTATCAACCGAGCAAGCGAGTAATTTTATTAAAAATATGATCTTAAGACTAGAGCAAGAAAAAGTTGCATATGATATATCTTCTTATAAAACAGCGCCCATCGGGCTAAGAATTTGGTGTGGAGCTACCATCGAGCAAGAAAATATACGAAGATTATTACCTTGGCTAACTTGGGCTTTTGAACAAGAAAAATTAACTATAATATAATAGATAATTGTAATTAATAAAAAAATAAACTACAATAAAATGAGTATAATCCTGAAAATATAAGGAGTCTGTTATGGCTAACGTGGTGGTAGTCGGCGCCCAATGGGGAGACGAAGGCAAAGGAAAAATTGTTGATTGGTTATCTGAAAGAGCCGATGTTGTCGTACGTTATCAAGGCGGTCATAACGCTGGTCATACTTTAGTTATTAATAGTACAGAATATAAATTATCTCTTTTACCATCTGGTATTGTCAGAGGTAAAATGTCAATAATTGGCAATGGTGTAGTTGTAGACCCTCACCATCTTGTAGCTGAAATTGCAAAATTAACTGCTCAAGGAGTTAATATAACTCCAGATGTATTGAGAATAGCTGAAAATACACCTTTAATTTTATCCTTGCATCGTGATCTAGATGCTTTAAGAGAAGAAAATAGCAAAACTGGTACTAAAATTGGTACAACTAAACGTGGTATAGGTCCAGCATATGAAGATAAAGTAGGACGTAGAGCTATCCGTTTAGTAGATCTAAAAACACCTGAAAATTTACAAGAAAAAATTGATAGATTATTAGTACATCACAATGCGTTACGACGTGGAATGGGACAAACAGAAATTAAATCTGAAACGATTTACCAAGAACTAATGTCTGTTGCTAATCAAATTTTACCATTTTGTGATTCTACCTGGTCATTATTACAATCTTATAAATCCTCTGGAAAAAGAATATTATTCGAAGGAGCACAAGGAGCATTACTAGATAATGATTTTGGTACTTATCCATTTGTCACCTCCTCTAACACTCTTGCTGCCCAAGCTGCGCTAGGCTCAGGACTAGGACCTAATATCTTACAATATGTATTAGGTATAGTTAAGGCTTATACAACCAGAGTTGGTGAAGGACCCTTTCCTACTGAGCAAAAAAATGAAATAGGTCAAACCTTAGGCGAAAGAGGAAAAGAATTTGGAACTGTAACAGGCAGAAAGCGTCGTTGTGGCTGGTTTGATGCAATATTAGTTAAACAAATGATCCAAGTTTGTGGAATCCATGGAATAGCTTTAACTAAGTTAGATGTATTAGATAGCTTAGATGAAATAAAAGTTTGTGTAAGCTACGAACTAAATGGTAAAATAATCGACTATTTCCCCACTGAGATGAACGAACAAGCTAGTGTAAAACCAATTTATAAAACTTTTAAAGGCTGGAAGCAACCAACTCTAAGTGCAAGAAGCTGGAACGAATTACCTTCTGAAGCGATAAAATATATAAAATCCTTAGAGGAACTAATCGGAGTTCCGGTAGCCATGCTTTCCACTTCTCCAGAACGTGAAGATACAATATTAGTTAAGGATCCATTTCAAGATTAAAAAAATCATTTAAAGAAGCTAAATTAATGACAGATTTTGTAACGTTATTAAAAAAAATTATTGATAGTCAACCTATAGCTTCTATTGAAGTACGTAATGGAATTTATTCATATGTACGTAAAAGCTACCTAAAAAAACTTAATGATGAAAATCTTGATGAAAATAAGATTAAAAAATATATAAACAAACTAGAATTAGCTATAAATAAAGTAGAATTAGAATATGCCTCTATAGATGAACAAATTGAAGCTTTAGAAAAAGGTATAACACCTCACGCAGAAATCGAGAATGAAAATAGTGAAATTTTTCTTACAGAGGAACTAAAAGAGGATACTAATTTTAACTCAAACACTGTGAGTAATACAAAAAATAATGATCTCAAACATAAGTGGGGTATAAAAACTGAGGAGACTAATAAGTTTAGTAATTATTTAATTACTTGGTGGCCGTTTGTTGCTCTATCTATTATCTTCCTTTTACTTGCTGTTTATTTTATTACAAATCTTAGAAATAATAATAATTCTTACGAAGATGATATAAATGATAACAGTCCTGTTATACTAGCACACAATAAAAATACCTATCGTCTACTAGCGAACGGAACAGAAGAAAACGTCCCTTTTTCTGATATAGATAATAATTTAGACAATTATAATTCTACAACAGACGATACATCAGTTAAGTTAGAGGAAAATGATAGTTATGTTACTGCAAATAAAAGTGATGCATCAGGTCAATTAGAATCATCCATAAAAGGGCAAATTTCTTGGTCAACAGCACCAAATAATGAATATGACAATTATGCTGCTATAATAGCAAGCATTAATTTAGATTCTTTAGGTGAAATAGGAAATATTACTTTCGGTCGTAAGAATAACCTCAATGGAGAAGCATCTTATGAAATGGTGCTTAATTTTCCTGAAGCAGAGGAATTAGGTAACGGAAAAATAATGGCCATAGGTACACCCCAAGGAAGACTTAAAAGCACAGTTCCTCCTCGCTTTTTCATTGGTACAATAAAAAAAGAAAATAATAATAAGTTTAAATTCACTTTTTCAAATACAGAGTCAGCACAATTAAGTAACTTAGATTTGTTAGTACATATGAAAATTTTAGAAATACCAATCACTTTAGAAGATAATTCCAGCTTATTATTAATAATTGACATTAACAAAGCACAAGAGATATTATTTGAAAATTTAATATTTTCTCCATAGTTAATTATTATATAAATTGAAGTAAACTAAATTACCTCATTTTTCCTTAGTCATTCATCAGTATGATAAAAAATAATAATAAGGAGAAAATTTACTTTTTCACACACAGGCTCTGCACAATCGAGCTGCTTAGATTTATTAGTATATATGAGCATTTTTTAAATACCCAATTATTTAGTAGAGCTCTCTAGCTTAATATCAATAACTGATATTAACAAAGCACAAGAGATATTAAATTTTTAAATAATATCTCTTTATGATTAACCATTGCATAACTTACAATCAGTTCATCATATAAATTTACTTATATTCTATTAAATATTTTTGTAATTTTTCGAAGGCTCTCTCTTCTATTTGTCTAATTCTCTCTCTTGAGACAGAAAATTCCATTGACAAACTCTCCAAAGTTGCCGGTGGATCTTGTAATCTTCTTGCTCTTATTATAGCCTGCTCTCTTTCTTTTAAAGTCGCGATAGCTTTTTCTAACAAATTATGCTTTTGAGTTTGCTCATCTTTTTGTAACAATAGAATCTCTTGATTATCACACACATCTGCAATTGTATCCTGGAGTTCCAGATTATTACCTTCAATATTTTTTATCGGTGCATTCAATGAGCTATCACCGATTAATCTTTGCTCCATAGATACTACTTCTTTTGGAGTTACATTTAATTGTTTAGATATTGTTTCAGTTTGTGCATCTGATAAGTAAATTTGATCATTTTCTTGTATTTTTGCTTTTAATTTTTTCAAATTAAAGAATAATTTTTTCTGATTTATAGTAGTTCCAATTCTTACCAAGCTCCAAGACTTTAAAATATATTCTTGCATAGTAGCCTTAATCCACCATATAGCATAAGTTGCTAACCTAAACCCTTTAGTAGGATCAAATTTTTTCACAGCTTGCATAAGACCGATATTACCTTCTGCAATAATTTCATTCATTGGTAAACCGTAACCTCTATATTTCAAGGCTACTTTTACTACATAACGCAAATGACTTGTTACTAATTTATGCGCAGCTTCTATATTACCGGTTTGCCGATAATTTTGTGCTAAATTATATTCTTCCTGGTTAGACAATAAAGGAAACTTTTGAACTTCTTTCCAATATTGTTGAAGACCCAATTCTCCAGTTAAATTTAACGGCAAAATAGATGTCATCATTTACTCCAAAGCTAATTGCTATTATATAATAAATTAATTCTTAATATCTATAGCAGACTTTCCCAATTGTCTTTTTCTTAAAGACAATTGACTTTCTAATATTTTCTGAGATAACTTCTTAGAGGTTTGCTTACGTTTAATCAAATTTTCTCGTAATTGTTGCGCCAACCTTTTTTCTTTTTCTAATTTTTTATCCATGAAATACCCTTTTATAGCTTATTTTAACAATTTTACACTTAAATAAAAAGTAAAAAATAAATTTTTTTGTAAAAAATTAACTGTGTCTCTTGCTTATTTGTAAAATATATGTAAAAAAACTATTTATGCTGCGGTAGCTCAGTGGTAGAGCACTCCCTTGGTAAGGGAGAGGTCGAGAGTTCAATCCTCTCTCGCAGCACCATTATCTCATAAAAATCTAATAAAACTAACGACTTACGACATATTTCAGATTGTTATTGTTATACTTTTTTGCTTACCTTTTATATTCAATCAATTAGAATCGAGTATATATTTTAGCTAAATTTAAAAAATTACCCCCGATTAAATAATCTTTACCCATTCAACGATATTATCTATAGCTGTTAAGAATCTTTACCAATTTATTAGAATAATAAATATTAACATTACAATGTAGCCAACAAGAAAAATATTTTAATATTAAAATAAATACCGGCTAACTTTACTCAATAATAATTAGCAAATTATATTACAAATTTCTTTACTATCTCAGATTGTCAAAAATGTTATTTCTATTTCTCTGTTATACGTATAACCTTATCACTATTATACCTTAACCATTGTGTCATTTTGTATATTAACCAATTATTTTACTAATTCTGAACTAATAAAATTTATTTTTACAGATAAATACAATTACCTATTTTCGTTATCGTAACGCCACACTTACGCAATAAGCACTAATATTAAGATCATATATCATCAAATGATTGACCATATTATAATCAACCAATGATAAATTTTTATTATCTTATTCTTAGCTAAAACTCAACCAAAGCACCAAAAAACCAACAGCCTCTAAATCCCACTTTTTAGAGTAGGATTTAGATGTTTAAAGACTAAATTATTTTCGCAACTTAGCTGCCGTTATCGAAGTAATTACTGCAGTAGCAAGCACAAACCCATCTTTAAAACCAATGTAAAAATTTCCTCCTTTAAGCAACCAGCCGACGATAGCATAGACTATCGCACCTGCTAGAATACCTAACATAACTAATAATGATCCTTTAATTAATTGCATAATATCACCTATATTAATAAATTATTATTCATTCAAACGACCTTTTCGAATAGGGTCTACCCCTCCTCCAACAGCGACTACTACTCCTCCTGACACTGCACATTTAGCTGCGCTCCTGCAACTCCTTAAACAGCTGAACCTCCATCAGCTCCTGTGATCACAACTAGACCTTTAGCTGCTCCTTCCGCTGCATCCTCAAAAACTTCTCTCCAACCATACATTGAAGAAACATACTGCACAACTTCATCAATCGCATAATTTTTCGATAAGTAACTATTAGCACTAACTGGGGTATATAAGCAAAAAATACTAAAATAACTGAAATTACATAAGAATTAAACTTTTTCATAATTTATCTCTTTTTTATAATTTAAATTACTTAATAGTTTTGAAACTCAACAACTATTAAAATATTCAATCATATAATATTTTCTTTGTCAAAGCCTTTTTATTATTAAGTTACATCATATTTGTAGCCACCTATACCACGGAATTTCACAATTTTTTATTTGAAAAATTGTTATAAGACATAACTTTTTAACTATTATAACTCTTACCTTATGTAATATGCACTAAGATTAGTATCAAATATAACCAAATAATTGACGAGCTTATAAGAGATTACACAATAATAAAATTTATTATATTATTTTTAATTTTAATATTTACTGTCTCTTAATCTCACTTGTTTAGGTAATCTTAATTGCCTAAGCTACAACTATAACTATAACTATAACTATAACTATAACTATAACTATAACTATAACTATAACTATAACTATAACTATAACTATAACTATAACTATAACTATAACTATAACTATAACTATAACTATAACTATAACAACAAATAAAAGAGACTTTAACCAGCATCAACAATAATAATTTTAAGAATTTACTTCTGTATAGCTGTGTCACTATAAATAATAAAATAAAAAAATCTAAGAACCCTGTTGTTTAAGGTAGGGTTGCCGATTTAAACCATATAGCTATTGATCTTTTTTTATATTTGCTGCAATTAATACTTTCTATAACATTAATTTCTTTACTAAGCGACTTGTTAAAATAATGCATAATTATATAATATTCTAACTACTCAAATCACATACTTATATTAACTATAGTATAAAAAGATATACCAAATACAATCAGAATATATCATATTTTATTGTAGTCATTGATTTTTTATTTGAAATATTTTTTATAAAAAATTTTCCTATTTCCGAAATATCTGAAACATGAGTTCCACCACATTCATAACCCCCTATACCACAAAACTCTACGAATCTTTTATTTGATTCTTTATTATAAGATATAACTTTACAGCCCTTATCAATGATGGCATTAACCCCACTTTCTATATAATCAGCTTTATCTTTATCTATTAAACCCTCTACTTTTATATATCCTTCATTTGGAAAATGATGCGCTTTAATTGTATTTAATTTAAAACTTTCAAAAACAAATAATGATAGTAAATGACCAGCACTATGGAGTCTTGAACAAAGTTGTCTATAATCAGAATCTATGAAAACATCAATTTTATTATCTATAATCATATTATTTTTTACTTTTAATAAAAGATTACCTTCATCTTTTACTATCTCTATAAGTTCGCCATTAGAATCTAATAATTTATCATGTGGCTGTCCTCCACCTTGCACATGAAAAAAAATATCCTTTACTTTTATAAAAGAGAAGCAATCATCATTTTTTAAGATAGTAAAATCTTTTAATTCCATAAAACTAACTCCTTATTATCACTGTATATCATCCAATAAATATTGACATACCGTGCATTAAATTTCATATAATGAAATATACAAAGATACATTTCTAAAATTCAACCATTTAGCTTAATTTAGATCTATATACAAAATCAGATTTTCTTATAGATTATCTATTCATTAATTATAATAATTCTTTTTTAGATTTCTAAAGTTTAAAAATTCCTTATCAATTGATTTCTAATCCGAAACTTCTATTTCCTCACCTGCTTCTAGTAACAACAAATATATATATTAAAGATTAATTATATTATATTTTAAAATCAAATTAAAACTCTCTTAACTACTTTTATAATTAATTCTTTCAACGTCATATTTCTAAGATTTGTTTAATTTATCTAATAAATATTTAATATTATCAAAGATCAATAATATATAGATTTTGTTAAAATTAACTTGTAGCCCTTTAAATAAAGAACTATATTATAAATATGTAACTGATAAAGTTTCAACATAGAAACTACAATATCAGCGGTCTATATTTAATTAATTGGACTTATATAGGGAGATAATTATGACAAAAAAAAATTATAATAAACCCAATAATTTTAATAATTTTGATGAACAACGTATAGTCGTACGTGAAACCTTATTAGAAAGAGATCTAGTAAAAATTCATACCGAAAATATTAGTCCCAAACCAAAAAACGTTAGTTTAAGTCTAAGTCTACCAAAAAGCTTACTAAAAATAATTAAGTCCAAAGCAAAAATTAAAGGAATTTCCTATACTTGTTATGTTCGACAAATTTTAGAAAAAAATTTACAAGGTGATCTTAATTAAAAACCTAACTAAAGAATATTGGATCAAGACTAAATTTGTCCAGTATTCTTGTTAAAAACATTTTAATTTTATTGACCTTTTATAAATAATTTGAGATAAACAATAATACCTAAGGAAGGGTGGCCGAGCGGTTTAAGGCACCGGTCTTGAAAACCGGCGTGCAGGAGACTGTACCGTGGGTTCGAATCCCACCCCTTCCGCCATTACCCCTTAAAAAATCTGACAAACTAACTATTTATAGCCTGTTTAAAATATATTAAGCTACATTTTTATACGCTCTCTTGTAGTTAATTTATTTTATAAAAGTTCTCTAATAAGTATCTTCTGGTGTTTAAAAAGGCCGCTAAGTCTGTTATTATACTTTCCAGTGCAATCTTCTATAGTTTGTTATGTAATTTTATGTAAAAAAGTAGCTATCTCAACTAATACGTAATAACTATAATAATATTGATTATTTACAACTAAATTGCCTATCTAAAAAATTAGGGGAAATAGGTGAACCTTGAAATTACCTTTGATTGAAGTAAAAAAACTTTCTAAAAGTTATCAAGTTAAGAATGAAGTATCCGGATTTTGGAAGCGTTGTGTTGCCTTAATTAACCCTAGTTATACAACAAATAAAATTCTAAGTGATATTAACTTTACCTTACATTCTAAACAATCAATAGCCATACTTGGACCGAATGGAGCCGGTAAGTCCACTTTAATTAAAATATTAACCGGCATACAAACTCCAGATACAGGACAAATTAATATTTTAGGCTTAAATCCTCATACAAATAATAAAAAATTATTCAAATCTTTAGGGGTTGTATTTGGTCACAAAAATTCTTTATGGTGGGATCTTCCTTTAAAATATAGTTTTGAAATGATTTGTCCACTTTATGGTCTAGACCCTATAACCTTTAAGAAAGATTTACATGAAATAACAACTTTATTAAATCTTAATCATGTTATAAATAAACCAGTTAGATTATTAAGTCTTGGAGAACGGGTTAAGAGTGAACTAGTATGTAATCTCGTGTTCCGTCCTAAACTGCTTTTTCTTGATGAACCAACCATTGGGCTAGACATCACATCAAAACATGAAATTCGAGAATTATTAAAATCTTTAAAAGAAGAAAGAGGATTAGGTTATCTCATAACTAGTCATGATATGGGAGATATTGATGGGTATGTGGATGAGATTATTTTACTACATAATGGAAATATAAAATTTCATGGTAATATTCAAACACTTAAAGCTATAACTCCATCCGTTATCACTATAACAATTTATGGTGAAACTCCAAATATATTAAAAACAATTGAGAAAAATATTGATGCGGTCGCGCATAGGACAGGTATTAAACATTTCAGTAAACGCATTATCAAGGAAAGTTCTAATTTTGAGATTGTCTTAACCCGAAAAGATAGTGTACATTTTATAGAAGCTTTAACCACACAATTAAATTGCTCTTTTTCTATCTCTACCCCCTCATTAGAGGAGATGCTTCGTGTTAAGTTTAACGAATTTAATTAATCTATTTTATTGTTATTATCTTTATGCGCGCAACGGTCTGCTTACCGTGATAAATGATAGAGCTCTATTTTTTACCGATTTTGTCATGGGAACACTGTCTCCTTTTATTATTCAGCTAATTCTGTGGAACGCTGTTTTTTCAAACCAAAAGGCTACTGTACCAAATTTTACATTTGATGATATTATATATTATTATGCCTTTGCCCTATTATTAGCGCGATTAAATAATGGCTATGATGTTATAAAATATCTTTCCACAAACATACGAGAAGGTACGCTTGATGTTTGGCTAATAAAACCCTCTAGCTACATTAAACAAAGATTATTTACATTTTTAGGAGAAAGTCTCCTTTATGCCTTACCAATTATAATATTGCACCTTATCCGGTCTATTTCGTCAATAACAGATAATAACATAAATCTTTCTATATTGAGTGGTTTAGGTAGTCTTATTATAATTCTCATTCTGTCTCAGTTACTTTCTTTTTTACTCTCTTTTACTCTAGCTTTACTCAGTTTCTGGGTCATAGAATATAATATTCTTCTTTCTTTTAGTTTTGTTAGCTCAGCACTACTTGGAGGAACGCTTTTACCACCATCATTGTGGCCAAATTGGCTTATTCCTATCATGACTTATAATCCATATCATTTTACGATTTCTGCTCCTGCGCAATATTTTACCACCTATGACAGTGCAATTTTAATTCATTTTTTAATAGGTAGCCTATTTTATATAAATATTCTTTATTTACTAATCTGTTTCTTTTGGTCCAAAGGCTTAAAAACTTATAATAGTGCTGGAGGATAATATGCGTATAAGTTTCTACTATATTTTATTGAATATTAAACGCCAATGCGCATATAAAAAAAATTTACTTGGTACATTTATTCTATCCATGAGCTGTTATCTTATCCAGTTCATATATATTGATCAAGTATCCTCATACGTTGAAAAACTAGGCAGCTACAGTAAAGATGAAATACATTTGATTTTTGTTATTTTTATTTTACTCAGTTTATTTTTAAGTATCTTTACAACTTCAATAGAGATGTTTTTTGAAAAAGTCGCCCAGGGAAAAATTGAACCATATCTTACAAAACCTGTACCTAGCTTATTACTAATGTTATTCGGTTGGTGTAAACCACTTAACCTTATAAATTTCTGCATCCTTGCATTATTTGCTTATTATTACATCGAGTTACCACCCTTATCAGGTAATTACGTAAATTATTTAGAATTTATAATAGCTCTAATATGTATTTTAATAATTAATATTTGTTTTTTTCTACTTTTAAATTTTCTAACTTTCATTACCAGCAGAAAAATGCCTGTTGCTTATCTTCATGCAACAATTTATGAACTTTCATTCCTACCCATAACCATTTATCCAACCGAAATTATAAAATGGTTATTATTTTTATTACCTATGATATTTTCAGCGTCATTACCTGCATCTTTCTTGCTAAACAAAAATGAATGGTCGATTGAAATATTAATAGCCAGCACTAGTATAATTTTTTTTCTAACTAATATTACATATCAAAAAAGCATTTCTAAATTCAATAGTTTCGGGGGGTAAATATAGAGGACTATTTAACCAAAAAAATAAAACTCATTAGCTAAAAAACTTTATCTAAAGCTTACTCCAATCATTCAGTAATAAATGATATCATAGACTATTATTTTTTAACCTGTTATAGCATAAATAGACTCATATACAAATTTCTGATTAGAACATAATTAAGATATTTCGATGAGCAATTGAACAATGATTATATTATAAAAATTCTATATTTTCTAAGAATATATTTTATTAAATCAGCAAGTTTTTAATTATACGGATAAAATACATTTAAGATAACCTACAATCAATGCTATTTTACAAATATTTAAATATATAAAAACTATTGTTTATATCGCTTTTTCTAAGAAGTTAATAAAAATAATAGCGAATGGTAGCATCATACCTTACGCATCGCCCAATAGGTACCTAGAGATACCAACAGCCAAATCACCAAAGTAGCACCGACTGTAATATCTGGAATGGAACTTGCGGAATTGTATAATTGCATAATTACCAGCAAAACCGGCATTAATGGTGAAATAATTGCTACCCGTAACGGATCAAGTTTTTTCAGCGCGACCTGCAACAGTACCAAAGGAACAATAACAAAAGTCATCGTCGTAATAAACACAGAAAATACTAAATCCTGATCAATAGCAACCTTATGCGTAGAAAACCCAACAATTCCAGAAATAATGATAGTTAAATAGAAACGGGAGCACATCACGTCTGTAATACTAAAACCATTCATCATAATTTTTTTTGTTAGAATATTGTTCACCGATGTGGCGATACCAGACAAGTAACAGCATAATAATGACATGATCATCTGAAAATGTGATGTACCAAAAATATTATTTTCACCATGAAATGTTTGAACGCTCAGAAGAAAAATCACACTAAAAAGTGCTAAACTAATAATTTCAAGTTTTTTTGGAGACGCCTGTCTGAAAAATAGTCGAGAGATCACCACTGTAGCAATAGGATTAATACCAAGTATTAATGTAGCGACTAGAGTTGGCTGAAGATAAGTAAGCGGATAAATCATCAGTCCCCAACCAGCAAAGCTACTGACGTTAATTCCAAAAACTTGACTCAGCATAGATTTTTTCAGAATACGCCGCCACAAAGACCTTATATTGCAAATATTATAGACCAAGAAAATGAGATTGGCTAAAAAAAATGTAAAAAAGCAGACAATAAAAGGACTTAAGCGCTGGCTAACTTCACTGGTTAGTAGCATAGAAAATGCTGTGATAAAGCACCAACCGCAGGCTGCTATGTACCCAAAATATTGACGCATATATACCCCCTTACACCGAGTATTTAAGTTTCTCTAGCACTGGCAATTATTGACAGATGATCACATTCGTCTAAGCAAAATATTGAGCATACGGCGCAACGGTTCCGCTGCCCCCCACAATAACTGATCTCCTACGGTAAACACAGAATAGATCTGTTCATCTTTGAGCAACATTTTCTTATATCGACCAACACCAACCTGTAACGAACCACTAATAGCTGCTGGAGTCAATTTACTGACACTCTCTTCTTTGTTATTTGGTATATAATGCACCCAAGGGTGGGCGCTTTTTACCAAAGCGGCAAATTCTTCTTCGCTAATATCGCGTTTCAGTTTCATGGTAATAGCAGCACTATGGCAGCGAAGAACACCTACACGAATGCATAGTCCGTTAACTGGAATAGTTCCAGGCTGCAAGCCAAGGATCTTGTTGGTTTCAGCTTCACCTTTCCATTCTTCACGGCTATTGCCATCACCCAAATCGCTATCAATCCAAGGAATGATACTACCCATTAACGGGACACCAAAAGCTTTGATTGGCATGTCTGCGCTATTAATCAAAGCATTAACCTTTTTCACCAATGGCAATACAGAGCCTCTATCCGTTAATTCATCTTCACTTAAGTGTTTACCAATATAAGCACTTTGGGTAATTAATTCACGCACCTGCTGAGCACCCGCACCGGAGGCCGATTGATATGTCATCACGCTCATCCATTCAATCAGCTCGGCCTTAAGCAATCCGGCTAACCCCATTAAGCTTAGCGTAATGGAACAATTGCCGCCGACGAATAATTTAATGCCCTCATTAATCGCCTTGTCGATCTCTAAGCGATTAACAGGATCAAGAATAATGCAAGCATCTTTATCCATACGCAATGCAGAAGCTGCATCAATCCAATAACCCTGCCAGCCGCTAGCTTTCAACGCTGGATAAATAGATTTTGTATAATCTCCGCCTTGGCACGTGATAATAATATCCATTTCCGCTAATGCCTCTATAGCCTTAGCGTCTTTCAGTTGATAAGTAATGCCATCAATGGTTGGACCGTCTGCACCTGGATTAGATGTACTGTAAAAATGTGGAGCGATATCTTTAAAATCACTCTCCTCCACCATACGTTCTAACAAAACAGAACCTACCATACCCCGCCAGCCAACAAAACCTATTTGCATCATATATTTTCCTCATCTTAAACTTGAAATAATATTGAAAAATAGTAACCTTACATCGATTTCAAATGATATAAATCTCCCCTATATAACACTTGAGATTTAAAAATTTCTTATCGCCAACTTTAATTAATTATTAAAAAATACTAATAAATTTAGCGAACTATGCAGGTTGCGTCCGCACGGTGCATTATACGTCTGCGAATCACATCTAATTTTATCACTATAGGCGTCAGCTTAAAGCTTGCCAGTTTAGCTTTCGATATACAAGATACACATTGAAAATATAATCTTGATATTAATCTCTACCATATACCCAATTCTCATCACTTATCAAGAATAATTATCATTGAATAACATTAAATTTTCTATTACTAGCTCCAATTTTATCATATTTTAAGAAATACTTTTATATGATAATTAGCATATAATTTAAGAAACTTTTTTCATCAGTATAGGTATTTTTTTATTTCATTTATTCATAAGATTGGAACCAACCATGCATACAAATCACAAGCTAGTAGTTATCGTCGATGCCTACGGACCCGCGAGTAAATTTTGCCACTATCTACATCAGAAAGGATATCTATGCGCTCATCTACTTAGCACCGCTATGCCCCTACCACGCCTTAAGCTATTTGATCTAGAAAGCTATGATGCCACATTGGTCCATAACGGCGATGATAATATGACTATAAAAAATATCAAAGAATTGGCACACAAAATGAACGCAAAATTATGTGAAATTCTGCCTGGTATTGAACCCGGTGTATTGCTAGCCGATAAACTTAGTCATCATTTCGGCCTGCATAGCAATGGCATTGAAAAAAGCCTTGCGCGGCGCGATAAATCTGCAATGGCGGATGTGTTAGCCGCGGCAGATATTCCAATTCCTGCCTATTGCCGTACTACAGATCTGCAGGAAGTTCTGACTTTTGCACAGCAACAACAATGGCCTCTCGTACTAAAGCCACTTAATAGTGCCGGCACTGACGGCGTACATATTTGTCATTCAGAACTGGAATTAAGCAAGGCGTTTCACCAAGTTATTGGTACAGAAAACAATATGGGAACCGTTAATCAGGCCGTATTAGTACAAGCTTTTTTACGGGGTGCGGAATATATGGTAAATACCGTCAGCCACGAGGGAAAACACTATGTTTGTGATATTTGGCATTGTGATAAAGTTCGCATTGAAGGCTATGCGCAAATTTATGATAAAAACTATCTCATTGACAGCGACTCCGAAGAATACGAGATTCTAAGAAAATACGTATTCAGAGTTTTAGATGCGCTAGATATTCAATTCGGCCCAGCACATGCAGAAGTCATCATCACATCGCAAGGGCCAATGCTGGTTGAGATCGCCGCACGCATCAGCGGCGGCGTAGACCCTCTATTTAACCAGACCTGTCTCGGCAATGATCAAATTGAATTAACTTTGGAAAGTTATTTGACCCCGCAAAAATTTCTGCAACGCATTGGTCAACGCTATCAGATCAAGAAAAACGGACTTCAGGTCTTTCTATCATCGAAGAAGGCTGGAACAATCACAGCAATGGATTTACCAAAACAGCTTAGTCAAATTCCTAGCGTAATTAACTTCAATCTAAAACCAAAAATAGGGGATATTGTAGTCAAAACCTTTGATCTAAGTAGTTCGCTCGGCATGGTGCATTTAGCAGCTGAAAACAAATATTCATTACTGGAAGATTACCAACATATACAGCAATTACTGGATAAATACGTAGAGATTTGCTAATCTTTCCTTTTCTTAACTCCGGCGACATATCTCCGGAGTTTTTAATCGAATTCAATCATTTATCATCCAGCGCTATAGAACATAACTAAACATTAATTGACATCCACCCCGCCCTAAAGAGCTAGGATTCCGGCTATGTTCAAGCAGTAATTTGACTCATTTTGACAAGTTCCTGCTTCATTGAGCTCCTATTGGTAATCTTTTCACAGGCTAAATCAGATATTCAAAAAAGCATAGATAAAATTAATGAATTTTTTTAAAAACATATCAATCGTTAAATCATTATAAATATAAGTACAAAGGAAAAAATGGTTAAAAAATAATAGAAATGAGTGAACCAAGACACCTGAACAGCATGAAAAAGAATTAAAACAAGAGAAGGAAAAAAATGGTTATAACAAATTTTACCAACTTTCTTAGTAGGTAAAATTTTTGAAAATATTAAATTAATGGTTATCTTTTTCTTCTATATCTTTCTCTTTTCTTGCATAAAGCCAGTTATCTTTTATATAAGAATGATAATTATCTACCACTTTATATGGTTTAAGACTAAAGTTAATGAAGAAGCTATCTATTGCTTCAAAGATACTTACTATTGCAATAGTAAGTAGAGTCTTAGTTGGAAACATACTAATAGTTTTAGTAAGATATTAAGCAAAAAAATTATTAATTAAGTCTATATATTTAATGAAATCAAAAACAAGATATTTTACTAAATACACATCTAGATATTTAATAAGTCGAATTCATAGCCAAAAACTCTAAGAATGTCTGCGGACAGAATTGATATCATTATTGATATAGGAAATAATATTTTATAAAAATTACTAATAATTTCAAAAATAATAACAAATGATCTTATTGCTATTTTAGTTATATTTAAAAATTGGATAATAAGAAAAAATAGCTAAAGATGTTTTAAAAATCAAAACAGGATCTATTATTTTCTTTTGTACTTTAAGCATTTTAATTTTTATTTTTGTTTTATCTTTAACTCTTAGAGGAATTTACAATATTCTTGAAATATGATTACTCCTGTTGTGACGGTCTAAAATTAAAACCTGAGCGTGAGTATTATATAAATAAAATACATAGTAGTAATGAGTCCGTATAAGGCCCTTATTTGTACTGCTTTTTCTAAGAAGTTAATGAGAAAATAGTTATAAAAAAACATTTGATTCATGATAGTTTTTTCAAAGAGATTTTTAGATATACACTTTTTAAAGGTGGATATATAACAAATATTCTTGGTATTTTTTACGATTTTTTTACTATAATTATAGAATATATTCCAAATGTTAGGCTTCATTTAAATAACATACCTTTAAAAAATTATCATGACGTATGCCAATTTACATACGGTTGCTGTTAAAAATTTATGGCATGTTGGTTTAAAGATGAAAATTTAAATAAAGATGAATGTTGTTCAGAAAAAGCTTATTATCCTAACGCACAGTCTACTAGAATTGGAGATGCTAAAATAGAGCATTGCTGTAGTGAAAATAACTCATATTTTTTATCATTGATCTAAAGAGCTCAACATTACAGAGGAAGTGTATAGGGGATATTTTTTTCTTTTTCAAGATATAGAACCTTTAGAAATATTTTATTTAATAATTTTGATAATATTTTTAAAAATTATAAATTAGAAAGATACCATATCATTTTTATGATTATTCTAAGGTAAAACGATGTGTATATGATATTACAGATTTTTTTCTAAAAACAAATTAAGTTAGTATATTAATAAATAATTTATAAGTGATAATTTGTAAAAGATAAACGTTTAATAAATTACAAGTAAAGTAAATTATTGACATTTTTTATAATTTTCTGCTTTATTAAATCTATTAAATTAAGCACTAAAGGCTATAAACTACTATCAGTGAATCCATTTTAAGTATAGGAGCAATTTAATAAGACTATTAATTCAACCATCTCATTACTAAATAAAATATCTCCTACATGGCATTACTAATATATTAATCAGGGAAAAATAAACTCATGCAAACCAATGTTATGAAATTTTTTTATAAATTTGTTCCCTTAATACCATATAAAAGAGATCAACACGAAGAGCATATAAAAATAATAAATAACAATATACTCGCCTGTGTTTGGAATATATCTCCAGCGATAACCTCCATTTATTTTTTATTACAAATTATATCATCTGTTGCCCAGCTGTTTTTTATTTATACGCTTGGATCATCTATAAACAATAATGTGAGCACAACTCATAATATATATATATTATTTTCCTTAACAATATTATTTCTTATATCTGGTGCTATATTAATGCGGATAGATGCTTTTTGGGGTAGGCAATTAATAAAAAAATACGAATATAGATTACTTTCTGTAAAAGCCGATAAAATAGAACTAAATAAATTGGAGCGTTTAAGTACACGTGATTTAAATCTTGTTTTAGATAATATTATGTCTGCACAATCTGTTATAATAACTCCTGTTTTTATTTTTATAACTACTATATTATCATTTTATCTATATGGTATAGCTGGTTTATTTGTTATTTCTCTTATAATTATACTCTTACCTATAAGCCATATTTTATCAAAACTAAGTGATAAAAATTATCAAAAAATTATGGATCGCACCGCGGAACGCATTGAGTTAGGATCTACTTGGGTAAAGCACGGAGCTTATTTAAAAAGTATAAAAAATATACAAGACTTAACAAAGATATCTCGACATGTTCAAGAAGAAGTACAATTGCGGAATAAAGACACTTTTTTAAAAGGTCTTGAAACCTATACAATTGGATTTGGTAGATTATTTCCTTATATATTAACTGTAATTCTAGGCATAGGTTTGATTTCAACAGAATGGGGAGGTATAATTGTTTGGCTATCATTACCAATTTTATCAGCTATTCTTTCCTTTCCACAATCATATATGGCTTTTAAACAAGCAAATCGTTCACTTGCGCAACTGAAAGAACTAATTACTATTTCTTCATGTGGAGAAACTAATAACGTAAACCAACCTACATTAAAAAAAACCATAACTTTTTCTAAAGAATGGCCAATCTGGCCTACTACATTAGGAGAGCTCTTACAAGGGAAAGAAACTACACTTGCTGAATCTTTCATTGAGGAGTTATTGGAGGTTTTTCTTTTTATTCCAGAGTTTGGTCATAATGCACAACAAGCATTACAAAAATTTATTGATTATGATGGTAAAAATATCTCTGATGGTCAATATTTTCGCCTTCAATTACTGCGCGGGGTTGTTTTAGCACATGCCACGCAAACAACCTTATATATTAACGAATCTTTTGCAAATCTTGATGCTATAGCAGCGATACGCATATTAAATTATTTAAAAAAAATGGAGAATGTAGTAATAACCGATAAAATAATCAAAAGTTATGAAAATCTTGCTACAAGTAACACTTATACCTCTAAGCGTCTTACATCTAACGATACAAAAAGAACTTACTCAACAGTGACTGAGGAAGAAAGAAAACCATCAAAAGTTAAAAAGCGTTTTGAATCTCTTACTAAATCCAGTTTATTAAGCTTTTGTGCTATATCAATACCAACTTTTATGCTCATGTTCATGACAAATCTTACTTTGCCAGAATATACCATTTCATACTGGTGGATTATCCTATATATCCTTATTGGTATTATTATAGGAACTTTAGCTATGGTTTATATTGAATATCTTTTACGCAAAGAAAGCTGTACACGATTTTTAGAAGGATTGCATAACATCAGAGAGGAGCGTCAAGAAACTTATTTGCAGGTAATTTCGCGGGATTTAACCACATGTTTTGAGCGTATCGCGTGGTATTTTCAGGATATTGTAAGTATAACTGCTCTTATCTTTGGCAATATGCTAATTTTATGGTTATCATATGGTCTTTACGGTCTGGGAGTAGTACTAGCTTTTGGATTTTTATTATTTACAATTTATCGTTTATCGATCGAGTCTTTATATACTACTCGTATACAATCGGTAAAAGGGTTCGATGCCCTAACACGTTCAACATATATTGCCTATGCTATTTCCAAGGCCAAAAATACTTCTTTAGCACCATATATAACTTATTTTATGCAATGGTATAAAAAAAATATACAAGAGCAATTAGAACAATTTTATAAAACAAGACTGCAAAGTGTCATTTGTCGCGGAGTATTATCCTTATTATGTCGTTTTATAAGTGATATTACATTGGTGATTATTGTTGCCCTTTACAGTAATTTCTCTACAACTCAAGAAGCTTTTGTTTTAATAGTAAGCGCTTTTTTATTAATTCGTTCTAATCTATCTAATGCATTTTTAGCAATTACTGGATTTAAATCGCAAGCTATTTCTTTAGATCGATTAGCTCTTTTTGCTTCACCCTACTCTTATGTTCCAATGAAAGTAACAAATGATAAAATTAAAATCTCGGGCTTTATAGCTCGCCAAACCTATAAAGAACAAATTTTTATGCGCGGCAAAGTTTATTCTCTTAGCGGATCATCTGGTGGTGGTAAAAGTGAATATCTAAAAGGCGTAGCAAATATTATCCCTACCTACTCAGATAATAAAAATCAAATAGTAACGTCAAACTATGAAAAAGCTATTTATATAGGAGTTAAAACTTTAAATATTTTAGGACTAAAAATATTATCTTTTGACGATATCCTACCATTAATTGCATCAACTATTGACTCCAGTTATTATAAAACAATAACTGATAATAAAAATAATATTCACCAATCACTAGTCTACACTGATTGCTCGCCTACACTACGAAAAAAAGAACTAACGACGTCACCGCTTATTATTTTAGATGAAGTTTTCTCTTGTGTAGATGCTAAAAAATTTACAGATTTAAAAAAAGATATAGAAAATTACGCAAAAAAAACTAATACAACTATAATAATAGTAGATCACCGTTTCTCATTTAAAAATACTATCGAAATAGAAAAGTTATTAAAAAAACAAAAGGTAAATTAAATTTGCAGCATAGGAATTTATTGTAAATTACAAAGAGTAATTAAGCAACTATTGCTAAAATAATCGTATTACCAATTTTCATAAGCAAGTACAGATTTATTTAATTCATTTTTGAAAATTCTCCATTTTGGCATAAATCGATCCATATAATATATAAAGTTATCATTATGTGTGCGTTCAAGAAAGTGAACCATTTCATGCATTACTACATATTCAATACAATTTTTTGGCTTTTTTATAAGCTCTAAATTAAGCCATATTCTTTTTTGCGTTTGGTTACAGCTTCCCCATTTTGTTTTCATTCTTCTAATACCGTAAGATTGAACCTTTAATCCTGATTTTATCTCCCATTTTTTAATAATTTTCGGGAGGATCTTTTGCATTTCGTTACGATACCAATGTTTTAGCAATTTTTCGCGTGCTTCTCTTCCAGTATCAAGGTTGATATTTAATACTATCTTTTTTTTATTTTTAATTTCCACAAAAGGAGTTTTATCCGTATAAACAACATCTAATAAATATCTACGACCAAGATAATAATGATCTTCTCCTGAGACCATCTCTCTCTTACTTTGACGCGGTTGTTCTTGAAAAGATTTTATTTGTTGTTTAATCCAGCTAAGTCTCGTTATAACAGCTAACCTTATAGATTCATCGCTAAATTTTTCTGGTGCAGCAACTCTTACTAATCCATTAGGTGGATATACTCCTAAATGAAGATTCTTGATTTTTTTACGAATAACTTTAACCGGTATTTCATTAACGGTGATCATTTTCTCATTAATAATCATGTTAAATATTCTTGTTGCTTTTTGACTAATTCAAATATATGTTCGACATCATATCCAGCAGTGGTTACAACCTCTGTAATAGCTAATTTTATTTCACGTTCTTTAGCCTTATTTCCTAAGAAGTTATCTTTTTTAGTAGTTCTAACTAAATTATCCACTTTAAGAGCAAGCTGTTCATCTTTTCCTAGATTATCATATAAAGCTCGTTTTGCTGGTGAAGCTAAAGATTTAGGATAAGCGCTATTTGTTTCTGTTCTTACAAGTTTAGCTGCTAGATTTTTAATTTTTTGCATATATTCCTTATATTTTATTGCCTGATCTTTACGTTCTTTAATTAATTCCTCCAATAGTTTAGACATTTCTTCATAATATTTTGGATTAACTTCTGACTCATCAATTATTAATCTTCGCATATTATTTTCAATAGTTTCTGCCGTAAGTTCCTCACTATTACGAATTTTTTTCGGCAAACTTTCAATTGCCCCTTCTCCAAGTTCAACAATAAGATGGATAAGGCTCATATCATTAAAATCTGATATTGTTCTACTTTCATCTGCTTGTATATATGAATTAATCAAATGCAGCATTGCAGGATCATAAAGCTTCATATCAATATAATCACCACTAGCTATTTTTATTTCTTGTAACAGAAGTTCATAATGTTTAACATCATTTTTAATCTCGGCAATTTCTGCTGCTGAATAACCCGCCTGAGGCATTTCATTAGCCAAAGCAGCATAAGCACGAATAAAAGCATTAATTGCCTTGTATAAGGCAAATCTAATTGATTGTTTATCTTCCGTACAAAAATATTTAATATAAGCGGCTGTATCTTTTGGTTCGCTAACATTTTCACAAAGAGCTTTTAATGTTTCACGAGCTTCATCTATCCGTTGTTTTAACGTAGTAAAGCGATCTTTGATTAATCCAGTAACATCCTCTTTATCATAATTATCAAATGCACCACTAGTATAATCTCTAATTGAGCTTTCTAAACAGTTAAACAAATCTCTATAATCAATAATATATCCATATTCTTTACCTTCACCATACAAACGATTTACACGACAAATAGCTTGGAAAAGCGTATGATCTTGCATTTTTTTATCAATATAAAGATAAGTTGCTGATGGCGCATCAAAACCTGTAAGCAGCTTATCAACGACAATCAATAATCGCATCTGACCAGGTTCTTTAATAAATTTTTCCTTTACTTTCTTTTCAAATTCGTCTATACGATTAACCGATTGATCCTCTGGTTGCTCAAAGAAATCAGACAACATTTTTTTATATATATTATATTGGTTAAGTTTATCTGTATAACCTTCTCCGCTATACTCATCTTTAATGCTTTGCAAAGATGGTTTATAAGAGGTTACAATAGCACATTTACCTGCAAGCTCTGTCTTAGCAAAAATCTCATAAAATTTACATGCTTGATATATGCTACCAGCAACTAAAATAGCATTGCCTCGCCCATTAGCAAGCCTGGGTCTCATCTCCATATCAAACAAGATATCAGTTACGATTTTTTCTAATCGTGATTGAGAACTAAGAACCTTTTGCATAGTCCCCCATCTCTTTTTTAATTGCGCTCGCGCGAAGTCAGTAAGACCTGATGTTTTGCCCTTAAACCAAGCATCTATTTTATCAGGAGCAATAACAATCTGGTTAATATCCCTTGCTTCATATAGCAAATCTAACACAACTTTATCTTTAACAGCTTCATCAAATTTATATGTATGAATATAAGGACCAAAGATCTCAATACTAGTTTGTTTATCCTTTTTAAGTATAGGAGTTCCAGTAAAGCCAATGAATAAAGCATGTGGTAAAAGCTTTTTCATAGCAGTATGAAGTTTGCCCGCTTGAGTGCGATGACACTCATCCACAAAGACATAAATATCACCTTTTGCATTAAAGTTTGATCTGCTATATTTCTGAATTTCTGCTACAAATTTATCGACATCTTTATCGGCTAAATCATTATTATCAGAACTACCAAATTTATGAATAAGCGAACATATCAACCATGGCTCGCTAGCATTCAAACTATGTATAAGGTCTTCGCCACTAGTGGTACGATAAATATTCTCATTGACCCCGTGATAAACTTTCTCTATCTGTTCATCTAATTCTCTACGGTCAGTAATGATAAGTACGCGTGCGTTTTTTTTATTTTCACGTATCCATTTAGTTAACCATACCATGGTAAGACTTTTACCAGAGCCTTGTGTATGCCAAATAATACCGCCCTGACGACGATTTATAGAATTTTGTGCTGCTTTAACACCAAAATATTGATTATGACGGCATGTCTTTTTTATGCCTGCATCAAACACAATAAAATCATGGATTAACTCAAGCAAACGCTTTTTGTCACATATAAGTGATAAATGTCTATCCAATTTATAATCACCGATACCACCTTCCTCTTTCCATTCAAGGTAATATTTCTCGCTTATTTCAATTGTTCCATAACGCAAACCACCGGTATCACTGCCTGCCATAAGCAACTGTATAGTAGTGAAAAAATGACGAATACATTCTTTATTTTGATTTAAAATATTCTGTCTAATCCCTTCACTCACACCCTTTGTAGATCGTTTCAGTTCAATAACACAAATAGCAATACCGTTAATATAAAGCACCAAATCTGGACGCTTATCATTATCACCTTTAACAGTTACCTCTTCTGCAATAGCAAAATCATTTTTTTCTGGATTAGCCCAATCAATAAGCCAAACGGTCTCATTTTTCTCCCCAACACCGTCTTTTACTTTGATACCATATCTCAGTAGACTATATACATCTTTATTTGCATCATAAAGACTACGGCCAGAACCTATTGCCGTAGCTTTATCTAACTCACGTAAAGCACGCTCAATTAATTTATCGCTATAATTATTTTTTTGCAAAAAGGATTTTAATAAATTTATCTCTATATTTTTATTATCTTTATCTTTCCAATCACCCAAATATTTATATCCAAGTTGATTTTTGAACAATTCAACTATACGATTTTGCGTAACACGCTCTAGGGCTCCTACTGCACTCATAACTTATTATCCCAATATCTAGTAATTAAATAATTTTATTCGATATAATATTAGCTTTCAAGCTTATGGATAGTTCAACAAACAATAAAGATTTTAAACATAAACTCAAGCAACCAAATTACCAACGAACAGATTTATAATAAAATATCTGACTAATATTTGTAAATAAAGATTAAGATAATTCAACCTATTTTATAAATAATAATTAGTAAATATTTGCAATTAATCCGCTTTTGCTTTGCAAGAAATAAACTAAAAATTATCAGCAGGCACAATAATAAGCCGTTTCAGAACATATCTTATGCTATAGCAGTTTTAATTAAGCGTGTTTTACCAGTTAACAGTTCCTGCATCATACCCATTTTAACAAGACGTACTTTATCGAGACGTTGTTTTAACATATCAATTTCTTTATCCATATCAGAGAGCACCTTAGCAATAGCTTTTTGCTCTTCTGGTTTGGGGAGAGCTAAAATCACAGACGAAAGAAGGCGCCCATTCGTTAAAGCTCTCGTAGTATAAGTACTTTTAGAAACTATCTGTTTTCTTGCTTCATCAGAAGAAAAACAATATTGACAATAATCCTTTTTTATTAACTTGGACTTAGGTCGACTACGCAATACAAAACCACTAAATACAGTCTCATTACAATCCTCCAACATTACAGATGCAATTCCGATCTCCTCAACGGTTTCAGATGTTCTAGTAAAAAAAACATCACCTTTCTTAACTGAAAAATTTTGTTTCTCTTGAAAAGTTACATTAACTTTTCCTTGAATATTATTAAACCGCAAACCTGACAATTTAAAAACATCCATATAATTAACAATAGGCGTTCCGTATCCAAAAAATTCTTTGGCTTTATTTAATCCATTTTTAAAATCAAACAAATCACCCACCAAAACCACCTCCCAATCCTTTGGAATAAGTCCTATATCTGTTTGTTTGTAATTTGATTCATCATCTTGCTGGGCAGCAAAATCAGGGAGGCGTTTTTTTCCTGTCAAGAGCTGCTGCATCATGGCTTTTTTCATATCATGCTTTTTGTTAATCAATTGCTCAAGGCTATCAATCAAGCTATCTACATCAGATAATGCTGCCGCTATCGCTTTTTGCTCTTCTAGTGTAGGTATATCAACCTTAAAACATGCAATATCTTTCTTGGTCAACAACAAAAAAGTTGAACCAATGGAAATTTTTAAAATCTGGTCTTTTAAGGTGAGAAACTTATAATACATAAATTCATTATCTACAGAATGACAAATTAGAGAAGTGATGTTCTGATTCGTCAGAACTTTCCTATTAGCAATTTTAACATCGCCAATAGTAGCAGCACTACATAGTAAAAGACTACCAACTGGCGACAAATTTCCAGCACTTTTAGCAAGTCCTAAAGAAGTAATATTTCTCTCTGTTTTTTCAATATATTTGCCTGAGATACTTGTTATATCTGATGGTGTACAGAAAGGAATATCTCCCTTAAACCAAAAAGCTGGGTTAGCTGTAGATGGTGTTGTACCATTAAAAATATCACATAATGCTGATATTGGTTTTACCTGCCAGTCAGCTGGAATAAGTCCGATATCTGTTTGTTTGTAACCGGCTTTTATTTTTTCCATTACCAACTGAACCCCATCTTTTTCAAATGCTCTTCTACGCGGTCAGAATAATATGAAACTTGTTTGACTAGTTCCGGCATGGGGTGTTCATATCTCTCTTCAAGCTCTTGAACACGATTAGCTAAAACTTGCGTTACACGCTCAACCTCATTAGCAACCACAATATTCATCTGATAAAACCATTTATTAGTTACAACTAAATTTTTAATCTCATCAATATCTAACTTAGCATAATGCAATATAATTTTCTTATCAACTTCTAGTTGTTTTAACTTAATTTCAGCAATTAACTTAGCTTCTTGCTCTAGCAGTTGTTGCAATTGCTTAAGAACTAACATTTCATCGGCAAAATTTTCATCATCTTTAATCTGCTTAATACGATCATTCAGACTTGTTTTAGTTATTTTACCCTTTTCATTTTTAGCATCTTCTAGTAAAGATTCTTCACCGCTATGATCTTCTGTAAGCTTTTCAATTGCTTGTACGATAGACTCACGTTGTACCTCTAAATCATCAAGTAACTTTTTTTCATCTGCGTAATAATATTTCACTATTAAAGCTGGAGGAATAAGATCAACTTTAAATTTTTGCGTATTTTTACCATTACCAATAACAAGATCTGGTATCTCTCTAACTTTCATATCCCTATCTTTTTCATCAATTATCAAACGTATTTGCGCGGCATCTTTCCAACCTTCTGCAGATATTTTATACAAATCATCTTGCATAACCTCAGACCAATAATCCATCAAATTCTGGTATATATCATATTTATCAATCAATGGAACATTTGAGAATCTAGCAAGTAAATCTTCTGATATTTCTTTTATCACATCTTTAGGCTTACATCCTTGCTCAAGTGCTTTAAGATAAGGCTCATATTTACTTTGCCATTCTCTTAATGTGACTTGAGCTTTTTTAGCATATTCCTGATATTCTACAGAATCTAGAATTGCTGTTTTAACCTGATCACTTGCTACACGCGCGGTTAAATAATCTGGGCTACCATTTTGCTTAAAAAGCACTTCCCTTGTAGCAGTGAATACATCCCAATAACATTGCAGTTCGTCAATATCCCTTTTAGGAATACCTCCTTTTAAATGAGCTATTAAATCATGAATATCTGCTTTATCGGCACTATAAATATAACGCGGTAGATTCAAGTTATAATCATTTTTAGGGTCAGCTATTTCAGAAACAGGAACTAAACGAGAGAATCCTTCAATCTCGAGATTTTTATTAAAAACATCAACGATTTTGTGAATATCTTGTTCACGTAGACGGTTCTTATTACCATCTTTAATAAAACCCTTACTAGCATCAATCATAAAAATACCCTTGCGGGATTCAGCATGTTCCTTATCAAGCACAATAATACAGGCTGATATACCAGTACCATAAAATAAATTATCAGGTAAACCAATCACACCTTTAATATAACCGCGTTTAATTATTTCTTTACGGATAATGCCCTCAGAATTTCCACGAAACAAAACACCATGCGGAAGAATAACCGCACCTTTACCAGTTGTTTTCAACGAACGCAAAATATGCAATAAAAAAGCATAGTCACCATTCTTAGCAGGCGGAACACCATACTCAAAGCGATTGAATGAATCAGAAATAGTGTTTTTCTTCTCATCTTTAGCGAAACCATTTTGCCAAGATTTTGTTGAAAAGGGTGGATTAGCAACGATAAAGTCAAATGTT